>NZ_JBMDJH010000003.1:0-413848 GCF_057809085.1 Acidovorax sp. FG48 | reverse complement strand
AGAGGCCCCTGGCATGTCCAGAACGTCAATGCCTATGTCAGCAGGCTGCGCGGGTAGATGCAGCACTTCAAGGGCGTTGCAACGAAATACCTTGATTCGTATCTGGGCTGGTTCAGGATGCTGGACCGATCAGGCTCCGCGGGGCTGCGGCCCGCGATGGTGCTGGGTGCGGCCATGGGAAATCAAAGTGTCACTAGCATTCGCTAGAAGAGCCCAAAATCACCCCAAAACCCCAGACACCAACCGCATCACACGGTCACACCGCGCCGCCAGCGACTCATCGTGCGTCACCATCACAAACGCCGTCCCCTGATCCCGCGCCAACTGCAGCATCAAGTCAAAAACCCCGTCAGCCGTACTCCGGTCCAGATTGCCCGTAGGCTCATCCGCCAGCACGCAAGCCGGCCGCGTCACCAACGCCCGCGCAATCGCCACCCGCTGGCGCTCACCACCCGACAGCTCGGCCGGCCGGTGCATCAGCCGCTCCTTCAAGCCGACCGACGCCAGCACCCGCTCCGCCTCCGCATGGCACTGCGCCAACGGCAGACGGCGAATGCGCAGCGGCATCGCCACGTTGTCCAGCGCACTGAACTCCGGCAGCAGATGGTGAAACTGGTAGATAAAGCCCAGGTGCTGGTTGCGCAACTGCCCCTGGCGCTCTGCCGACAGCGACGACATTTCCTCGCCCTTCAGGCGCACGGTGCCCGCCGTGGGTGCGTCCAGCCCGCCCAGCAGGTGCAGCAAGGTGCTCTTGCCCGAGCCCGAGGCACCCACAATGGCCAGCGTTTCGCCCGCATGGATCTGCAGGTCCACGCCCTTGAGCACGGTCACATCCAGGCGGCCTTCGGTAAAGCGTTTGGTCAGGCCCTTGGCTCCCAGCACCACCGGGTGAGCGTTGTTTTTATTGTTGTGGGAGGTGGGATTACTCATAACGCAGCGCCTCGGCAGGGTTCACACGGCTGGCGCGCCAGCTGGGGTACAGGGTGGCCACAAAGGCCAGCACCAGCGAGATGACGGCGATGGGCACGATGTCGCTGCTCTGCGGCTCGCTGGGCATCTTGCTGATGAGGTAGATGTCCTTGGGCAAAAAGCTCGCGTTCAGCGCGCGCTCGATGGCCGGCACGATCACGTCGATGTTGAACGCGATGCCAAGGCCCAGCAACAGGCCGACCAGCGTGCCGATCACGCCCACCATCGCGCCCTGCACCACAAAGATGCCCATGATGCTTTTGGGGCTGGCGCCCAGCGTGCGCAGGATGGCGATGTCGGCGCGCTTGTCGGTCACCGTCATCACCAGGGTGGAGACCAGGTTGAATGCGGCCACCGCCACGATGAGCGTGAGGATGATGAACATCATGCGTTTTTCCAGCTGCACCGCGGCGAACCAGGTGCGGTTTTGCTGCGTCCAGTCGCGGATCAGCAACTGCCCGCTCAGGGACTGCGCCAGTTGCTGCGCCACTTCGCGGGCCTGGTGCAGGTCCTTGAGCTTCAGGCGCACGCCCGTGGGGCCTTCCAGGCGGAAGATGCGCTGCGCGTCCTCATGGTGCAGCAGCACCAGGGCCGAGTCATATTCGTAGTGGCCGGAGTCAAACGTGCCCGCCACCGTCATCTGCTTGAGGCGTGGCACCACACCAGCCGGCGTCACCTGGCCGGCGGGCGCAATCAGCGTCACCGGGTCGCCCACCCGCACGCCCAGGGCACGGGCCAGCTCGCCCCCCAGCACCACGCGGAACTCGCCGGGCACCAGCAGGTTCAGCGTCTTCTCGTTGGTGGCGGCCAGATCGGTCACCGCGCCCTCCAGGGCCGGGTCAATGCCGCGCACCAGCGCCCCCTTCATGTCTTCGCCACGCGCCAGCAGGGCCTGGGCCGCCACAAAAGGTGCAGCCCCGATCACATTCGGGTTCTTCTTGGCCTCGGCCAGGGTGAGCGCCGGGTCGGGCAGTGCGGCCCCCAGGGGCGCAAAGATCTCGATGTGCGAGACCACGCTGAGCATGCGGTCGCGCACGTCCTTCTGAAAGCCGTTCATCACCGACAGCACGATGATCAGCGCCGCCACCCCCAGCGCGATGCCCAGCATGGACACGCCCGAGATGAACGAGATGAAGCCATTGCGCCGCGTGGCGCGGCCCGCGCGGGTGTAGCGCCAGCCCAGGGCCAGTTCGTAGGGAATTTGCATGGATATGGGAAGAAGGGCCTGCGCGGTGCGGAATGCGCGCCACAGGCGGGGCAGATTGTGGCATCCCGGACAATAGAGGGATGTCGGACACCACCCATTTGCTCATTCCCTACGCCGCCAGCGCCTCGCCGGGATGCCAGCAAGCCCAACAGGGCCTGGCCCTGCCCCACCTGGACCGGCTGCTGGCCCGGCTCAGCCCCCGCCCCGAACACAGCGACACCGGCGAAGAAACCAGCTTCTCAGCCCCCCATGAACGCGCCCTGGCCCGCGCCCTGGGCCTGCCCGCGCAGGACGGCCGCATCCCCTGGGCGGCCTGGCACTGCCACCAGCAAGGTCTGACCACCCACGGCGAGGCCTGGGCCTTCGTCACCCCCTGCCAGTGGCAGGTCAGCACCGACCACGTCACGCTGCGCGACCCGGCGCAACTGGGCCTGGATGAAGCTGCATCCCGCGCGCTGCTGGCCATCGTGGCGCCCTGGTTTGCCGAGGACGGCATCACCCTGCACTACGACCAGCCCACGCGCTGGCTGGCCAGCGGGCCGCTGTTTGCCGACCTGGCCACCGCGTCGCTGGAGCGCGTGCTGCTGCGCGACGTGCGCGCCTGGATGCCCGATGCCAAACAGGCCCGCACCCTGCACCGCCTGCACAGCGAAATGCAGATGCTGCTGTACACCCACGCCTTCAACGAGGAGCGCTCTGCGCAGGGGCTGCCGGTCGTCAACTCGTTCTGGGTGCACGGCACGGGCGCACTGGCTGGTCCACCGCCCGCCACCCCATCCACCCCACCGCCCCACATGCCCACCACTCTGCGGGACGCCGCCTTGCGCGACGACTGGCGCGCCTGGGCCAGTGCCTGGGCCGCGCTGGACGCCGGCCCCGTGGCCGACCTGCTGCGCCAGGCTGAAAGCGGCTCGCCCGTGCAGTTGACCCTGTGCGGCGAACGCAATGCGCTGGGCTTCCACACCGCTCCGCGCAGCCTTGTGCAGCGGTTTCAAGGTCTTTTCCGCCCCATGCGCTGGTCGAACATGCTGGTGCAGCTATGAAAATAATAGCAAGAGACATTCCGCCCCGCGCCGCCTGGGCGCTGGAGCAGGCCGGCGTGCACCCGCTGCTGGCGCGCCTGTACGCCGCGCGCGGTGTGCGGGCCAAGGACGAGCTGGACGATGGCCTGGGCCGCCTGCTGCCGCCCAGTGGCGACCAGGGCTTGAAGGGCATTGACGCCGCCGCACGCCTGCTGGCCGATGCCATGGCGCAGAACCAACGGCTCATCATCGTGGCCGACTACGACTGCGACGGCGCCACCGCCTGCGCCGTGGGTGTGCGCGGCCTGCGGCTGCTGGGCGCCCAGAACGTGGACTACCTGGTGCCCGACCGCGTGACCGACGGCTACGGCCTCACCGCCTCGATCGCCCGCCGCGTGGCCGAGCGGGGTGCCGACATGCTCATCACCGTGGACAACGGCATCGCCAGCGTGGACGGCGTGGCCGAGGCCAAGGCGCTGGGCCTGCAGGTGCTGGTGACCGACCACCACCTGCCCGGCACCGAGCTGCCTGCGGCGGACGCCATCGTCAACCCCAACCAGCCCGGCTGCCCGTTCGAGAGCAAGTCCATGGCCGGGGTGGGCGTGATGTTTTATGTGCTGCTGGCCCTGCGTGCCGAGCTGCGTGCGCGTGGCGTGTTTGACGCCGCCACGCAACCCAAGCTCGACCCCTTGCTCACCCTGGTGGCGCTGGGCACAGTGGCCGACGTGGTCAAGCTCGACGCCAACAACCGCCGCCTGGTCGCCCAGGGCCTCAAGCGCATCCGCGCGGGGCAGATGCCCGCGGGCATCGCCGCACTGTTCCACGCCGCCGGCCGCAAGGCGCCCGTGGCCACCACCTTCGACTTTGGCTTTGCCCTGGGCCCGCGCATCAACGCTGCGGGCCGCCTGGCCGACATGACGCTGGGCATCGAATGCCTGCTGACCGACGATACAGGCCGCGCTGCCGAGCTGGCCGCCACACTGGACGGCATCAACCGCGAGCGCCGTGACATTGAAAGCGGCATGCGCGAACAGGCCATGCTGATGGCCGAGAGCCTGTTTGACGAGAGCGAGGAGCCCCCGCCCGCCATCAGCGTGTTCGACCCCGACTTTCACGAAGGCGTGGTCGGCATCGTGGCCAGCCGCATCAAGGACAAGCTGCACCGCCCCACGTTCGTGTTTGCAGCCAGCAGCGCGCCGGGCAAAGAGCACGAGCTCAAGGGCTCGGGCCGCTCCATCCCCGGCTTTCACCTGCGCGACGCGCTGGACCTGGTGGCCAAGCGCCACCCGGGCGTGATCCTGAAGTTTGGCGGCCACGCCATGGCGGCAGGCTGCACCGTGGCCGAGGAATCGTTCGACGTGTTTGAGCAGGCCTTTGCCCAGGTGGCGCAAGAATGGCTGGACGCCGCCACCCTCACCCGCCGCATCGAAACCGATGGCCCGCTGGCCCCGGAATACTGCCGCGCCGACATCGTGGACACCCTGCACCGCGAGGTCTGGGGCCAGGGCTTTGCGCCGCCCACCTTCAGTGAAGAGGTGCAGATCGTGAGCCAGCGCCTGGTGGGTGAGGCCAAGAACCACCTGTCGCTCAAGCTCATCCACCAGGGCAACCCCGTGGACGCCATCTGGTTCGGTCACACCGAGCAGCTGCCCGCCCGGGTGCTGCTGGCCTTCCGCCTGGATGTGAACGAGTGGAAGGGCGAGCGCAAGGTGCAGTTTTTGGTCGAAGGTGCGCAGGTCTAGCGCGCCACGGCTCAAGCCTGCATGGGCCCCCTGCTTCGCTGGCGGATCACCGTTACTGGCTCGCCGCCTTGGCCCCAATTACGAGAACCTGTTTGAGGCATTTTCGGGGTCGCACAAGTCCCTTGCCGGGATGGGATGCTAGGCGCGGTGCGCTGCCAATAGCCCATGCTATTGGCAAGAACCGCAACGCCGCAGACCGCCCGGCAAGGCACTTGCCCGAAGGGTTGGAGTGAAATCGGGCGATTGAACGCCCCGGCTGCTTGCATGGGCACGAGCCCACGCGGCGCATCCGAAGCATCCACTCCTCCCGATTGCACTCCAATGCGATCCCCGAAAATGCCTCAAACAGGTTCTGCAGATCCAACTCGTCGATGATGACGGTGACACTTTCCGGCCGCTTGTCCAGCACCTGCTGCATGAGCTGGGTCACGCCGGCAATCAAGGCGGCTTTCTGAGCGGCTGTGGTGGGCACATCGCGGCGCGCTAGGCGGATGTTGACCAGGGGCATCGGAGAGTCCTTTCAAGGTGCACCAAAACAAAAGGCAGCTCGCGCTGCCTTGCTGTCAATTCGGCCGGAATACCGACCAAAAAAATAGCTGCCAGCGCTTGATGGTCATGCGCTGGCCGCTATCGATTTAGAAGCTTTCCCAATCATCATCGCTGCCCTGCGCAGCCGCCTTGGCTGCGGGCGCTGGGGCTGGTGCCTTGGCTGCAGGCAGGCGCGCCGGGGCAGGCGCTGGGGCCTTCGGCGCAGCGGCCGATGCCACGCGGGGCGCGCTGGTCGTTGCCTTGGCCACGGCGGGCCGTGGTGCGGGGGCAGGTGCTGCGGCGCGGGGCGCCGCTGCCGGCGCCCGGGTCGCCACCGCGCCCACGTTGAACACCGACACCACCTCTGCCAGGTGCTGCGCCTGGTCGCGCATCGAGGCGGCTGCGGCCGTGGATTCTTCCACCAGCGCCGCGTTCTGTTGTGTCATCTGGTCCAGGTGCGTGACCGCCTGGTTGACCTGCGCGATGCCGTCCCGCTGCTCGGTGGCCGAGGCGGTGATCTCGCCGATCAGGTCGCTCACGCGCTGCACGCTGGCAACGATCTCTTCCATGCTTTGCCCGGCCTGTGCCACCTGGGCCGAGCCCGATTCCACGTTCTCCACGCTGGCGCTGATCAGGGTCTTGATCTCCTTGGCGGCCTCGGCGCTGCGCTGCGCCAGGCTGCGCACTTCGCTGGCCACCACCGCAAAGCCTCGGCCTTGCTCGCCCGCACGGGCGGCTTCCACCGCAGCGTTCAGCGCCAGGATGTTGGTCTGGAAAGCAATGCCGTCGATGGTGCCGATGATGTCGCTGATCTTGCGGCTGCTGTCGGTGATCTGCTGCATGCTGGTGACCACCTGGCTCACCACTTCGCCGCCCCGTGCTGCCGCTTGGGCGGCCGTGCCAGCGAGCTGGTTGGCCTGGCGGGCCGTGTCGGCCGACTGGCTCACGGTGGCGGTGAGTTGTTCCATGCTGGCTGCCGTCTCTTCCAGGTTGGAGGCGGTCTGTTCGGTGCGCGCCGACAGGTCGTGGTTGCCGTTGGCAATCTCCACCGACGCCGACGAAACCGAGTCCACCCCCTGGCGCACTTCGCTCACCACCCCGCGCAGCCGTGCCGACATGGCCGACAGCGAGCGCAGCATGTGGCCAAACTCGTCCTTGCGGGTGGATTGCAGTTCGCGCGTCAGATCGCCTGCTGCAATGGCATCGATGGTCTCGACCGCTTCGTTCAGCGGCAGGGTGATGGAGCGCACCAGCTTCCAGGCCAGGAACAGGCCGACTGCCATCAGCACCATGGAGCTGATGATGCCGGTGATGGCGTATTCAATGCGGCGCTGGGTGGCTTCGGCGCGGATCACGTCGCGGCGCTTTTCGAGCGTGGCCACAAAGTCGTCCTGCGCCTTGAGGTACTTGGTGACCAGGGGGGCGAATTCCTCGTCCGCATAGCGCTGGGTGGCCACAGCGTCGCCCGCGCCCTTGAGCTCCCAGGTCTTGGCGGTGGCGGCCAGCACGGCCTTGCGGGCCTCCAGCACCTTGTCGAGCGAGGCTTTTTCCTCGGGCGCGGTGGCAGCCGCCACGATGCCTTCCTGCACCTTGTTGATGTTGCCAATGATCTCCTTGACCTTGGCACCGTATTGCTCAGCCAACACGGAATCGGTGGTCACCGCGCCGCCCATGACCATGGTGACGGCGGTCTCGGTGGCACCCCGCCAGCGCACGGCAGCCGAGATGCGGGCCTCGATCTCGACCACGGCATCCATGGCCGCAGACATCGACGAGTTGCCGCGGTTCTGCGCAAACGCAGACAGCAGCAACATGGCAATCATGAGCCCCAGAAAGGCGCCCCACAGCTTGCGGGAGACGCGGATATTGTCAAATTGCATGGCTCTTTTCCTCGTGGATCGTTCTTCTTGGTCGGCCGTTCGCCACCATGAAACATTCGATTACATCCAATGTCGGCCGTAAGCCTACGCCAGCCCGTTGCCTCAACAGGCCTCGGACCCATCGGTACAAACCCGCATACTCATCGGTACCAGCACTGCTGCAGCGCCTGGCAGCCCCGCCCCGGCACGCTGGCGGCGCAAAGCCTAAAATGGGCTGGTGACTTCCATCCTCAACGCCGACCTGCACTGCCATTCCGTCGTTTCCGACGGAACCCTCACGCCCGAAGACCTGGCCGCGCGGGCCAAAGCCAACGGGGTCGAGCTGTGGGCGTTGACGGACCATGACGAAATCGGCGGCCAGCACCGCGCTGCTGCTGCTGCCCGGGCCCAGGGCATGGCGTACCTCACCGGCACCGAGATTTCGGTCACCTTTGCCGACACCACCGTCCACATCGTCGGCCTCGGCTTTGATCCCGACGACGCCCAGCTGGCCCAGGGCCTGGCCGCCACACGCGGCGGGCGAGGCGAACGCGCACAGGAGATGGCGGCCCAGTTGGCCCAGGTGGGCATCAAGGGCGCCTACGAAGGCGCGTTGCAGTTTGTGGGCAACCCGGCCCTCATCTCGCGCACCCATTTCGCGCGGTTTCTGGTCGAAACCGGCGTGTGCAAAGACACCTCCGAGGTGTTTCGCAAGTTCCTGACCGAAGGCAAACCCGGCTATGTGCCCCACCGCTGGGCCAGCCTGGGCGACGCCGTGCGCTGGATCACGCAGGCGGGGGGCATGGCGGTAATCGCTCACCCCGCGCGCTACAAGTTCAGCGCCAACGAAGAATTCGCACTGTTCTCCGAGTTCAAGCAGCACGGTGGCCGGGCGGTCGAGGTCGTCACGGGCAGCCACAGTGCGGCCGAGTACGTGACCTATGCCGACATGGCGCAGGAGTTTGGCTTGGCCGCATCGCGCGGCAGCGACTTCCACAGCCCCGACGAATCGCACACCGACCTGGGCACGCTCCCATTGCTGCCCGGTGCACTGACCCCCGTTTGGGAACTGCTGTCCGACCGGATTTTGCGATGACCTTGCGCTGCCGCAGCCGCGCCAGCCGCCCCCTGGACGACCTGCCGCCCGGCAAGGCCCCCACACTCAGCGCCACGCATCACTGAGAACCCGCCCCATGGCCCAGTACTTCGAAGCCCATCCCGACAACCCGCAACCTCGGCTGCTCAAGCAGGCCGCACTGCTGCTGCAAAAGGGCGGCATCGTGGCCGTGCCCACGGACTCCAGCTACGCGCTGGTCTGCCACCTGGACGACAAGGACGCAGTAGACCGCCTGCGCCGCATCCGCCAGGTGGACGAAAAACACCACCTCACCCTGCTGTGCCGCGACCTGTCGGAACTGGCCAACTATGCGCGGGTGGACAACCGCCAGTACCGCCTGCTTAAGCTGGGCACGCCGGGCCCCTACACCTTCATCCTCGAAGCCACCAAGGAAGTGCCCCGCCGCGTGAGCCACCCCTCGCGCAAGACCATTGGCCTGCGGGTGCCCGACCGCAAGGGCCTGCAGTTGCTGCTGGAGCTGCACGGCGCCCCGCTGCTGGCCACCACGCTGATCCCAGCGGGCGAGACCGAGCCCCTGAACGACCCGCAGGAAATCCGCGAGCGCTACGAAAAGCTGGTGGATGCCATCGTGGATGCCGGGGCCTGCCCGCTGGAGCCCACCACGGTGGTGGACCTGACCCCCATGGGCACCGGCGGCGACCCGGTGGTGGTGCGCGAAGGCCGGGGCAGCCTGCAGGCGCTGGGGCTGTAAGAGCCCCTTAAAAAAGCCCGCTGAAAGAGCCCGCCGCAAGAGCGGCACCCCGCCCGATACATTCGCCGCCGTCCAGCGCTCTTCGCCCTGCCGCCGGTAACGCGCCTTGGAGGGGAGAGCCGCGCGGCGGCTCAGAGCGTCGTCAGAGCTTGAACGCTCCGACCGCCTGCTCCAGGTCGCGGGCCTGCGCCGACAGGGCCGACGCCGTGCTCACCGCATGCTGCACCAGCGAGGCCGTCTCCTGCGTGCTGCCGTCCATGTGCGAAACGGCCACGTTGACATGGCTGATGGCTTCGCTCTGCTCGCGCAGGGCGGTGGAGATTTCGCCCAGCAGCGCGCTGACCTGGCCCACGGCGCCGACGATCTCTTCCATGGTCTTGCCCGCCTTGCCCACCTGACCAGCGCCGCTTTCGACCTGTTCGACCGACGCGCTGATCAGCGCCTTGATCTCGCGCGCGGCCACCGCGCTGCGCTGGGCCAGGTTGCGCACCTCGCTGGCCACCACGGCAAAGCCACGGCCCTGCTCGCCAGCACGGGCGGCCTCCACAGCGGCATTGAGCGCCAGGATGTTGGTCTGGAAGGCGATGCCTTCGATGACCTGGATGATGTCCACGATCTTGCGCGAGCTGCCGCTGATGGCCTGCATGGTCTGCACCACCTCGCCCACCACCGACCCACCCTGCTCGGCAATCGCCGACGCCTGCACGGCCAGGCCGCTGGCCGAGTGGGCGCGCTCGGCGTTCTGGCGCACGGTGGCCGTCAGCTGCTCCATGCTGGCCGCCGTCTCGGTCAGGGACGACACCTGGTCTTCCGCGCGGCGCGACAGGTCGGTGTTGCCGTGGTCAATGTCTGCCGCAGAGGCGGTGATGGAATCGGTGCTTTGCTTGATGCGGGACACCAGGTCGGTCAGCGTGTCTTCCATGGTGCCCAGCGCGCCCAGCAGGCGGCCAAAGTCGCCCTCCAGGTCGGAGTTGAACTCCTGGCTCAGGTCGCCAGACGCCACCGTTTCGGCAATCAGAATGGCCTGGTTGAGCGGCGCCACGATGCTGGCGCGCAGGCTGAGCGTGGCCACCAGGGCCAGCACAAACACCACCACACTGCAGCCGATAACCCAGTTGCGCGCACTTTGCAACTGTGCCAGCGCCGCCTGGGCCGGGGGCGTAGCGCCCTGCAGCGCCTGCTCGGCACCGCCGATGCCGGACAGCGCCATCACCATCAGCAGCAGCACGACCAGTGCGAGGCCGCCAAACGCCAGCAACAGGCGCGTTCCGATCTTCAAGTTGTTCCACATGGCTTAAATGTCTCCAGGCCTGTTGTATGTCGTTGTGGGAGGGGCCGCCGCGCAGCGCTGCGCCAAAAGGCACGAACTTGCACAAACTGGCACGGGCTGCGGGCAAGAGGTTGATGCTAACAACGAACACCCCGCCCGGAGACCCGTCGGCATACGTACAACCCACAATACGCAGCCGCCCCCGGGCGGCTGAACACCCGCCGGGTCACCCTGGCAATGCCGGGGACAGCGGGGCGTCTGAGACAATCCCAGCGTGGACACCTCCAATCTCATCCAAACCGTTCTGATCTACGCCCTGCCGGTGCTGTTTGCCATCACCGTGCACGAGGCGGCCCATGGCTACGCGGCGCGCCACTTTGGCGACAACACCGCGTACATGATGGGGCGCATCACCCTCAACCCCTTCAAGCACATCGACCCGGTCGGCACCATCCTGATGCCGCTGCTGCTGTACTTTGCAACCTCGGGCGCCTTTTTGTTTGGCTATGCCAAGCCGGTGCCGGTCAACTTCGGCAATCTGCGCAACCCCAAGAAGCACATGGTGTGGGTGGCCCTGGCCGGGCCTGCGTCCAACTTCATCCAGGCCATCGCCTGGGCCGTGCTGCTGGTGGTGCTGGTGGGCACAGGGATTGAGGAGCGCTTCTTCCTGGAAATGGCACGCGCCGGGGTCATGGTCAACCTGGTGATGTGGGCCTTCAACCTGTTTCCGCTGCCGCCGCTCGATGGCGGGCGCATCCTGGTGGGCCTGTTGCCCTGGCGGCAGGCGCACATGGTGTCGCGCATCGAGCCCTGGGGCTTTTTCATCGTGATGGGCCTGGTGATCGCCGGGGTGGTGGGCACGCTGTGGCTGCGCCCCCTGATGGCCGTGGGTTACACCGCCATCAACCTGTTGCTCACCCCGCTGACGGCCTTGCTGCGCTGAGCGCAGCAGAAGCCCGCCACTTCCTGTTCATTTGATCTGCTGAGTTTTTGTTTCCCATGAGCACCACCCGTTTTCTCACCGGCATCACCACCACCGGCACCCCACACCTGGGCAACTTCGTCGGCTCCATCCGCCCGTCGGTGGCGGCCAGTCTCACCCCCGGCGTGCAGAGCTTTTATTTTCTGGCCGACTACCACGCGCTCATCAAGTGCGAAGACCCGGTGCGCATCCAGCGCTCCACGCTGGAGATCGCGGCCAGCTGGCTGGCCGCAGGGCTCAACCCTGAAAAGGTCACCTTCTACCGCCAGTCCGACATCCCAGAGATCCCCGAGCTGACCTGGCTGCTGACCTGCGTGACCGGCAAGGGCGTGCTGAACCGTGCCCACGCCTACAAGGCCAGCGTGGACAAGAACACCGCCGCCGGGCGCGAGCACGACGACGGTGTCACCGCAGGCCTGTTCATGTACCCGGTGCTGATGGGCGCGGACATTCTGATGTTCAAGGCCCACAAGGTGCCGGTGGGCCGCGACCAGATCCAGCATATCGAGATGGCCCGCGACATGGCGGCCAGCTTCAACCACCTGTACGGCGAGCACTTTGTGCTGCCCGAGGCGGCCATCGACGACCATGTGGCCACACTGCCCGGGCTGGACGGCCGCAAGATGAGCAAGAGCTACGACAACACCATCCCGCTGTTCAGCTCGCGTGCCCAGCTGCAGAAGCTCATCGGCGGCATCCTGACCGACTCGCGCGCGCCCGGCGAGGCCAAAGAGGTCGAAGGCTCGGCCCTGTTCCAGATCTACCAGGCCTTTGCCACGCCCGAAGAGACCGAGGCCCTGCGCAAGGCCTATGCCGACGGCATTGCCTGGGGCGACGCCAAGCACCTGCTGCTGGAGCGCGTGGACCAGGTGATCGCCCCCATGCGCGCGCAGTACGAAGAACTCATCCACAACCCTGCGCGCATCGAACAGACCCTGCTGGCTGGCGCCGAGCGCGCCCGCGCTCTGGCCACGCCGTTCATCCGCGAACTGCGCAGCGCCGTGGGCCTGCGCAGCCTGGTGCAGGCCAGCACGGCCGCCAAACCGGCCAAGGCCGCCAAGACCGCCCTGCCTGCTTTCAAGCAGTACCGCGAGGCCGACGGCAAGTTCTACTTCAAGCTGGTGGCCGCCGACGGCCGCCTGCTGCTGCAGAGCACGGGCTTTGACGCCCCCAAGGAGGCCGGCCAAGCCATCGCCCAGTTGCAAAAGGACAGCGCAGCACTGCAGACTCTGGCCCCGCGCCTGGCACCGGTGGACGGCGTGGACGCCGCCGAGGTGACGGCCGCCCTGCAGGCGCTGGCCGAAGCCGCTGCTGCATAAGCCCGCGCACCCCACGCACGCGGCGCGCCCCGTGCCAAGCACACAGCCCGAGCCGCAAGGCTGCGGGCTTTTTTTCACTCCCTCCAATGTCCAAGAAGCTACGTTTTTGATAGCTACTCAGGTATATTCCACTAACGCTACCAACCCAAAAGGCCTGAAGCGCCCTTCCACCAGCCGGTAAAGGCCCCCTCCGCACACTGTGCGCCACTTCAGTCCCGGTACCGCACCAGGGCCCACAGCGTGGGGCGCTCTCCGGTGCGCAGCCCGGTCTGCACCGTGCCGGTGAAGCTCCAACGCCGGTCCTGCGACTCCCAGCCATGGGCCAGGGCCAAGCTCCAGCCCGGGGCGCGTTGCACGGTGTTGGCCTCGTCGCTGTAGCGCATGCCGCGCCAGGTCAGGCGCAGCAGCGAAAAGCTGCGCGCCTCGTGCCGCCACGTGGTCTGGCCCAGCACCACATGGCGCGCAAAGCCCGGCAGCCAACGCCCCTCCAGACCCGCCCCGGTGTTGCGCGATGTGGTGTGGATGTAGCTGCCCAGCACGCTCCAGCGCGGACCCAGCAAATGGTTGACAGACACCGTGGCCTGCGCCAGCTGCCCCTGCCCGAAGAGGGGCGTTTCCTCATAGGTGTTGAGCGTGGTCTGGGCATTGAGCACCACGGGCGCGATGGTGGCCACGTTGTCGAACAGCGCACCCGTGTTCTGTGCAAACAGGCGACCGTTGGCGGCCACCAGGTTGCTGATGCGCTGCCCCGACAGGCTGGCACCCCAGAAGGTGGTGGGGCTGGCCTCCCAGTCCAGTTGCACCGCGTGCTTGCGGGCGTAGCTGCCTGCCAGCAGGTACTGGTTGTCCACGGCAATAGCGCCCGTGGCGACGGGCGACAGGGTGTGCGTGCCGGGCGCCCGCACGCTCTCCTGCCAGGCCCAATGCAGTGCGCGGCCCTGGCCCAGGCGCAGGCTGGCGCCCAGGCGCGGCAGCAGCCGGTGGTGGTGCGCCGCGCCGTCGTCCTGCGCGGGCAGCAGGTCTTGCCCCGTCGCCGTGTCTGCATAGCGGTCGCGCTGCCGGGTGGTGAACCGAGGCCAGTACGCCTCGGCCATCCAGGTCCAGGCACCGCTGCGCCATTCGCCCGCCACCCAGGGCATGTGGTAGCGCTCGGCGTTGGTGCGCGGTGTGGTGATGCCAGGGTCGGAGATGGCGCTGACGGTGTCCCGGTCCACGCGCTCCCAGCCCACACTCAGGCGGTGCGCGCCCCAGAGCACCGTGTGGCGCAGGAACAGGCCATGCTCGTCACTGGCATAGCGGTAGTCCTGCGGGCCCCAGCGCGCATCGTCCAGCACCAGGCCGGAGGTCTGGCGCCCGCTGTGCACCTTGAACCAGGTCTGGCTGTCTGCCGACCAGCGCCACGCAGCGCCCAGGTCGGTGCGGCGGGTGCGCGTCTCGGCGCCGCCGGTGAAGGTGATGCCGTTGCCAAAGTCCAGCCCCTGCGGAAAGCGGTAGCGCAAGGTGGTGTCACTGTGCAGCGCGAACAGCGACAGGCTCTCGTTGGGCCGCACACCCAGCGCCAGATCCACTTCGGGCGATGACAGGCGGTACTGCGTGGCGACGGGACCTTCGCGGGGCCACATCTGCACGTCGTTGGCCCGCACCAGCCAGGCCACAGGCACGCTGCTGGCAGCGAACCCACGGTAGCCCATGTCAGCCGTGGCGTTGTGGCGCAGCGGGTTGCGCTCGGCACTCACCCCCGCCGATGTTTCGCGGCCTTCCGACAGCAGCAGGGGCGCGCGCTTGTCGCTGGCGCCAAACACGGTGGGGTCGGTGAGGTAGCCCTGGAACAGCTCGGAGCGGCGGCTGAAGTCGCTCTCGTACCGGTCGGCCAGAAAAAAGTGGCTGCCGGCCCACAGCGGGTAGTACGACGCACTGGCGTAGGCCCGTGCCCAGTGCTCCATGCCGAAGTCGCCCAGCGCCTTGCCCAGGTTGGCCGAGCCCTGGCTGTCCGAGGCCAGCGGGTTGAGCGACTTCAGGTAGGGCAGCCGGGTGAGCGCCTCGCGCGCGGCGGCCATGGCCGCCACGGGCTCGCCGCTGTCGTTGCGCAGCATGGCCTCCACCTGCCAGGGCAGCGGGTCCCGCGCATCGGCCAGGCGGGCGCGGTCCAGCGCGTCCAGCGCTGCAGCGCGTTCGCCCAGCGTGTATTCGGCCACCGCCAGCCATACCTGTGCGCGGGCGTATCGCGGCTCGATCACTAGTGCCTTGAGCAGCGCAGTGCGGGCGGCCTCGGCATCGCCTTGCCGCAGCGCCAGCAGTCCGGCAGCCGCCAGGGCCACGTAGTCGTCGCCCGACTGCGCCAGCGCGGCATCCAGGTCGGTACGCGCCTCGGCCAGGCCCAGGGCTTCGATGGCCGCCGTGGCGGCTTCGCCCCGGTAGGCCGCATGCTCCGGCGCCAGGGCCACGGCCTGGGCCAGCGCACTGCGGGCCGCACGCAGGTCTCCACGCTCTTGCAGTGCGCGGCCCAGCCCTGCCAGGGCGGCAGCCCACTGCGCATCCCCCTCCGCGTGGGCCACTGCCTGCCGGTACAAGGCCAGGGCGGCGTCACCCTGCCCTTGCAGCCGGTGCCAGTCGGCGTCGGCCTGCAGCAATGGCGCAAAGCCGGGAGACGCGCCCCGCGTGGTGTCCAGCCAGGTGCGCGCCTCTGACAGGCGATCCAGCACCATGAGCAGGTCGGCGCGGCCTGCAGCGGTGCGGGGGTCTTGCGTGCGCTGCCAGGCCAAGGCCAGGCGCTGCTGCGCGGCGTCAGGCTGGCCGTCCAGCACCTCCAGGTCCGCCAGGGCCAGCTCGACCACAGCCCCACCATCCTCCTGCGCCGACAGGGCCTGCAACAGGGCTCGCGCCTGGGCCCATTGCCCCGCGCGCAATGCGGTGCGTACCTCCGCCAGAGCGGCTGGCGCCGTCTGCACGGGCTGGAACTCGGCCCAACGCGTCAGGTCGCCCGGGTAAGCGGCCACCCACTGCACCCGCTCGCGGGGGTTGACCAGCAGGCGCTTGACGGGCGCCTGGCCGGGCTCGGCCACGCCCTGCTCGGCGGGCCCCAGCTGCACGCTGCCCTGGTCGTTGCGCAACTCGACGGCGCCGGACAGCACGGTGAGCGTGGTCCGCCCCGTTCCGTCCACCTCCACGTCCCAGTCGGTACCCCGCACCACGGCCAGCGCTGCCGGCGTTTGCAGTTGCAGGTTGGCCGGGGCCTTTTTGGTGCGTGCCCACAGACGGCCTGCGGCCAGCTCCAGCAGGGTGCGAGTGGGCTGTGCCTCGCACAGCCGCAATTGCGCGTTGGCCGACATGCGGATCTGCGTGCGGTCCGCCAGCAGCAGCGCTGCCGACGACAGCGCCAGCGTGCGCATGTCTGCGCCCGGACCTAACGGCTGGGCAAGTGTGGCAGGCAGCCAGGGCTGTGTGCCCGGGGGGCGCGTTTCGCCTTGGCCGCTGAGCGCCACAATTTGCGCAGCCACTGCGTCAGGCGCCAGGGGCAACCCGGCACATTGCGCACTGGCACCGGCAGCCGTCCAGGTCGACAGGGCAACACCCACCAGCGTGAGCCACACCGGGCGCGACGGGGAGGACACAAGGGGGATGGGCATGGTGGGCCTCTCTCTGGGGGAGTCTTGCGCCGGGGACTCAGGTCTTGTCCAGCGCCTGCGCGGTGAATACGGCAGTGGCGCCCGCTACAGGGCCGTCCGCCAGCGCAGTGTCTGCCTGGGCATGCACCCGGGCCTGCCAGCGCAGCGCCTGCCCGTGCCACTGCGGGGCATGTGCGGCCGCGTGCGCGCACGCATCGGCACAGCATTGCAGAGCCTGCGCCCAACGCGCAGCGTGAAGGTGGTCCCGCAGCGTGTGGCTGATGGAGGCCAGCGCGGCGTCGTCACAAGGCGTGTACACGTCCACACCGGTGCTGCGCCCAGTCAGCACCACGGTGTCCAGCCACATCAGTCGGACCTCTGGGGCATCACCTGCTGGCACTGCCTGCAGCGCATCGTGTGTGGCGCCCGACAGGAGGATGCCGGTGCCGAAGGCCTTGTTGGCGCCCTCCAGCCGCGCGGCTGTGTTCACGGCGTCGCCCACGGCGGTGTACGTAAAGCGCTCATGCGACCCGAGGTGCCCTACCGCCGCCTCGCCCGTGTGCAAGCCAATGCGCAGTTGCACCTGCGCAAACGGTGTGCCCCGCCACAGGGCCCGCAGGTCCACCATGTCGGCCTGCATGGCCAGCGCGCAGGCCAGGGCACGGTCTGCGTGCCGGGGGTTGGGCAAAGGCGCGTTCCAGAAGGCCATGACAGCGTCGCCGATGAACTTGTCCAGCGTGCCGCCGTGCTGGTGCACGGTATGGGTCATGCGGGAGAAGTAGGCATTCAGCGCCTGGGCCACGGCCTCGGGCGGCAGGTGCTCGCTGGCGGCGGTGAAGCCTGCCAGGTCAGAGAACAGCAGCGTCAGCACACGGCGCTCGCCATGCAGTTGCGGCTGGGCACCGTCGGCCACCAGGGCATCCACCACGGCGGCGGGCACGTAGCGGGCAAAGTCCACGCGCAGCTGTTCGCGGCGGCGGTGTTCACGCCAGTAGCTGTCAGCGGCGCCCACGTTCAGGTGCAGGGCCAAGCCCGCCAGCGTGGGCAGTGCCGTCCACCACACCCCTGCCAGGTAGGCCCACAGCCCGCCAAACAGGACCAACAGCGCAAGCGCCGCACTGAGCAGCACCGCCCGCCCACCGCGCCAGCGCCGGGTCCAGGCGGCCACGCAGCCCACGGCCAGCGCGGCCTGCAGCCAAGGGCCTGCCGGGTGTGCGGGCACCACCCAGTCCCCCGCCAAGCCATTCACCAGAGCCGTGGCGTGCACCAGCACGCCGGACTGCGTACCCGCGCCCAGCGCACGCAGGGGCGTGGCGAACTGATCGACCCCGTCCACCGGCGTGTTCTGTCCCAGCAGCACCAGGCGCCCCTGCACAGCCGCAGCCGACAGCGCCTGACCAGCCTCCAGCGCCTGGGTGTAGTGGGCGTAGGGCAGCGGGACCTCGGGTGCGTAATAGCGCAGCAACGCACCCGGCGGTGGGGGCTGAAAACTGCGCCCGCCGCTGCGCGCCAGCTCCTGCCACAGGGCATCGCTCCGAGCGGGTGCAAGACGCAGCACGCCATCGTCGTCCGGCTGCACCGCCACACTGCCCTGGCGGGCCATGGGAAACACCGAGGGCACGGTCTGCCGGTATTGCGCCACCTGCGAGGTGTTGACCGCCACATCGGCCGCAGCCAGCACCACCGGCATGCGCCCTTGCAGGGCTGCCGCAAGCGCCGCATCGTCCGCAGGGGACTGGGGTGCGGCAAACAGCATGTCGATGCCCAGCGCAGAGGCGCCCGCCGCAGACAAGGCCTGCACCAGTTGTGCGTGCAGGCGGCGCGGCAGGGGTGGGGTCAGGTTCAGCGCCGCCAGGCTGGGCTCGTCCAGCCCGACCACCAGCACGCCCACGTCGGGCGGCGGCGAAGCGGTCCAGCTGGCCAGCAGGTCATGCTCCAGGCGTTGCAGCGGCGTCCAAACTGGCAAGGCGGGCAGCAGCGCCAGCAAGCCCAGCGCGAGCAGTATCCGCAACGCCCAGGGCCGCCAGGCGTCTTGTGTGACCGGTGCTCGCGTACTTGCCATCCCGCCCCTCCACAGCAGCATGCAGCCGTGCATGCAGCGCCCACTGTAGTGGCTGGGCCTGCGCATGCACAGTGGGGGCTTACACGCATGCCCGACGCCATGGACGCCCCGCACAACACCTATGTGCAGCCACCGGGCAGGTGCGTAAACTGGGTGCCCTGATCAATGAGAGAGACTTCCATGAAACTGCTGTGTGCCTCCGTGTCCGTGCTGGCCTTGCTGGCGGGCTGCAATGCGACCGACCCCTACGGCCCCTCGGGCCCCATGGCCTCGGGCCGCGACCGTACCTTCAGCGTACCGGTGTACGGGCCCGACACCTCCCAGGCGTATGCGGCGGCCAGCCGCGAATGCCAGCGCATGGCCCTGCACGCAAAACTGTTGCGCAACGATGGCTCGCGCCTGGTGTTTGAATGCGTGAGCGAGTTGCAGGACAAGCCTTGAGGCCAGCCGCCCCACCAGCGTGCCGCCGCTGGGCGATCGGTACGGCCTTGCTGGCGCTGTCCGCGCTGCTGGCAGGCTGCCAGCACACGCCCTCGACCCCGGCAAGCGCAGCCACATCGCCCTGGGTCAACAGCCTGGGCATGGCCTTTGTCCGTGTGCCTGCAGGCACTTTCTGGATGGGGGGTGCGCCCCCTGTCGAGGCGCTGGGAAATACCTTCCCGCTGCTGGAGCGCAAGCGCCTGACCGACCTGGCAGATGAGTCGCCCGAGCACGAGGTGCACATTACCCGCGACTTTTACCTGGGCCAGCACGAGGTCACCGTGGGGCAGTTCCAGCGCTTCCTGGAGGCCTCTGGCTACCGGCCAGAGTCCGAGGCCGACGGCACCGGGGGTTATGGCTACAACCCGGCCTACGAACCGGCCAACACGCGGCGCGGCGATGCGTTTGAGGGGCGCGACCCGCGCTACTCGTGGCGCAACCCCGGCTTTGCGCAGGGCCCGGACCACCCCGTGGTAAACGTGACCTGGAACGACGCGCAGGCCATGGCCCAGTGGCTCAGCCGCACCGAGGGCCACCGCTATCGCCTACCCACCGAGGCGGAGTGGGAATACGCCTGCCGCGCAGCCAGCCGCAGCCTGTACCCCCATGGCGACAACCCGCAAGAGCTTGTCTCCGCAGGCAACACCTTCGACCAGGCTGCGGCCCCGCTCTGGCCACGCTGGCGCCAGCATGCGCTGGTGGGCAACGACGGGTACGCCTTCACCGCGCCGGTAGGCCGCTTTGCGCCCAACGCCTTCGGGCTGTACGACATGCTGGGCAACGCCTGGGAGTGGACGGGCGACTGGCATGGCGACACCTACTACGCCGAGTCCCCACGCAATGACCCCACCGGTCCGGCAGAGGGCAGCGTGCGCGTGCGCCGGGGCGGCTCGTGGCACACCTGGGCGCTCTATGCACGCTGCGGATACCGCAACTGGAACAGCCCGCAGACCCGCTACACCCTTGTCGGCATGCGGCTGGTGCGCGAGATAGCAGCAGAGCCCCCCGCGCGGTGACCAGCATGGGCCGGGAGGGTTAACAAATGTCAAAACCCCTCTCGCCCCGCGCGGAGCGCGCCTGCGCCGTGGTAGTTATCGCCAATAATGCCCAGTTCGATTTTGGATGGGGAGAACCATGCGCATAGCCGCTTTGGACGACGATGCGCTTCAGCTGGATCTGATCAAGCAGGCCACGGAGGCGATGGGTCATGTGTGCCACACCCACCTGACCGGTGCGGAGCTGATGCGCACGCTGCGCCGCGAGACCTTTGACCTGCTGATCGTGGACTGGCACCTGCCCGACACCACCGGGCCTGAGGTGGTGCGCTGGGTGCGCCAGAACGTCGCGGCCCGCGTACCCATCCTGTTCGTCACGCACCGCCAAGAAGAGCGTGACATTGTCGAAGGCCTGGGCAGCGGCGCGGACGACTTCATGGTCAAGCCGGTGCGCATCGGCGAGCTCAACGCCCGCGTGGCCGCCCTGCTGCGCCGCGCCTACCCCGAAAACACCGGCGGCGTGATGGAGTTCGGCCGCTACCTCTTTCTGCCCGAAACCCGGTCCATCGAAAAGGACGGGGTGGCGGTGGAGCTGAAAAACCGCGAATACGACCTGGCGCTGTTCCTGTTCCAGAACATGGGCCGATTGCTGTCGCGCGACCACCTCAAGGAAGTGGTCTGGGGCCAGGTGGCCGATGTGATGTCGCGCTCGCTGGACACCCACATCTCGCGCCTGCGCACCCTGCTCGACCTGCGCCCTGCCAACGGCTTCATCGTGACGGCGGTGTATGGCGTGGGCTACCGTTTTGAAGCCGTCGAAGGCCAGGACAAGGGCTGACGCAGTGCCGCGACGGAGTCCGGCGGGCACTGCCCCCTGAAGGAGACATGACTTGATCACCCCCCTGCCATTTCGCATGCACTCGATTGCTGCAGCCCTGTTTTTTCTGGCAGCGAGTACGGCCTTCTCGGCCCAGCCAGTCACTGGCCCGGTAGCCCCCCAGCAAGGCGATGAAATTGCCCACGCCGTGAAAGAAGGCGACACCCTCGAAGGGCTGGCCCGCAGCTACCTGGCCAACCCGCGCCAGTGGCCGCTGCTGCAGGCCCGCAACAAGGTGGCTGACCCCAGGCGCCTGCAACCGGGCTCGTTGATCTTCATCCCCGTGCGGCTGCAGCCCAGTGAGTCGGCCACCGTGCAGTTTGTGCAGGGCGAGGCCACGGCGCAGGCGCGGGGCAGCAGCACACCCGCCCCCATTGCAACCGGCAGCAAGCTGGAAGAAGGCACCGAGCTGAAGGTGGGCCCCGAGTCGTTCGTGGCAGTGCAGCTGGCGGACGGCACCGTGGTGCGGGTACAGGCGCAGTCCGAGCTGCAGTTGCGCCAGTTGCGCCGGCGGGGCCGCGCAGGCAGCGTGCAGTCGGTACTGGAGATGCACAAGGGCGGCGTGGAATCGACCGTACCGCCCAGCGCCGAGCCACTGCGTCGCATGGAGATCCGCACACCGCTGGCGGTGACCAGCGTGCGGGGCACGCAGTTCAGCGTGGCGTTGGCCGATTCGGGCCAGTCCACGGCGTCGGTAGAGCATGGCTCGGTGGCCGTGCAATCGCGGCGCGACACCGACAGTGAGCCCGGTGCCGCACTCAAAGCGCCCACTGCGCTGCTGGCGCCCGGACAAGGCCTGGCGGTGGCCACCGATGGCACCGTCGGCGCCGCCCGCGCGTTGCTGCCCGCCCCCGATACCTCCGGCATGCCCACCACGCTGGGCGATGCAGGCCTGCTGGCCATCGACCTGCCGATGGCCGCAGGCGCCACGCGCTATGTGGCGCAGGTGGCACAAGACCCCGCCTTCACCCAGGTGCTGCGCCACGGCAGCTTCCCCGATGGCCGCCTGCGCTGGAAGGCGCTGGACGATGGCCGCTACTACCTGGCCGTGCGGGCGCTGGACGATGCGGGCATTGCGGGCCTGCCGGCCGTGCAGCCGTTCACCGTCAAGACCCGCCCGGTCGCACCGCTGTACCAGCACCCTGCGCCTGGCGCGGTAGTGCCCAGCGGCGCGGCCGAGCTGCGCTGCACGGAAGTCCCCGGCGTGCGCTGGTACCGCGTGCAGGTGGCCGCCGACGCCCAGTTCACCCAGCCCCTGCGCGACGAGCAGCGCCTGACCGAATGCCGCCTGCCCTTGGGGGCGCTGCCCGCAGGCAGTTACTTCTGGCGCATCGCCAGCCTGCTGGCGCTGTCCGACGGGCAGGCAGACCAGGGGCCGTTTGCGCCCCCACAGCCCTTCACTGTGGCCGACCGGCCGACCGCCTTGCCCCTGCAGGCGCTGCAGGCAGAGGACGGAGATCCGACCGTGCGCCTGCACTGGCCTGCCCAGGCTGGCCAGCGCTTCCGGCTGCAGCGCACCGAGGCCACCGACCTGGACTTTGCCAAGGTTGCCGAGGACACTGTGCTCGACGCCCCGACCTGGACGGCCAGCAACCTGGCTGCCGGCGATTACCTGGTGCGCATTCAGGTGCTGGACGCCAGTGGGCTGGAGAGCGACTTCTCCCCACCGCGCAAGATCCGCGTGGGCACGGGCATCCGCACGGGTGCGGGCTTGCCGGTGTCCACCAGCAGCGGCACACCCGTGGGCCGGCCTTGAGCGGGCCATGGAGCCTGCTCAGCCCCGCCGTACCAGTTGCACCAGCGCGCGCTGCTTTCGCGGCACGTGCTGAGCAAACGTCGCACCCACCACCACCCCTGCCATGGTGACCATCGCCCACCTGCGCCGCCGCAGACGCCGCTTGGAATGGGCGCTGCTGGCCTGCGCGCTGATGGCGCTGGTGGCATGGCTCAGCACCGCCGACAGCCTCGGCCGCGTCAACCATCTGGTGCAGGACGCAGGCATGCGGCTGGTCTCGCGGCCCGCCCACCCCGACATCGTGATCGTGGCCATCGACGACGCTAGCATTGCCGCCATCGGCCGCTGGCCCTGGCGCCGGGCCCTGCATGCCGAGCTGATCTCGCGCCTGACCGCCCAGAACCCGCGCGCCATCGGCATGGACGTGCTGTTCAACGAAGCCGACCTGGACTACCCCGAGGACGACCTGCTGCTCACCGACGCCATCCGGCGCAGTGCGCGCGTGGTGCTGCCCGTGCTGCGGCGCGGCTATGGCCCCGTCAGCAACCAGACCGACCTGCCCTGGCCCGGCTTTGCCGATGCTGCCGCCGGCCTGGGCCATGTGCATGTGGCACCCGACAGTGATGGCGTGGTGCGCAGCCTGTACTTGCTGGAAGGCCCGGCGGCCGCCCCCTGGCACCACTTCAGTACCGCTCTGCAGTGCGTGGCAAACCGGCAACCTGTGGCCACCTGCGGCCGCTCGCCCGCCAGCGCCACCGACACCAGCCCCTGGCAGCGCGCTGAGCCCACGCTCATCGCCTATGCCGCCGGGCCATCGCCCTTCACCACCTACTCGTACATCGATGTGCTGCGCGGGCAGTTGCCGGCCGGAGCGCTGGAAGGCAAGTACGTGCTGGTGGGCGCGGCGGCCTCGGGCCTGGGCGACATGTTTGCCACCCCCGTCAGCCAGCAGTCGCGCCTGATGCCCGGCGTGGAGGTGGTGGCCCATGTGCTGGATGCCCGCCTGGCCCGCGAACACATCGTGCGCGCACCGCAGGCACTGAACTTCGCCTTCAACCTGGTGCCACTGGCCTGTGCGCTGCTTGCGTTGCTGCTCATTGGCCCATTGGCGGCCCTGCTGACCAGCGCCGCACTGGCGGTGGCCACCTTGCTGCTGAGCATGGCCCTGCCCTGGTGGGCAGGTTTGCAGTTCGCACCCGCAGCGGCCTTGCTGGGCCTCGCACTGGCCTACCCGCTGTGGAGCTGGCGGCGCCTGAGTGCGGCCGCGCACTTTCTGCGGCTGGAGATGGAGAACCTGCAACGCCAGGGCCTGGCCATGCGCTTGCGCAGACGGCCCGGAGACTCCGCCGACTTTCTGGAGCGCCGCATCAATGCCGTGGAGCGCGCATCCCGCCAGCTGCGCGACCTGCACCAGTTTGTGAGCGAGAGCCTGCAGCAGCTGCCCTCCCCCACCATCGTCTGCGCCCCCGACGGTGAAATCCTGCTGGCCAACCAGGCAGCCCGCCAGCATCTGGGAGGCACCACCCAGCCCTCCCTGCAGGGGCTGTCGGTGGTGGACCTGCTGGCTGATCTGGTCGAGTCAGGAACCGATGCGCCAATCGTCACCCAGGCGGCCTTGCAGCATGGCACCCTGCCCGAGCAGGCCGAGGGCACGGACGCCCAGGCCCGCAACCTATTGGTGCAATGCAAGCCTTTCACCAACCTGGCCAATGCAGGCTGGCTGCTGACCCTGGTGGACCTGACCGAGATGCGTCGCGCGCTGCAGCAACGTGACCAGGCGATGCACTTCATCTCGCACGACATCCGCGCGCCCAACGCGTCCATCCTGACGCTCTTGGAAATGCAGCGCGCCTACCCCGGCCGCCTGTCGGACCAGGAGTTGCTGGAGCGCATTGAGCGTTACGCGCAGGCCTCGTTGGGCATGGCCGAGAGTTTTGTACAACTGGCCAGCGCGCAATCGCAGCCATACCGCATGGCGCCGCTGGACCTGGCAGCCCTGCTCTCCGAAACCACCGACGACCTCTGGACCCTGGCCCGCGACCGCAATGTGGACGTGCGCACGGTGGCCACGCCAGACTCTGCGCCCTGCCTGGGCGACCGCGCCCTGCTGTCCCGCGCCCTGACCAACGTGATCCACAACGCCATCAAGTTCAGCCCCGATGGCGGCACGGTGCAGTGCGCCATCGTGGCGCGGGGCGCGCACTGGGTGGTGTCAGTGCGAGACCAGGGCCCTGGCATCGCGCCCGAGCAGCAGGGCCACCTGTTCACCCCCTACCAGCGGTTGCACGACCACAGCCACCCGGCCATCGCCGGGGTGGGCCTGGGCCTGGCACTGGTGCAGACCGTAGTGCTGCGCCACGGCGGGACGCTGGAGGTGGAGAGCGATGTCGGGCGGGGTGCCGAGTTCCGGCTGGTGCTGCCGCAGCAGTTGGATGCGCTGTCGGACGACGACGAGGCGTAGTAGCTAGCCGCGAGGCGCCGACTGCGACCGCAGAAAGTCGAGCACCGCCCGATGGTCACCCTGGAAAACGATGCGGTCGGCGCGGCTCTGCCGCTGGTAGGCGTACATCGGGTCGTAGTAGTCACGCATGAGCGCAGCAATCCAATCCCGGTGCAGCGACAAATCGCCCCGGCTGCGCTGCTGTGCCAGCGCTGCCTGCATCGACCCGCGAAGCGCCTGGTAGCGGTCGCCTCCCAGACGCTTGGCGAGTTTGCCCAGGCTGTCGAGCAGCCGCGCCGCAAACAGGTCGATCCCTGCCGCCTCTCCATGGACCGCGACAAAATCAGCGCATTGCTGCTGCACATAGTCGCGCAGGATGCGCTCCACACGGGCGTCAAAAGCATCCTCCAGGCAGACGATGGGTACCCGTTCCAGCCGCTGACGCAGCTCCAGCGGCACAGAACAGCTACCCACATGGCGACCTTCGTCCTCCAGCACAAAAGTCTCGTGGCCCAGTGCACGCTTCTTGAGCACGTCGATGGCCAGCCGGTTCTCGAAATCGATCTGTGTGGGCTGACCGCTGACGCGCTGGCCAAAACTGGAACCACGGTGGTTGGCATGGCCTTCCAGATCCAAGCCGTTGGCCAGTTGCGCAATCACTTCGGTCTTGCCGGTGCCGGTCAGGCCACTGAGCACCACAAACCCGCACTCTGCCGCCGCAGCCTGTGTGGTGCCGATGAGGAACCCGCGCATGGCCTTGTAGCCCCCCACCACCCGGGGGTAGTCGATGCCCGCTTCGTTCAGCAACCACTGCTGCACGATCTGCGAGCGCAACCCGCCACGAAAGCAGTACAGCACGCCCTGCGGATGCGCTCGCGCAAACTGCGCCCACGCCTCGATGCGCTGGCGCTTGATGGTGCCCGACGCCAGCTGGTGCCCCAACGCAATCGCGGCCTCCTGACCCTTGTGCTTGTAGCAGGTGCCCACTTGCTGGCGCTCACCATCGTCCATCAGGGGGAGGTTGGCAACACCAGGAAACGCGCCCTGCCCAAACTCCACCGGCGCGCGCACATCCATCATGGGCACATCGTTCAAAAAGATGTGCCGGTAGTCCGTGAGGTTGGTGGGCATCAGCGCAGCTCGACAGCAAAGGCCTGTCGCGGGGTGAGCTCACCGATAGGCTGCAGCGCCAGGCCCAGTTCTGCGGCCACCTGCAGAAACTCGGCCTCGCCCTCCGGGCTCACGGCCACCAGCAGCCCCCCGCTGGTCTGGGGGTCGCACAGCAGGTGCTTTTGCACCTCCGTCAGGGGCGCGATCTTGGCGCCATAACTGTCAAAGTTGCGCAGCGTGCCGCCGGGCACACAGCCCTGGTCCATGTAGTAGTCCACCCCCTCCAGTCGCGGCACCGCCGCGTAGTCAATCACGGCGCTCAAACCGCTGCCCTCGGCCATCTCGACCAGGTGCCCCAACAGGCCGAAGCCGGTCACATCCGTCATGGCCTTCACGCCCGCCAGTCGGCCGAATCGACTCCCTGGCTGGTTGAGCGTGCACATCAGGTCGCACGCCACGCCCACATCCTCGGGCCGCAGCTTGGCCTTTTTTTCGGCGGTGGTCAGGATGCCGATTCCGAGGGGCTTGGTGAGATAAAGACGGCAACCCGCCGTGGCCGTGTCGTTGCGCTTGAGGTGGCGCTTTTCGACGATGCCCGTCACCGCCAGGCCGAAGATGGGCTCCGGCGCATCGATGGAGTGCCCGCCCGCCAGGGGAATGCCCGCCGCGTCGCACACCGCACGCCCCCCGCGCACCACCTCACGCGCCACCTCGGGCGGCAGCACATTCACCGGCCATCCCAGGATGGCAATGGCCATCAGCGGATCAGCCCCCATGGCGTAGATGTCGCTGATCGCGTTGGTGGCAGCAATGCGCCCGAAGTCATACGGGTCATCCACGATGGGCATGAAAAAATCGGTGGTTGACACCACGCCGCGCTCCGCATCCAGGGCATACACCGCCGCATCGTCGCGCGACGTGTTGCCCACCCAAAGCCGGGGGTCCAGGTGCTGCGCCCCGCTGCCCGCCAGGATCACGTCCAGCACCTTGGGGCTGATCTTGCAGCCGCAGCCGGCGCCGTGGCTGTACTGGGTCAGGCGAATGGGGGAGGTTGTCAAGGTCTCTGGGAGCATGCGAGGTTCTTTCGTGGCATCACGCGCGGGCCGCGCAACCCGTATTCTGGCGCTGCAGGGAAACGCGGCCATGCATCGCAATCAATACCCTGTCACTCCCGCATCTGCATGGTGATGCCCACACAGCGGCGAATCTGCGAGCCTCTACACCCACTGCATCCGAATGTGGGCGATCCAGCCGCCTGCAGTGTTCAAGCGGACACAAAGAAAAAGGCCCTGTGCTATCGATTAAATAGCTACAGGGCCTTGATGCTGGCGGAGAGGGTGGGATTCGAACCCACGGTAGTGTTGCCACTACGCCTGATTTCGAGTCAGGTACATTCGACCACTCTGCCACCTCTCCAATGTGTCGAAGCCTTTGATTATAGCCAGATTTTCAGGGCTTGAGCACTGCGGTGCCGCCCAGGTAGGGGCGGAGCACCTCGGGCACCGTCACGCTGCCATCGGCCTGCTGGTAGTTTTCCAGCACCGCCACCAACGTGCGGCCCACGGCCAAGCCGGAACCGTTCAGGGTGTGCAGCAGCTCGTTCTTGCCTTGCGCATTCTTGAAGCGGGCTTGCAAGCGGCGCGCCTGGAAGGCTTCGCAATTGCTTACCGAGCTGATTTCGCGGTAGGTGTTCTGCGCGGGCAGCCACACTTCCAGGTCGTAGGTCTTGGCGGCGCCAAAGCCCATGTCGCCCGTGCACAGGCTCATCACGCGGTAGGGCAGGCCCAGCTTTTGCAGCACGGTCTCGGCGTGGCGGGTCATTTCTTCCAGCGCTTCATAGCTCTTGTCGGGGTGCACGATCTGCACCATTTCGACCTTGTCGAACTGGTGCTGGCGGATCATGCCGCGCGTGTCGCGGCCGTAGCTGCCCGCTTCGGAGCGGAAGCATGGCGTGTGGGCCGTGAGCTTGATGGGCAGGTCGGCCTCGGCCACCACCACGTCGCGCACGAAGTTGGTCAGCGGCACTTCGCTGGTGGGGATGAGGTACAGCGCCGCGTTGTCCGGCACGGGCTCGCCGTCCTGGCCGCCCTTCTTGGCAGCAAAGAGGTCGCCCTCGAACTTGGGCAGCTGGCCCGTGCCCTTGAGCGAGTCGGCGTTCACAGCGTAAGGCACGTAGCACTCGGTGTAGCCGTGCTCTTGCGTCTGCACATCGAGCATGAATTGGCTGAGCGCGCGATGCAGGCGGGCGATAGAGCCCTTCATCACTGTAAAGCGCGAGCCCGAGAGCTTCACGCCCATGTCGAAATCGAGGCCCAGCGGAGTACCCACATCGACATGGTCCTTCACTTCGAAATCGAACTTCGCAGGCGTGCCCCAGCGGCGCACTTCAACATTGCCCGCTTCGTCGCTGCCTACTGGCACGGATTCGTGCGGCAGGTTGGGCACGGCCACCAGCATGGCCAGCAGCTCGGACTGGATCTGTTCCAGGCGGGCGGCGGATTGTTCCAGCTCCACCTTGCCTGCGGCCACCTGGGCCTTGACGGCTTCGGCGCCGTCCTTGTCACCCCGGCTCATCAGCATGCCGACCTGCTTGGACAGCTGGTTGCGCTGGGCCTGCAGCTCTTCGGTGCGGGTCTGCAGCGTCTTGCGCTCGGACTCCAGGGCCTGGAAAGCGGAGACGTCCAGGAAGGCCTGGGGCTTTTTGCGGGTTTCCAGCCGCGCGATGGCGGTGTCGAGGTCTTTGCGGAGGAGAAGAATGTCAAGCATTGCAGGATTTTAAGGGGGTGGTCGGCACAGGCTCAGGCAAGGCTGGCGGGGTCAAAGTTGGCGCCGCAGAGAATCAGGGCCACCGTCTCTTGCGGCTGGGGCTTGTAGGCGCCGGTTTGCAAAGCTGCCAAGCCCAGCACGGCGGCGGGTTCCACGGCCAGTTTCAGCTCCTTCCACAGCCACAGCTGGGCCGCGCGGATGGCGTCGTCGGGCAGCAGCAACGCATCGTGCACATGGCGCTGGCTCACCTCCCAGCTAATCGCCCCGATGCGGCGGGCACCCAGCGAGTCAGCGGCCACGCCGCCCACCTCCACATCCACCGGTTGGCCCGCAGCCCGCGCAGCGTGCAGGGTGGGTGAGCGTTCGGGCTCCAGCGCCACCACATGGGCTCGGCTTTCCACCCATGCGGCCACACCGCCGATAAGGCCACCACCGCCCACGCTGACGAGCACTGTGTCGGGCAGGCGGCCGCCCTGTTCTTCCATCTCCAGCGCCAGGGTGCCCGCGCCCGCCACAACTTCAGGCTGGTCGTAGGCATGGGCCTGCAAGGCCCCAGTGGTCTTCTGGCGGGCCACGCAGGCTTCAAAGGCTTCGGAATACGCAGCGCCGGTGACGACCACCTCTGCCCCCAGGGCGCGCAGGCGGGCGCGCTTGGCCTCTGGCGAGACTTCGGGCACAAACACCTCACAGCGCACGCCCAGAGCCTGGGCCGCCGCGGCCACCGCAATGCCGGCGTTGCCGCCCGAGGCGATGATCACGCCGCTCTCAGGCACCGGGTTGGCCAGCAGGCGATACAGCATGCCGCGCGCCTTGAAGCTGCCACCCACCTGCAGATGCTCCAGCTTGAGCCAGACCTCGGCACAGTCCACGCCCAAGGACTTGCCGGACAGGCGCATCAGCGGCGTGGTGCGCAAAAAGTCGGGCTGGGTGGCCAGTTGGCGGCGGGCTGCGGCAATGGCGGCGCGGTCGATCATGCAGGGGCTCCGGATGGCAGGTGGTGTCAAAAGAAGGGGCAGTGTAGGGGCTGCCCGCAACATGCAGACACAACGTGGACTGCACGAGCGCCCCACAACTGCCGATAACATGGCCAAAGCAGTTCCAAACCCACCCGTCCGGCGGTTCTGCACACAGGAGAAAAGCATGTTCTTTGTGTTCGGCCCGTCGGGCCAGATGTACCGGGGCGGCCCCGAAAACCTGGCACGTATCTCTGCGGTGCGCAGCGTGCAACGCCCGCAGGCCCTGCGCACGCGGGCCATGGACGCACAAGACGGGCAGCCGGTACCCGTCTTCACGGCCCCACCCCGCCCCACCACCGCCGACCACACCCATGCGGCGGCACCCGGCGCCGTCGTCAACCTGCGCCTGCAGGACGCCGTGAGCGCCTACGCGCAAACGGAGCAAGGCCCCCAGGCCAGTGCCCGCCAGCCGTTGACCAAGGTGAGCGATGTGATGACCACCGGCGGCGTGAGTGTGGCGCCCGATGTGCGCGTGAACGATGCCTGGCAGACCCTGGCAGAGCACCGGGTGGCGCAGGCCCCCGTGGTGGATGCGCTGGGCCGCGTGATCGGATTGCTGCTGAGGGCCGACATGGCGCCGCTGGATCTGCTGCCCGAGCCCGGCGCCGTCAAGCAGGCCATCGACCTGGCCCGCCGCCCGGTGGCCGAGGTGATGGTGAGCCCCGTGCCCACCGTGTCACCCGACACCGAACTGCGCCGCGTGGCCGCCGTGCTGCTGGACACCGGCCTGCCCGGCCTGCCGGTGACGGACGAGGCGGGCGTGCTGTCGGGCTTTATTTCACGCACCGACATCCTGCGCGCCGTGGCGGCCGACCCGCCGCTGGACCTGTGGAGCGGGCCCGCCGTGCCTCTGTAGGGGCATATTTGGATAAAAATGACCGCTAGCGCTAGAGGAATATGCGCTAGCAGCTATCAATTCAGGAGTGAATAAAAAAGGCGCCTACCGGCGCCCTTGCACGATCAGCGGCAACCTCGCACGCCGCCGTCAGTGCGCAGACGGCCCCGTCTCCGGCGTGCGCTCACGAATTTCCAGACCCGTGGCCGCGTCAATCTTGAGCCCCTTGGGCAGCGGGAACTTGATGGTCTCCTCAATGCCCGCCATGCTGCGCACCGACACTGCGCCCAGCGCCTTGATGCGGTCGATAACCTGTTGTACCAGAATCTCCGGCGCGGAGGCTCCGGCGGTCAGCCCTACGCGTGCAAGGCCCTTGAACCATTCGCCCTGCAGCTCGTCGGCACTGTCCACCATGTAGGCCGTGGTGCCCAGCTTGGCAGCCAGCTCGCGCAGGCGGTTGCTGTTGGAGCTGGTGGGGCTGCCCACCACGATCACCACGTCCACCTGCGGGCTCAGCACCTTGACGGCGTCCTGCCGGTTTTGCGTGGCGTAGCAGATGTCCTGCTGCTTGGGTTCGCGCACATTCGGAAAGCGCGCCCGCACGGCGGCAGAGATTTCAGCCGCGTCGTCCACACTCAGCGTGGTCTGCGTGACCACGGCCAGTTTCTCGGTCTGCGCCGGCTGCACGCGGGCCACGTCCTCCACGTCTTCCACCAGGTGGATGCCGTGGTCGAGCTGGCCCATGGTGCCCTCCACCTCGGGATGGCCCTTGTGGCCGATCATGATGAATTCGTAGCCTTCTTTGGCGAGCTTGGCCACCTCCACATGCACCTTGGTCACCAGCGGGCAGGTCGCGTCAAAAATGCTGAAGCCGCGCGCCTCGGCCTCTTGCTGCACCGCCTTGCTCACGCCATGGGCGCTGAAGACAAGCGTGGCGCCCGGGGGCACGTCGGACAGCTCTTCAATGAAGATCGCGCCCTTGGCCTTGAGGTCGTTCACCACGTAGGTGTTGTGCACGATTTCGTGGCGCACATAGATGGGGGCGCCAAACTTCTGGATGGCGCGCTCCACGATCTCGATGGCGCGGTCCACACCGGCGCAAAAGCCGCGCGGCTCGGCCAGCAGGATTTCTTTCGGCGCCAGCATCACAGGATCCCGATCAGCTGCACTTCAAAGGTCACGGGCTGGCCCGCCAGCGGGTGGTTGAAGTCGAACAGCACGGCGCCGTCTTCGCGCACCTGCATCACGGCGCCGGCGTAGCTGCCCTGGCCGTCGGGCGTGGGGAACTGCACCACATCGCCCACGTTGTACTTTTCGTCGGGGTCGCCCAGCTCGTTCATCAGCTTGCGCGCCACCCACTGCTGCATGTCGGGGTTGCGCTCGCCAAAAGCCTCACCCGCAGGCAGCTCGAACGTGGTGCGCGTGCCCTCGGCCAGGCCCAGCAGGCGCTGCTCCATAGCGGGCGACAGCTCGCCCGTGCCCAGCGACAGGGTGGCCGGCTTGTCGGCAAAGGTGTTGATCACATCCCCCGCCGGGCCAGCCAGGCGGTAGTGCAGCGTGAGAAAGGAGCCCGGCTGCACGGTGGGAAGGGGGGTGGAAATAGAGGTCATGAGAGTCCCGATAAACTGCCACGATTGTAGAAAACCGGGCAAAGCCCTACGCCCGTCGGCCCCTGACGGGTGTCAAAGACCCTGCGCCATGCCCCTTAAAGACCTGCCCGCCGACGCCCAGCCCCGCGAAAAACTGCTGGCACGCGGCCCCGCTGCACTGGCCGATGCCGAGCTGCTGGCCATCCTGCTGCGCACCGGCATCGTGGGCAAAGGCGTGCTGCAGATGGCGCAGGAGCTGCTGGACCCGCCCGGTATCGACCCGGACACGGGCGCCGTCACTGGCGGCTTTGGCGGCATTGCCGGGCTGCTGCACACCAGCGCGGCCGACCTGGAGCGGATCAAAGGCCTGGGCCCCGCCAAACGCGCCGAGCTGGTGGCCGTGCTGGAGCTGGCCCGCCGCGCCCTGGCCCAGCAACTGCGCGAGCGCGAGGTGTTCGACTCCCCCGACACCGTCAAGCACTACCTGCAACTGCACCTGGCCGCCAAGGGGCACGAGGTGTTTGCGGTGCTGTTTCTCGATGCGCAAAACCGCCTGCTGGCACTGGAGGAGCTGTTTCGCGGCACGCTCACGCAGACCAGCGTGTACCCGCGCGAGGTGGTGCTGCGCGCCCTGCACCACCAGGCCGCCGCCGTGGTGCTGGCCCACAACCACCCGAGCGGCAGCGTACAACCCAGCCGTGCGGATGAGGCGCTGACCCAGACCCTGAAGACCACGCTGGCCCTCGTGGACGTGCGCGTGCTCGACCATGTGATCGTGGCACCGGGCCAGGCGCTGTCGATGGCTGAAAAAGGCCTGGTGTGACCGCCCCAGCCCCCACACCCGCCCAGCCGCCCACGGCCCTGCAAGCCGCGCTGGCGCGTGCTGCGCGCGCTGTTCCCGGCAAGGCGCCCCCGGTGGAAGCCACAGCCGCCGCCCCGGCCCCCAGCGCACCCCGGTCCGCCCGGCGCGCAGGCCTGGCTGACAAAAAGGCAGCCGCCAAGGCAGCGATGCGCCCGCTGCGCCAGGCCCCCGCCGGGCCCACAGCCGCAGCGAGCCCCTCACCACCCCGCCGCCGAGCCCCTCCGGCCCCGCGCCGTGCGGGTGAGCGCATCACCCAGCTGCAGGACCTGGCCACCGTGGCCCGCCGCCTGCGCGAGGAGCAGGAGCGCCGCGAGGCCGAAGACAAAGCCCGACGCGAAGCGGCAGCACGGGCCGAGGCCGAGCGCTACCTCTTCAGCCGCAGCGTGGGCCCTGTCACCCCGCTGCGCAACCCCAATGTGGCGCGGCTGCGGCGCCACCTGCCGCCGCCGCTGCCGGTGCAGCACTGGCTGGACGAGGAGCGGGTGCTGCTCGAATCCATCAGCGACGACTTCGACGTGAGCACCCTGCTGGACACCGACGACCAGCTCAGCTTTCGCCGCCCGGGCATCGGGGTAGAGGTGACGCGCCGCCTGCGCTCCGGCCACTGGAGCATTCAGCGCCACCTGGACTTGCACGGCCTGCGTGTGGACGACGCGCGCGAGGCGCTGGGTGAATTCATCCGCCAGGCGCACAAGATCGGCCTGCGCTGCGTGCGCGTGGTGCATGGCAAGGGACTGGGCTCGCCCGGCAAAAGCCCTGTGCTCAAGGGCCGCGTACAGCGCTGGCTGGTGCAGAAGAACGAGGTGCTGGCCTTCGTGCAGGCGCGGCCCATGGATGGCGGCGCGGGCGCCCTGGTGGTGCTGCTGCAACCCGTGTTGCGCAAAAATTCATAAAAATAGCCGCAAGCGCTAGATCCATATGCGCTTGCAGCTATCAAAAACAGAGCAAATCAATGCTCTACAACAGACCGCACCGTGGCGGCGCTGCAAACGCACGCACCGCCACGGCACCCACAACGGCAGGGGGACGACTACTTGGACAAGTCCACGCCGTACTTCGACGTGCCCTTGCCCGAGCCATCATCGGCCGCCAGCAGCGACACGTTGCCCAGCCCGGCTGCCTGGGCCACGCTGAGCGCATTGGCGCCTGAGCTGAACACCACCGGCCCCGCCACTGTGGCCTTGGCAAAGCGCCAGCTCTTGGCCGCGCCATTGGCAGCGCGGGTCACCGCCGGGTTCTTGCGGATGTAGTCGATCACCACGTCGCGGTTCGCATCGGGCGAGGCCCAGATGGTGCCCGAGCCGTCCAGCTTGTCGATAAAGCTCTTGCCGCTGGTGGCGCGGTAGTTGTTGGTGGCGATCACAAACTCCTGCGCCCCCTCGATGGGTTTGCCCAGGTAGGTCAGGTTCTTGATGCGGCTGCCCACGGGCTGGGTCACGTCGATCTCGTACTGCATGTCCGCCGTGGTGAACATGTCGAAGTTGTAGCCCGGGAAAGTGCTGATGAGCTGCTGCTCGGTGGTCTTGGCCGGGTCGATCTGGTTGAAGCGCTTGGCAGCGGCTTCGAGCCAGTTCTTGATGTCCGCGCCGTTCACCTTCACCGCGTACACCGTGTTGGGGTACAGGTACAGGTCGGCCGCGTTGTTGATGGCCAGCGGGCCCACGGCCACGTCGGTGTAGTCGGCCCCGCCCTGGAAGCCGCTCTTGAACGGCGCGCTCACCGACAGCACGGGCAACGCAGCGTACTGCGGCAGGCTGGCCTTGATGTAAGCCGCCACATAGGCCTGCTGTGCCTGGTTCACGATCTGGATCGCGCCGGGGTCACCCACATCAGCAAACAGCGTGCTCATGCGGAAGTCAGTCTGGCCGATCGGTGTCTTCACATACTGGATCGCAGCTCGGTGCTGGGTCTCTATCAGCGGGGCGATGGCGGGGTCGGCATCCACAGTCACCGTGGCGCCAGCGGCATTCTTGCTCTGGATGTTGCGCAGCTCGCTCTTGCTGGCGGACTTGTTGACCATCCACTTGCTGCCGTCCCACTGCAGCGCCAGCTGCACCACACCCAGGGCCTTGCCCCACGAGCTGGCCATCACGGCGGGCACGCCGTTCACGGTGCCCGCCTTGTGGTCCACGCCCGGCAGGTTGAAGCTGGGGGTGGCTGCGGTGTCGGGGAACACGCCGTGCTGGTGGCCCATCACCATGGCATCAATGCCCGCCACCTTGGACAGGTACAAGCCCGGGTTCTCCATGGTGGCCGAGTAGGCGGCACTGTCGAGCCCGCCGTGCAACAGCGCCACCACAATGTCGGCGCCCTTGGCGCGCAGCTCGGGCACGTACTTGTTGGCGGATTCCACGGCGCCTTCCGTGTAGACCTTGCCTTCGAGGTAGCGCTTGTCCCAGTTCATGATGCCGGGGGTGGTGAAGCCGATCACGCCGATCCTGATCGGCAGCTTCACCTCCTTGCCATCGGTGCCCTTGGCCACCAGCGTGCGTTCCAGCAACGTGTAAGGCTGCACCAGCGGCTTCTTGGTCTTGTTGCTGTACACGTTGGCCAGCACGGCGGGGTAGCCCGCGCCCGCGCATTTCTTGGTGGCATCGACCCCATCCACATCCAACCCACCGCCCAGCACCTGGTTCAGGAAGGGCAGGCCGTAGTTGAACTCGTGGTTGCCCAGCGTGCCCGCATCAAAGCCCAGCGCGCCCATGGCCTTGTACATGGACAGCTGCTGCGTGCAAGGGATGGGGCTGATGGTGGCCTCGTAGTCGGCCAGCGCGGTGCCCTGAATGGTGTCGCCGTTGTCCACCAGCAGCGTGTTGGCAAACTCCTTGCGGGCAGCGCGTACCAGCGTGGCGGTGCGCTCAAAGCCGTAGCTCTTGTCTTCAGCCAGCTTGAAGTAGTCGTAGCTGCGCACATTGAAGTGCAGGTCGGTGGTCTCCAGCACAGCCAGCGTGGCTGTGGCGCCCGCGTTGCTGCTGGCGTTGTCGCTGCTGCCACCGCAGGCGGCCAGCGACGCAGCCAGCGCCACCACACCCAGTGCGGCGACACGGCGTGAAACCTGCGAAGGGGAAATCAGAAAACCCAGAATGCGTTCAGACATGAACAGTCCCTGTTGGAAACAAGGGACCGAGTGTCTGGGCCGGGTTTGACAGCGGTGTGACGTGGCAACGTCGATGCAACACCCTCGCCGCACGCGGCAGTCAGCGGGCCTCGTGGCGGCTCAATCGATGCGGTGCACGTCGCCGTTGTGGGGTGAAGCACTCTCGTGGAACAGGTCTTCCAGAAACTGCACGAGTTCATGCTCTTCGACAAAGTCGGGGATGACAAAGCCCGAGGGCGTGCGCTTGCCGTCAGCGCCCACGCGGTAGGCCTGCCATAGCGCGCCTTCGCGGCGCACTTCGACGATGCGGCCGAACACATTGAAGCGCGGGTACCCATGGGCTTCCGGCTGTTGAGCAGGTGTGGGGATTGGTTCAGCAGCAGTCATAGGAGTTTGTCCAGACGCGAGGGAGCCGTCAGGTTCGCACCGAGGCGATCAAGTCCACCTCCACCGTTGCGTTCTTGGGTAGCTGCAGCACTCCGACCGACGTGCGGGTGTGGGCGCCGGCCTCTCCCAGCACGGCAAACAGCACCTCCGACGCGCCATCGGCCACCTCACTTTGCTGCGTGAACGTGGGCGCCGACTGCACATACACGGTGATGCGCAGGATGGACTGCACGGCATCCAGCGAACCCACGGCGCGCTGCAGCAGCGCCAGCGCCCGCATCGCGCAAACCTTGGCGGCCTTTTGCGCATCGGCCAGCGAGGCATCGGCCCCCGCCGCGCCCGTGACGACCACCGTGTCGCCCACGCGCGGGATCTGCCCGCTCAGGTAGATGTGGTGGCCGTCACGCACCAGCGGGACGTAGTTGCCACCAATCTTGATCTCGCCATCAAAGCGGTAGCCCAGTGCCTGGGCCTGTTCCTCAAATCGCGCATCGCGTGACATGGACATGGGTCTCCTGAAAAAACTGCCGTCTTCGCTGCGGGCTACATGAAGCGCGCAAAAGGGTCTACCAGCGAGGCGATAGACCCGGTGCCGGCCGCCCCACCCTCGTCACGCCGCGCCGATTCATGCCCTGCAGGCACCGGCACGGCGGGCAAGGGCTGCATGCGGCGGCCATACACGCGCTGCACGCGGTCGTCGAGCGTGGGGTGGGTATCCAGCCAGCGCTCCATGCGGCTGCGGCCGGGTACGTCCACCAGCAGCATGTGCTGCACGGCCGGGTGGGCCAGGCCGGTGTGGACGGGGTTCTCGGCATACCCGGCCGGGGTGTCGCGGCGCTGGGCCATGACCTTGCGGAGCACGCCACCCAGGCCATCGCGGCTGCGGGTCCATTGCACCGCGCGTGCGTCGGCCAGGTATTCGCGCTGTCGCGATACGGCGGCCTTGAGCATGCGGCCGGTGAGCCAGCCTGCAAAGCCCGCCACCATGATGGCCGAACCGAACCACCAGGCCAGGCCCCGGCGCTCGCGCATCGTGTCGCCAAAGTTGTAGACCAGCTCCAGCCCGAACACCATGCCCGCCAGGCGCATCTTCAGGCGCGTGTCGCCCTCGTGCAGATGGCTCAGCTCGTGCGCCACCATGCCCTGCATCTCTTCGCGGGTGAGGTAGTCCAGGGCACCCTGCGTCACGGCAATGACGGCGTCGCTCTCGTCCCACCCGGCAGCGAACGCGTTAATGGCATCGGTGCGCGGCATGACCATGATCTGCGGGCGATCCATGTGCGCGGCAATGCACAGCTCGTCCACGATGTTGGACAGCCGCTGCTCGGCGTGCGACAGCGACGGGCGCAACTCGCGCGCGCCCACACGTTGCGCCAGCTTGACACCGCCTGCGCGCAAGTTGGACGTCTCCACCCACCAGCCGCCCAGCACCAGCATCAGCGAGACCCCCACATTGGCGGCCAGAAAACCTTGTGGGAAGGGCAAGTGCACGGGCAGCACCGCCACCATCAGCCACCAGGCCAGCGCCAGGGCCGCATGCACGGCCGCCACCAGAACGACCACAGCGAAGGCAAAACCCAGCAGCAGGCGGCGCGTCTCGCTGCGCGCGTTGTGCTGGTGATCCCAGAACTTCATGGATGTGGCAGTGGAAGGGTCAGAACTTCACCCGGGGCGCGGCGCGCTCTTCGTCGGACTGCGTGGACGCCAGCATGGGCGCGGGCGCAAAACCCAGCAGGCGCGCGACGATGAGGTCCGGGAACTGCGCCGCCGCATCGTTGAACTCCAGCGCCTGGTCGTTGTAGGCCTGGCGCGCAAACCCTAGGCGGTTTTCGGTGCTGGTGATTTCTTCGGACAGCGACTGCATGGTGGCGTCGGCCTTGAGTTCAGGGTAGCTCTCGGCCACCACCATCAGGCGGCCCAAGCTGCCGCCGAGTACGCCTTCGGCCGCCGCCAGCGCGCCCATGGCGCTGGCGCTTTGCGGTGCGGCACGCACCGCCGCAGCCGCGCCCTGCGCCTGGCTGCGGGCCTTGATGACGGCCTCCAGCGTGGCGGCCTCGTGCGCCAGATAGCCACGCGCTACCTCTACCAGGTTGGGGATCAGGTCATAACGGCGCTTGAGCTGCACGTCGATCTGGCCAAACGCGTTGGCAATGCGGTTACGCAACTGCACCAGCCGGTTGTAGACCGCCACAGCCCACAACCCCACCGCGACCAACACAACGACCACGACCCATGCAGTTGCCGACATACCCCACCTCCTATCTATATTTGTTGGAGGAAGCATCTTAGATGCTAGGCCCCAAAATGCCCCGCTCTCGGCGTGTGACCTGCATTTCTTATTCGGTCGGCGCGCACTGAAAAACAATGCGTGACAAGCGTTTCGACATTGGTTAAAAACTATGTTTGCTTATTAACTGTCTTCGTCTTCTTTCCCCATTGATGGCCCGCTGGGCACCCATTGCCGCGAAGCGGGTGGCCCGGTTTTTCCGCATCGCCTGAGCCAAGCAGTGGCCCCGCATCTGCTGCAGATAGCGGTTGCTGCCCTCGGGTTTTGAATCTTTCATGACAAATCCATCTCCCCCTCGGCTGCACTTCATCACCGGCCTGCCTCGATCGGGCTCTACCCTGCTGTCCGCCTTGCTGCTGCAAAACCCGCGCTTTCATGCAGGCATGACCAGTCCAGTAGGTGGCCTTTTCAGGGGCATGCTCAACCAGCTCGGAGCCGGCAGCGAGTTTGGCCCCGTGGTCACCACCGAGCAGCGCAGGCGCCTGGCACGCGGCCTGTTTGACAGCTACTACGCAGACCAGGCATCCAGCAAGGAAGTCATCTTTGACACCAACCGCATGTGGAGTGCGCAGATGCCCGCGCTCATGGACCTGTTCCCCGGCGCCAAGCTCATTGCCTGTGTGCGCAACGTGGCCTGGGTGATGGACAGCATTGAGCGCCGCTACCGCGCCAACCCCTACGAAGTCACCCGCCTGTTTGGCGACGACACCGAGCGCAACACCGTTTACAGCCGGGTGGACACCCTGGCCCAGCGCAACCGCATGGTGGGCTACCCTTGGACGGCGCTCAAAGAGGCCTTTTATGGCGAGCACGCCGAATCACTGCTGGTGGTGGACTACGACCTGCTGGCCCAGGCGCCGCAGAAGGTGCTGCCGCTGATTTACCAGTTTCTGGGCGAGCCCGAATACGCGCACAACTTCGAGCAGGTGAAATACGACGCCCCCGACTTCGACGAAGCCCTGGGCCTGCACGGCCTGCACAAGGTGCGCGCCCGGGTGGCGCTGGAGCCGCGCCAGACCATCCTGCCGCCCGACCTGTTCGAGCAGTACAGCCAGCTCTCGTTCTGGCAGGACGGCAGCCGCAGCCGCGCCAACGTCATCACCGCCAAGAACCATCAAAAATCATAGCTGCTCGCGCTTGCTGCATAAGCGCCAGAGGCCAAAAACACTCAAATAATCCCAAGGAAGACTGCCATGACCGACATTGCCCCCACCGCCAGCCCCGCCCGCAGCATCGTCTTCGTCGACAGCCGCGTGCAAGACGCCGCCACCCTGCTGCAAGGGCTGGACCCCGGAACCGAGGTGGTGTTTCTGCAAGCCGGGCAGGACGGCCTGGCGCAAATGGCCGCCGCGCTGGGTGAACGGGGTGACGTGGCTGCCGTGCAGGTCATCGCCCACGGCAGCGCCGGGCAACTGTGGCTGGGTAGCCGCTTTCTGGACAACACCACCTTGCAGCAGCCCGAGGTGCAGGCCCTGCTGGCCGCGCTGGGCCGAGGCCTGACGGAAGATGGCGACCTGCTGATCTACGCATGCAATACGGCTGAAGGCAGCGAGGGCGCGCAGTTCGTCAGCAACTTGGTTGCACTCACGGGGGCGGATGTCGCTGCGAGTGATGACCGCACGGGGGCGGGGGGCGATTGGGAGCTGGAGATTTCGACGGGGAGCATCGAACAGGCCGCCGTGCTGTCTGCGCAGGGAGAAGTGGCGTACCAGCATGGCCTGGCCACCTTGACGGTGACCAGCAACGCCGACAGCGGCGCTGGCACGCTGCGCCAGGCCATCAGCGATGCAGTCAGCGGGGACATCATTACCTTCAACGCCTCGATGACCATCGGCCTCAGCACGAAGGCTGAGGTTAACTCCGACTCGCTGCTCATCCTGAACAAGAACCTGACCATTGATGGCGATTGGGACAACGACGGCACCGCCGATGTCACGCTGGATGGACAGTACATAGGCCGGGTACTTGAGATCACCTCGGGCACCACCGCCATGCTTGATGGACTGGTGATTACCCATGGTTCGCTCTCGGGTGTCGGCGGCCGAGGGGGCGGCGAGTTCCCTAGCGCCAATGGTGGCAACGCATTGGGCGCGGGTATTTTCAATGCAGGCACGCTGACCATCCTTAACACCAGCGTGACCGCCAACGGCGCTGCCGGAGGCGGTGGCGGAGGGGGTGTGACAGGCCAGTACGTAGGTGGCGGCGGTGGGGGTGGCGGCCCCCTCATCAGTGGCACTGGTCAAGGCACAGGCGCAAAGGGCGGAGATGCGGGCAATGGCGACGACTATTACGCAGGTGTCGCGGGGAGCAGCGGCCTTGGAGGACGTGGCGGGAGCTATGACGGCGTCAATATGGCTGGAAAAGGGGGCGGCGCAAGCGGAGGTGCTGGCGGTTACGGAACCTTTGGTTACTCGAACGGGGGTAGCGGGGCAACGGCGGTCAGCGGGGCGCTCCGTGTTGGTGGCGGCGGCGGCGGCTCAGGCTGGGACGCCATTGGCAAGGCCGGTGGCATGGCCGTCGGCGGCATTTTCAACAACTTTTCAGCAACCATAACTGTCATCGGCAGTTCGGCCATTACCAACAATGTGGGCGCGGGCGGTGGCGGCGGCGGGGGCAGCGGAACGGATTCGGGGTCGCTGCCAAGTCCTCCTGGAAATTTCGATGGAGGTGCCGGAGGTCTTGGCGTAGGTGGTGTCTATAACGCGGGCACATTCAATATCACCAGTGCCAACTACGCAGCGATGACGGGTAATGTGGGCGAAAGTGGCAATGGGGGCTTGGAAGACGGAGCGGGATCTCCGGGCGTGAAGCCCTCAGCCGTCGCGCTGATTGCAAATATCGGCAGCCTGAACACAAATTACGACGTTCCCCCGACCATCACCAGCGCCGCCGTTCCGGCCAACGGCACCTATAAGGCCGGCCATAACCTGGACTTCACGGTCAACTACAACGAGGCCGTGATCGTCAACACGACAGGCGGTACGCCCTTCATCACCCTCGCGCTGGACACCGGCGGCACGGTGCAAGCGGCTTACATCGGGGGCAGTACCACCAACGCCCTGACCTTCCGCTACACCGTGGCCGCAGGCAATCTGGACGCCAATGGCATCGCGGCCGCCACCAGCATCAGCCTGAACGGCGGCACCATCCTAGACAGTGGCAACAACAACGCCCCAACCACCGGCATTCCTTTTGCCAGTACCACCGGGGTGCTGGTGGATGCGGTGGCGCCATCGGTCAGCTCAATCAACCGGGTGGGGGTTGCCACCACCAACGCTAGCAGCGTGGATTACACCGTCACCTTTTCCGAATCGGTGACCGGTGTGAACGCAGGCGACTTCACTCTGATAAGTGCGGGCGCTTCGGGCTCCATCGCTGCGGTCAGCGGCAGCGGCAGCACCTACACGGTGACAGTGAACGGCATCACGGGTGACGGCACCCTGCGGCTGGACCTGAACAATGTGGGCACCGGCATTGCCGACGTGGCTGGCAATGCCATCACCGGCGGCTTTAGCGGGCAGTCCTACACCATCGATAACACCGCGCCCGCAGCGCCCAGCGCGCCAGACTTGGTCTCCGCCAGCGACAGCGGCGTGTCCAGCACCGACAACATCACCAACGACACCACGCCGACCTTCACCGGCACCGCAGAGACGGGAAGTACCGTCACGCTGTATGCAGATGGCATGACCGCACTGGGCAGCGCCGTTGCCACAGGCGGCGTCTGGACGATCACCAGCATCCCCTTGTCGCAGGGCACGCACACCGTGACGGCCAAGGCCACGGATGCGGCAGGCAATGTGGGTGCGGCTTCGGCGGGCTTGTCCGTGACCATTGACACTGCTGCGCCCGCGCTGACCATCACCAGCAATGTGTCGACGTTGAAGATCGGCGAAACGGCCACCATCACCTTCGACTTCAGCGAAGACCCTGGCGCGTCGTTCTCGTGGGACGGCTCGACAGGCGATGTCGTCGTCAGCGGCGGTACGCTGAGCGCCCTCAGCGGCACGGGCCTCATTCGCACGGCCACGTTCACCCCGTCGGCCAACACCAACGGCGGCACCGCCAGCATCACGGTGGCATCTGGCGCGTACACCGATTCCGCTGGCAATAGCGGAGGCGCAGGCGTCACGCCAGCGCTGACCTTCGATACGCTGGCCCCTGCCGCCCCCTCGGCTCCCGACCTGGCCACCGCCAGCGATACGGGCCTGTCCAGCTCAGACAACCTCACCAAGCTCACCACACCCACGATCACGGGGACCGCAGAAGCGGGGGCTACCGTCACGTTGTACGACACCGACGGCATGACCGTGCTGGGCACCGCAACGGCCGATGGCTCAGGCAACTGGTCCATCACCGGCAGCCCATTGGCTTCCGGCACCCATACCTTGAGCGCCAAGGCCACCGACGCGGCGGGCAACGTCAGCAGTGCGTCTGCCGGGCTGACGGTGACCGTGGACGCCAATCCCCCCAGCAAGCCCGCTGCTCCGGTGCTGGCTACAGCGTCGGATATGGGTCAAAGCAACTCCGATGGCATCACCAATCTCACCAGCCTGACTCTGCAAGGTGCGGCCGGCTCGGTGGAGGCCAATGCAACGGTGCACGCCCGCTCCAGTCTGGATGGTGGGCTCACCAACACTGTCGCCAACGCTGACGGTAGTTGGAGTTTGAACGTGACGGGCTTGGCGCAAGGCACCCATCAACTTCAAATTAACGCGACCGATGCGGCGGGCAATACCAGCACTTATTCCGACGCAAGCACGGTCGTCATTGACACCACGGCGCCCACTTTGGCGATCACCAGCAACGTCAGCGCCATCAAGACCGGCGAAACAGCCACCATCACCTTCGACTTCAGCGAAGACCCCGGCAGCACTTTCACCTGGGACGGCAACAGCGGCGATGTGGTGGTCACTGGCGGCACCTTGAGCGCCATCTCAGGCACAGGCGCGACGCGCACCGCCACCTTCACCCCCGACGCAAACACCAACGGAGGTACCGCCAGCATCACCGTGACTGCAGCGTCTTACACCGATATGGCGGGTAATGCGGGTGGGGCTGGCACTACGCCCGCGCTCAGTTTCGACACCCTGGGGCCCTCGACCACGGCCAGTGGTTTCGCCTTCAGCGCTGATAACGGCGCCAGCGCCATCGATCTGGTGACCAACCAGGCGGCGCAGACCATCTCGGGCACGCTGAGCGCCGCGCTGGTGGTGGGTGAATCGGTAGAGGTGTCATTGGACAATGGTTCTACCTGGGCCGTGGCTGCGGCCACGGTAGGTAGCTCCACATGGAGTCTCGCAGGGCAGACCCTGGCAGGTAGCGACACCTTGCAGGCGCGCGTAAAGGACGCTGCGGGAAACACCGGTGCGTCCACCAGCAAGGCCTACGTCCTGGATGTCACGGCGCCCACCTTCAACCCCACAACCGGCAGCGCGCCTGCTGACGACGCCAGCGCTGTACCCGTGAGCGGCAGCTTGGTGCTGTCCTTTAGCGAGGCCCTTGCGTCAATCGACAGTACCAAGGTGTACCTCAAGGATGTGAACACCGATACCTTGGTGGCAGCCACGATCAGTCTTAACGGCAGTGGCAAGCTAGTGATTCAACCGACTGCAGCGCTGCAGAACTCCACCGCGTATTACGTGACCTGGGACTCCAATGCCCTGAAGGATCTCGCTGGTAACGCCGTCGTCGCAGTCGCCAACGAAACTACCTACAACTTCACCACGGAGGCTGCGGAGCCTCCTCCTCCCCCGCCACCACCTGGGGATGGAGATGGCGTAGATGCCGCTGAGGAAGACAGCGTGCCGGGCATTCCCCGCAGCGACGGCGGCACAGTGATAGCTGGCGATGGCAACGGAGACGGCATCAAGGACAGTACACAAGCAGAAGTCACCTCGCTGAACTTCCGCCAGACGGACAGCGTCAGCAGCAACCCTGGCGCCCCCAAAACCCCCGTGACACTGGTGGCTGACAGCAAAGACGGGCAGATCGATCCAGACACGGGCACAGCGCAAATCACCAGCATCAGCCAGAAAGATGCCCCCGCCGATTTACCCGCAGGATTCAGTGCTCCGCTGGGCTTGCTGAGCTTCACAGCCAAGATTGACACCCCCGGGGGCACTGAAAACTTCAGCTTCTACGTGGACGGTAGCCTGGACATCAACGGCTACTACAAGCAAGACGCCAGCGGCACCTGGATCAACCTGGCCAGTCCAGAAAACGGCGGCAAGGTCGTTGTAGAAAACGGCAAGACCCGATTGGACTTTGCCATCCAGGACGGCGGCAAGTTTGACGCCGACGGCAAAGCCGACGGCATCATCACAGACCCCGGAGCCCCTGGCAAATTGGTGCAGGTCACACCAGAGTGCCCATATGACCCATTTCGCAACGACACTGACAAAGACCAGGTGCCGGATGCTATCGAGCTGGCCGCTGGCACCAACGTCAATGTCAAAGACAACAACGTATTTGGAAACAACGGCCAATGGGTCAACCAGCTATGGCGCGATCTTTACGGGCGCGAGGGCTATGGAGACAGCCAGGCTACGCAATTGGCTCAGAGCATCAGCCAAGGCAGTGTGAACAAGACACAAGCGCTTGCCCAAGTACTTAGCAGCCAAGAGTTGGATAACCATGCAGGCGCTGTTCTGCGTCTGTTTCACACCGTGCTGGACCGAAGTCCGAAGATGTGTGGCTACAACTACTGGTTGGGGCAAGCCAACGAGGGGACTAGCGTCCTCGAAATTGGACGAGCCTTTCTGAACTCTCCAGAATTTGTGCAGCAGTACGCTGGGCTGGACAACAGCGCTTTCGTGGACTTCCTATACAAAAATGCGCTCCACCGCATGCCCGATGCTGCTGGCAAGGCGGGGTGGTTACAGCAACTGGAGAGCGGGGCGATGGACCGTGCACAAGTGCTGTACGGAGTCGCTCAATCTGCAGAGGCCAAAGCGGTCATGTCGAGCAAGGTGGCAGTGGATTTGTTGTTCTTGGGGTTGCTCAATCGTGAGCCCAAAGCAGCAGGTGCAGCCTACTGGGAGGGCCAATACCCAGCGATAGGCGATCTGGCGCAGTTTATGACGCTCGCGACTGGTGCTAGCGCCGAGTATCACGACCGGTTTGTGCCAAGCGACGGTTTAGCTGTATCCATCGTAGGAAGTACGCCGGGGGTTTCACCTGACGTGCTGGGTTAAGGAGCCGTCGGCTGGAGCTAGCGGCTGCGATTGATAAGCACGCCGCATTCCTTGGGATGGCTGCCGAGTTCTGCAACTGGCGGCGACTAGGCACTGCCCTAGGCTGGCTACACCCCTTTGTTGCGCATCCAGTCGGCCGTGCCCATGAAGCTTTCCTTCAGCCGCACGCGCAGGTCGGTGGGCACGCCGGTCTCGCCCATGGCCTGGTCCATGCAGGCCACCCACTGGTCGCGCTCCTTGATGCCGATGGCAAACGGCATGTGGCGCGCACGCAGGCGGGGGTGGCCAAACTGGTCGGTGTAGTACGACGGCCCGCCCAGCCAGCCGCACAGAAACATGAACAGCTTTTGCCGGGCCTGGCCCAGATCGCTGCCATGGGCGGCACGCAGCTCGGCGTAACCGGGCTCCAGGTCCATCAGGTCGTAGAAGCGCTCGGTCAGGGCGCGTACGCGTTCTTCGCCGCCGATCCATTCAAAAGGGGTGGTGGCCACGGGGGCCTCTGCGGCGGAGGACGAGGGGGTGGATTCCATGGGGTTGGCAAAAAGAGGTTGCCAGGCGGTGTCGGGAAGCCTTGGATTATAGAAATCCGGGCCTTGTCATGCGCCTGCAGCGCGTGTGGGACAACCACACATCGACACCCGTTGCCCTGTGCCCCGTTACTCCAGCACCGCCCGCAGCTGCCGCGTGGTCACCGCCAGGCGCCGGGCGCCGATCTGGGCCAGGTTGTTCATCACCGTGAGGGCCGCCTCAGGATACTGCCGGGCCCAGGCGTCGAAATGCGCGCGCGACAACCGCACCAGGTGCGCCGGGCCACGTTCGGCGCCCGCGCAGGCACTGCGGGCCGCACCGTTGAGGAAGGCCATCTCGCCAAACGCCATGCCCGGACCGACGGTGGCCAGGCGCAAGCCCTTGTCGGGCGGCCATTGGGTCACCAACGTGATGTGGCCGGACTTGACCACGAGAAGGTCATGGTCCGTATCGCCCGCATGGAACACCACACCATGGGGTGCAACGGCCTGCGGCACCAGCAGCGCCTGCAAGGCCTCGGCCGCGGCCTTGGGCACGCCCTCGCCCACCTCGCCCAGCACATCCCGCTCGGGGTGCACGGGGCGCTGCTCGATGGGCCGCTGGGACAGGATGCCCACCTCGGCCCATTCCAGCGCCCGGTCCAGGTCGGCAAAGGCGCGCACATGCTCTCCGGCATGCTCGGCGGCCATGGGGTCCAAGGCTGCCACGGCTGCGGCGATGCCCTGCTGGTCCAGGTCACGCACCAGCGCCCGCAGTTGGGCCATTGCCGTGCTGTCCCACGCGGGCACACGGCCCGCGTCCAGAATGACCCAGCGATGGCGCGGTAGGAGCAGCATGCGCACCTGCTCGGCCAGATGGGCGGCCACCCCAAAAGACATCACGCCTTGCAGCTCAAACACGGCCACCTGGTTCATGCGCGGCGTCAGCCAGCTGTCCGACCCGGCACGGCGCAAGCGCCGCGAGCGCAGCTCGCCATCCAGACGCACGTGGCGCAGCACCGTGGCGGCAGAGTCGTGCAGCAGCACAAACGTGGCCACCACCAGGCCAGCCACCAGCGCCCCCACGCCCCCCATCACGGCAAACACCAGCGCCACCAGCCAGCTTTGCGCCCAGGTCACCCGCGACCGGCGGGCGTAGCCCAGCGACCACATGAGCCCCGGCACCTGCATCAGCCCCGCCAGCACCAGCCCCCCTGCCAGACAGGCCATGGGCACCCAGTGCAGCCACCACGCGCCAGTGACCGCCACCCCCAGCATGATGGCGGCGTGCCAGCGCGGGGCTTCGCGCGAGGCTCCCGCCTGCGCCAGCACGATGCGCGAACGCGAGGCGCTGGTGGACGCCGGAATCATGCCCACGAGCCCGCACAGTGCACCCAGCAGGCTCTCGCGGCGCAAGGCCAGGTTGGCGTTGCCACGCAGGCCGTGGTCCAGCTCCAGCTCCTGGTTGAACACCAGAATCTCCAGGCTGTTGACCAGCGCCATCAGCACTGCCAACACCACCAGGGCCGAGCCCTGCTGCCGGGCCAGGGCCATCCAGGGAATGCCCGTCCAGTCGGGCAACATGGGCCAGGCAAACACGCTGGGCGGCGCGGCTGGCACGAACACGCTGCCCAGCCCCACGCCCCATACCCCTGCCAGCGCCACGGCCAGTGCCACCACGGCCACCGCCGACAGCAGCCCCGGCATGCGGGGCCAGCGCCGGCGCAGCCCCCAGGCCAGCACCACCACGGCCAGAGCCGCCAGCAGGTGCCAGCCGGTGCGGGCGTCCCACAACGCATCAGCCCCCGCGCCAAAACCATTGCGCACCTGGCCTACCACCATCGACAAGCCCACACCGGCTGCAAACCCGTGGGTGACCGAGATGGGAAGAAACCGCGCCACCGACGCCAGCCGCAACACCCCCAACAGCCACTGGAACACAAAGGCCAAAGCCACCGTGGCACCGCTGACCGCCAGTACCTGGCGCGCGCTCAGGCCCAGGCTGGGGGCCGCGCCGTGGGCGGTTGCCAGCACGGCAGCAAACAGCAACGCCACCACCGTGGTCGGTGCATACACCACCCCGGCGCGGGGCGTCGCCAAGGTCAGCAGCAGGCCGGGTAACGCGGCCGACCACAACGCCAGCGCGGCCAGAGAATGCTCACCCGCCAGCGGGGCAAATGCCAGCAGCCCCAGCCCCACGGCATGGGGCACGGTGACCGCCGCCGCCGACCACGCCGCTGCGGCGCCCGAGGGCTGCGGCGCTGACGGCCCGACCTCAGCACCCGCCGAAGGCCCGGTACGGCGTTGCAGCGCGGCAGTCACGGGTGCGGTCGGTGGCATGGAGGTGTCTAGCAAGCCCCGGGCATTGCGCGCCTACAGGCTGCGCGCTGCAAAGGTGTCGCAGGTCTTGACACTGCCGCTTTGCAGGCCGCTGTTGAACCAGCGCTGCCGCTGGGCGCTGGTGCCGTGCGTGAAGCTCTCGGGCACCACGGCGCCGCCGTTGGCCCGCTGCAGTGCATCGTCGCCAATCTTGGCGGCGGCGTTCATGGCTTCTTCCACATCGCCCTGCTCCAGGATCTGCCGGGCCTTCTGGGCGTGGTGGGCCCAGACCCCCGCAAAGCAGTCGGCCTGCAGTTCCAGCCGCACGGACAGCGCGTTGTATTCGACCTTGCTCACACGGCCCCGCATCTGGTCCACCTTGGCGCTGATGCCGAGCTGGTTCTGCACATGGTGGCCCACCTCGTGGGCAATCACGTAGGCCTGGGCAAAGTCGCCGGGGGCTCCCAACCGGGTCTTGAGGGTTTCGTAAAAGCCGAGGTCGATGTAGACCTTCTGGTCAGCCGGGCAATAGAACGGGCCCATGGCGGCCTGGCCCGTGCCACAGGCGGTGGGCGTGGCGCCCCGGAACAACACCAGCCGCGGGTCCTGGTAGCGACCGCCGCCCTGGCGGAACAACTCGCCCCACACATCCTCCGTGTCCGCGAGCACCGTGGACACGAAACGTGCCATGGTGTCATCGGCCGGAGGCCTGTGGGCAGGGGTATGGGGCTGTGTCTGGACCTGGGGCGCCGGGCCGCCACCGCTGAGCAACCCCAGGATGGTCAAAGGGTTGATGCCCAGCACCCAGCCACCCACCAGCGCGATCACGATGGTGCCGATACCGATGCTGCGCCCCCCGAAAACCGGCGATCCGCCGCCACCTCCGTCATCGCGGCGGTCTTCCACATTGTCGGACTCGCGATTGCCTTCCCATCTCATTGCATCTCTCCAGCGCCCTCACGGCGGGGCGACCAAGCCTGCATGTTACGCGCCGGGACGGCCCCGGCGTGGACGATTTACGATGTGTTCCACCCCGCTTCAGCCCGCCTTTCATGACATCCATGGCCCCTGACACTCCCCACAGTACGCCCCAGGCCGGCCCGGCCATCCTGCTGACTGGTTTTGACCCGTTTGGCGGCGGCGCAAACAACCCCAGCTGGCTCATAGCGCAAGCGCTGCACGGCCAGCGCATTGGATGGCACCAGGTGGTGGCGGCACAGTTGCCCACGGTGTTCGGGCAGTCGTTGCAGCGGCTGCAGTCGCTGCTGCAGGAACACCAGCCCGCCATCACGATGTGCCTGGGCCTGGCCGGCGGGCGGGCAGCGCTGTCCATCGAGCGCATTGGCATCAACATCAACGATGCGCGCATCCCCGACAACTGCGGCGCCCAACCCATCGACACCCCGGTGCAGGCCGGCGGGCCCGCCGCCTACTTTGCCAGCCTGCCCATCAAGGCCATGCTGCGTGGCGTGCAGCGGGCAGGCGTGCCCTGCGAGGTATCGCAGACCGCAGGCACCTTTGTCTGCAACCATGTGCTGTACGGGCTGATGCACTTGCTGGCGCAGGGCGCTGCCCCCCAGGGAGCGCGTGGCGGCTTTGTGCATGTGCCCTGGCTCAGCGGCCAGGGCGAGCCCCATCTGCCCCTGCGCGACATGGTGCGCGGCATCCATGCGGCCCTCTGGGCGGCGGTGCTGGCCCCGCAGGACATTGCGCTGCAGGCAGGGGCCACGCATTGATGAAGTACTGCGTACAGCCACCCTGAGCCGAGACCGCCCTGCCCTGTGGTCCCGTACCCGGCGTCGGTGAGGGGTTCTCCGCTCCCAGGCCGCCTGCACGCTGTGTAAAGTCCGCGCATGCCTTTTGTCCCCTCTTTCGCATCCTCTGGCCTGCTGGACGCGGCCGCCACCGCCGAGCGCTTGCCCTGGTCCGCACTGGCCGATGAAATAGCCGCTATGCTCCAGGACAACAGCGTGGTGGTACCCCAGCGGGCCGTGCTGCCGCTGGCACAAGGCGGCAGCCTGTTTGTGATGCCCGCCACGGATCAGGCGGTGGCCATGACCAAGCTCATCACCCTGACCCCGGGCAATGCAGGCACCGGGCGCCCGTCGATCCAGGGCGATGTGGTGGTGTTTGACATCGCCACGGGCGAGCGCCGGCTGGTGCTTCATGGTCCCACCGTCACCGCACGGCGCACCGCCGCAGCGTCGCTGCTGGCCGCCCAGCGGCTGGCGCAGGTGCCACAAGGGCCTTTGCTCATCGTAGGCGCAGGGGTGCAGGGCCTGGCGCACGCCGAGGCCTTCATCCACGGCCTCGGCGTGCGCGAGGTGTGGATTGCCTCCCGCAGCCGCGCCAGCGCCGAGGCCCTCGCGGCGCAAGTGCAAGCGCTGGGCGCCCAGGCTCGGGTGGTGCCCGACGCCGATGCCGCCATGCCTCATTGCCCGCTGATCGCCACCTGCACCACCGGCAAGGCCGTGGTGCTCAGCGCCGTTCCCCAGCCCGAAACGTTCATCGCAGCGGTGGGCGCCTTCACGCCCGTCATGGTGGAGCTGGCCCCAGGCCTGTGCCAGCACATCGCGCAGCACGGACGCATCGTGGTGGACACCAGCGATGCGCTGCACGAGGCGGGCGATCTGCTGCAGGCGGGCCTGGATGTGGCCGCTCTCCCCACACTGGGCGATGTGGTGCGTGACCACCGCAATGCGGCGCTGAAGCACCCACCGGGCCCGGTGCTGTTCAAAAGCTGCGGCTGGGCCGGCTGGGACCTGGCAGCCGCCCGGCTGGCATTGCGCCATGCCAGCCCGGCCCTGGCAGCGATGGACTCCGTGACCGCAACGCCTGCATGATGTTCATCACCCGCTTTTCAGACCACAGCCTGCGCATGCAGATCGCGCTGGTATTTGGCACTCTGGTGGTGGGCCTGTCGGTGTTGTTGTCGCTGGGGTTTGGCGAACTGCTCAAGCACCGCATCCAGCGCGATGCAGGCAACTCGTTGCAGGTGGTGGCCGAAAACGCCGGCAAGCTCTTGGCCCTGGGCCTCATGCAGCGCAGCCTGGAGGCCGAGGTGATGGCCAGTGCCGAAGTGGTCTGGTCCAAGGGGCTCGACTCTGCCGAAGCGCAACACATGCTGGCTCGCAGCCAGGCCATGCAACCCACCAATGTGTGGATTGGCGTGGCCGACGCGCAAGGCGTGGTGCGCAATGCCACGAACGGCCTGCTGGTGGGGCAGAGCGTGGCGCAGCGCCCCTGGTTTCAGCACGGCCTGCAAGGAGTGCATGTGGGCGACGTGCATGCAGCACAGTTGCTCGAATCCCTGCTGCCTCCCACCGCGACGGGCGAGCCGCACCGTTTTGTGGACTTTGCCGCCCCCATCCGCATCGGCCCCACCACCGTGGGCGTATTCGCCATCCACGGCAGCTGGCAATGGACCCGCGAGGTGCTCGAAAGCCTCACGCCCGCTTCGTCTGACGAGAGCGCGCTGGAACTGTTCATCTTTGACCGGCAAGGCACCCTGATCTTTGCCCCCGGCGGGCGGACCGAGGTGATGCGGGCCGCCGGGCAGCGGCTGCCCGAGGGCATTCAGATCAACAACAACCGCGACGGCGGCAGCACGCAGACCACCGTGGCACGGTGGCAGGACGGCAAACGCTACCTGACCGCAGCCACGCAGCTGCAACCACGCAATGCCGCCAGCGACCTGGGCTGGCGCATCGTGGCGCGCCAACCCGTGGAGCTGGCTTTTGCCGAGGCCGACGACACCGTGCAGCTGGCGCTCGCCATCGGTCTGGTTGCCGCTCTGTTCGCCTCGGCCCTGGCCTGGCTGGCCGCGCGGCGCCTGAGCGTGGACCTGTATGCGCTGGCCGATGCCGCCAGCGGGGTGGAGGCGGGCCGCCCAGGCAGTGATATCCCGGCCATGCAGAGCAGCCGCGAAGTGCAGCAGCTCTCGCAGTCTCTGGGCCGCATGACGCACCACTTGCTGGCCGCCCGTGAAGCCATGGAAGAAAAGGTGCGGCTGCGCACGCTGGAACTGGAAGCCGCCAACCGCGCCCTGGACCTGCAGGCGCGCACTGACGCCCTGACCGGCCTGCTAAACCGGCGTGGCTTCGAGACACAAATGGCCTTTGCCGTGGCGCTGGCGCGGCGCAGCAGCCGTCCGTTGAGCCTGATCACCGTGGACGTGGACCACTTCAAGCGGGTGAACGACACCTACGGACACGAGGCGGGGGACGAGGTGCTGCGGCGCCTGGCGCGCACGCTGGAGTCCCGCCTGCGGGGCTCGGACGTGGTGGCCCGGCTAGGGGGTGAGGAGTTTGTGGCGCTGTTGCCCGACACCGACCTGAACGGCGCCCAATCGATTGCACTAGCCCTGGTCACGGCCATGGCGGAGCAGCAGGACCCGGTGGTGGGGACGATCACCGTCAGCGCGGGCGTCGCCACGATGCGCGGCGCGGAAGACAACGGTGCCGCCATGCTGCGAAGAGGCGACGCAGCGCTCTACGAGGCCAAAGGGCAGGGACGCAACCGGGTTTGTGTGGAAGCTTGAGCCGGCGTCAGAGCCTTCCGAGAACAAGCACCCTGTCAGTGCCCGCTGGATACTGCCCCGGCCTCCAGCACCGGTGCATCGAAGTACGGCCGCAGCTGGGCCGCCAGTTCCTGCAAGCTGGCATCCGGCCCCTGGGCTGCCAGCGCCAGCCGCTCCAGCGCGTAAGGCCGGTGGCCCAGCATCATCGACATGTTCACGCAATGGCCTTGCGCGGCCATGCGCAGCACGAAGTCGTTAAGGAGTTCACAAGGCCAATAGGTGTTGGTGTGGGCGTGGTGGGCGTGACAGTCCGCGTCTGCCGCGTCCCGCGCCGTATCAGCCGGCTGAAACGCAGAGGCCACCGGCGAAGCGGCTGGCGTTTTGGCTTTGGCGGCGACCGCAGCGCCCTGCGCAGGTGCCAGGGCACGGACGGGCGCAAAGAAAAAACTTGAGGCGACAGCGGACATCAGCATGGTGAGACTCCATCAGCCCCCATCTCCCGGGGGGCATGTCACCGATGCTAAAAAACTTACCGATGCTTGCATTTCAGCCAAGGCGCATGGCGCTTGTAGGACACCGCCCCTGGCCACGGGGCGGGTACCCAGCGCGCCGCAGAGACTGTCAGGCCTTGGGCAGCGTCACGCCCACCTGGCCCTGGTACTTCCCGCCCCGGTCGCGGTAGCTGACCTCGCAGACGTCGTCCTTGTCGCTTTCGAAGAACAGCACCTGGGCACAGCCTTCGCCGGCATAGATGCGTGCGGGCAACGGCGTGGTGTTGCTGAACTCCAGCGTCACATACCCTTCCCACTCGGGCTCGAACGGGGTCACGTTGACGATGATGCCGCAGCGCGCGTAGGTGCTTTTGCCCAGGCAGATGGTGAGCACGTTGCGCGGGATGCGGAAGTATTCGACCGTGCGGGCCAGCGCAAAGCTGTTGGGCGGGATGATGCAGCTGTCGCCTTCGAAATCGACAAAGCTCTTTTCGTCGAAGTTCTTCGGGTCCACCACGGTGCTGTGGATGTTGGTGAACACCTTGAATTCGGGCGCACAGCGGATGTCGTAGCCGTAGCTGCTGGTACCGTAGCTGATGATCTTGCGGCCCTCGACCTCGCGCACCTGACCGGGCTCGAAGGGCTCGATCATGCCGTGCTCGGCCGCCATGCGGCGGATCCATTTGTCGCTCTTGATGCTCATGCTGGAGATTCCTCGGCAAAAATACTACGATTTTTATAGCTACTGGCGCTTGATACCCCAGCGCCTAAGACGTATTTTGCTTGAGAATTTCACCGCCGCCGCCAGAGAGCGCGGCAACCAAGCTAGGGCTTAGCGAACTCCAGGGCATTTACCGGGCTCCGCGCCCCGTCGTCATCGACGAGGTACAAGGTGGAGCCCTGCAACTCAAACACGCCACAATCCACCTGCGTAATGCGGTAGTAGTCGCGGCACACCTGGTTGCCCTTGAACTTCCAGCTCTTGCCAAAGTTAGTGCCGCCTTCAGGACCAGAGTCCAACTTTCCGGCTGGTTTGAAGTGAACAAAAAATCGCTTACCGGATTTTCCGCTGGTCACCACCATCTTGGTGATCGCATCCTCCTTGATGAGCAGGGACTTGACCTCCGCCTCAGTAAATACCCGATCCGGCCCACAGGGTAGCCATTGCGGCGCACCAACCCGAGCCTCGCAGGCCGCAGATGCGGGATCCTTGGGTGGGTCTTGCGCCAGCGCCGCCATCGGCGACAGAGAGGCGATCAGCAGCAGGCCAAACAAATATTTGGTTGGAGGCATATAACTCACCCTGAACAAAAAATGCACGCGCCGCGCGCCCATCGCACGGCATCCAGCATCAGCACACTGTGCCGCCGTCCTCGGCTCAAATACATCCTGCAAATGCAGTATGGACGAAGTAGCAATTCTGCGGTACGGCGCCAAACATGAGGACTTTGGGCCGTTTGCGGCCCGGCGCAATGGGCTTGCTTTGTTTTAACCGGCCTGACCAATCACTGCCCTCTCCACCACGCGGTCGTCACCGAGCACGATCAGCGCAAACAAAAGCTCATCCAGGTTGCGCGCCTGGCGCGTCTTGCGCGCCAAAAGCGGCGTGGCTTCGGGGTTCAGCACCACAAAATCGGCCTCGCAGCCCGGCTGCAGATTGCCCACCACACCCGCCAGCCCCAGCGCCTTCGCAGCACCGGCGGTGTGTTGCCACCACAGTTGCTGGGGCGACAGGCTCAGGCCCTGCTTGGTCTGGCCCTCCCGCCCCACGTAGTACGCGGCCAGCATGGTGTGGAAGGGGCTGAAGCTGGTGCCCCCGCCCACATCGCTGGCCAGGCCGTAGCCGAAGCCCACCCGGTCGGCCCCCGCGTAGTCGAAGAACCCGCTGCCCAGAAAAAGATTGCTGGTGGGGCTGACCGCAGCCACGGCACCGGTGTCACGCATCAGCGCCCGGTCATCGTCGTCGAAGTGGATGCAGTGGGCATACACCGCACGCTCGCGCATCAGGCCAAAGTCGTCGTACACGCCCAGGTAGCTGCGTGCGGCGGGGAACAGCTCGCGCGCCCAGCGGATTTCGTCGCGGTTTTCGGCCACGTGGGATTGAATCCACACATCGGGGTAGCGCGCAGCCAGCTCGCCCGCGCCGCGCAATTGCTCATGGGTGCTGGTGGGCGCGAAGCGGGGAGTGATGGCGTAGCCGAGCCGGTCCACGCCGTGCCAGCGCCGGATGAGCGCCTCGGTGTCGATCAGGCTCTGCTCGGTGTCGTCGCGCACACCGTCGGGCGAGTGGCGGTCCTGCAGCACCTTGCCGGTGATGAGGCGCATCTGCTGCCGTTGGGCCTCGGCAAACAAGGCGTCCACCGACTCGGGGTGAGACGTCGAGAACGCCAGGGCTGTGGTCACACCGTTGCGCAGCAACTCGGCCACAAAAAATTCGGCCACCTGGGCGCTGTAGCCAGGGTCTACGAACCGCGACTCGTGGGGAAAGGTGTAGTTCTCCAGCCAGGGCAGCAGGCCATCGGCGGGCGAGCCGATCACGTCCGTCTGCGGAAAGTGGATGTGCATGTCCACAAACCCCGGGGCCAGAATGCGCCCCGGCAAATGCACCACTGGCTCTCCGGCGAACTGGGGCGCGAGGGTCTGCCAGGCACCGGCTGCCAGCACCCGCTGGCGGCCCTGGGCATCCGGGCCAATGGCCAGCAGGCCATCTTCGTCATAGAGGGCGCGGCCGTCATCGGCAAAACGCAAAAGGGCGGAACGGTAAACAGGCATGGCGGCAAGCTTAGCGGCAGGGGGCGCCGTTTGTATATGCAGCACCCCATAGTGGCTATGGGGTTCGGGGAACGCAGAGAGTAATAACGATGGGCGACATGCCCAGCAGGATCAGCGGGACACCTTGCCCACCACACCTTCCACCAGCCAGTTCATCTGCAGGATCTGGGCATCCGTCAACGCTTGACCCGCCGAAATGCGCTCCTGCCCCTCGTTGTCGCGCACCGGCGCCTTGCCTGCGCGGAAGGGCTGCAGCTTGCCCGCGCCCACGGCCTTTTGCGCATTGAGCACCTCTTGCTGGACGGCCGCTGGCACGCGGCTCCCAAAGTCGCCCACGCGGATCATGCCCTCGCGCACGCCGCCCCACAGGTTGGCACTTTTCCAGGTGCCGTTTTGCACAGCGCGCACGCGCTCGGTGTAGTAGGCGCCCCACTGGTGCGTCACGGCCACGATCTGGGCGTCCGGCCCGGTCTTGCGCATGTCGGAGTGGTAGGCCACGGCCATCTTGCCGCGCTCTTGCGCAGCCGCCATCACGGCGGTGGAGCCCGTGTGGAACGCGATCACGTCCACGTCCTGGTTGAACAGCGCCATGGCGGCATCCCGCTCCTTGGGTGGATCGAACCATACGTTGAGCCACACCACCTTGACGGTGGCCTGAGGGTTGACCGAGCGCATGCCCAGCGTGAAGGCGTTGATGCCCTGCAGCACTTCCGGAATGGGAAACCCGGCCACGAACCCGGCCACGCCGGTATTGCTCATGCGGCCTGCGGCGATGCCCGCGAGATAGCGCCCCTCGTAATAGCGCGCATTGGCGGCAGCCACATTGGGCGTGGTCTTGTATCCGGTGATGGACTCGAACTTCACTTGCGGATAGTCCTGCGCCACCTTGAGCGTGGGCTCCATGTAGCCAAAGCTGGGCGTGAAAATGATCTGGTGGCCGGTGGCGGCCAGGTCGCGGATCACCCGCTCGGCGTCGGCCCCTTCAGCCACGTTCTCGACAAAGGTGGTCTTCACCTGGTTGCCCAGCGCGGCCTCGACGGCCTTACGGCCTTCGTCGTGCTGGCGCGTCCAGCCTGCCTCGGTGATCGGTGAGACATAGACAAAACCGGCTTTGACCGGCTCCGTCACACTGCCCTTGGCGGGCGTGGTCTGGGAAAAAGCGGGGGAGAAAAAACAGGCGGCCACGAGCGTGGCAGCGAGGTTTTTGTACATGGTGTTCCTCTACATGGCCCTGATGGAATGGAACGGAAGCACCGCAGGACGACGGTGCCACCGGGACGGTCAGACTGTGCGAAAACTACATGGAGCGGTGTTGCAAAGACTGCCGGGTTAAAAAAAACAGGATTCAAGTGTGGGCGTGCGCTGCAGCAGCGCACAGAGCCCCGCCATTCATTTCAATTCAGACGCAGCGCCTGTGGGCCTGCGCCCAGGCGGAAGGCACCCACCACTTCGGCCAGGCGCGAAGCCTGGTCTTTCAGGCTTTCGGCGGCGGCGGTGGACTCTTCCACCAGTGCTGCATTTTGCTGGGTCATCTGGTCCAGCTGGGTCACGGCCACGTTCACCTGGCCAATGCCCTGGCTCTGCTCCGAAGCGGCTGCGCTGATCTCGCCAATGATGTCGGTCACGCGGCGCACGGAGCTTACGATCTCGCCCATGGTGGTGCCGGCGTTCTGCACCAGCGCAGCACCCGACTCGACCTTTTCCACGGACACGCCGATCAGCGTCTTGATTTCCTTGGCCGCCTGGGCCGAGCGCTGGGCCAGCGAGCGCACTTCGCTGGCCACCACGGCAAAGCCACGGCCCTGCTCACCTGCACGGGCGGCTTCCACGGCCGCGTTCAGCGCCAGGATGTTGGTCTGGAACGCAATGCCGTCGATGGTGCCGATGATGTCGGCGATCTTCTTGCTGCTGGTGTTGATCTCGTCCATGGTGGTCACCACCTGGGCCACCACATCACCCCCGCGCTGGGCCACCTGCGCCGCCGACACGGCCAACTGGTTGGCCTGCACGGCAGAATCCGCGCTCTGGCGCACCGTGCTGGTCAGCTCTTCCATGGAGCTGGCAGTCTCCTGCAGGCTGCTGGCCGTCTGCTCGGTGCGTGCGCTCAGGTCCTGGTTGCCGATCGCGATCTGGGTGCTGGCGGTGGAGATGCTGTCCACCACACCCCGCACTTGCTGCAGCGAACGGTGCAGCGCACTGCGCATGGCATCCAGCGCGCGCAGCAGGTGGCCGGTTTCATCGTTGGCGTAGCTCGCCTGGGGAGCCCCCGTCAGGTCCATGTTGGCGATGGTCTCGGCAATGGCCTCAGCCTGGCGCAGCGGGCGCGTGATGCTGGTGGTCAGCAGCCAGGCCAACAAGGCGCCCAGCAGCAGCGACACGCCGGTGCAGATTTGCAGCAGCAGTGTGGTCTGCGCGCGCAGCTCTTCGCTGCGCTTGCCGGCGGCATCCAGCTCGGCGCGCTGGCCGTCCACCATCTGCTGCACGCCTGCCAGATAACTGCGGGAGGTGGGCTCAAAACGCTCGGTGAACACCTTGTTGGCGTTCTCGGCATCGCCCGCCTGCTTGAACTTGCTCACCTCCTCGCGGGCCGCCAAATAGTCCTTGCGCAGGTCACCCACCTTGGCAAAAAGCTGCTTCTTCTCCGGCGTGTCCATCTTGGACTCGATGAACTTCTGCAGCTCATTGGTTTCGCGGATCGACGCCGCCGTGGCAGGCGCAAAGTAGGGGATCAGGCTGGCGTCACTGCTCTTGGCGATGGCTGCAGCGCGCTGCACGCCGGACGTGGTGTGGCGCAGCCAGTCCGAGCCAGCACGTTCGGTCTTGATGTTGTCGTTGACCATGGCGTCGATCTCTCGGCCCAGCTGGCTGAGCTTGACCACAGCCACCACGCTGCTGGCAAAAAACAACGCCAGGATCAGGCCGAGCACCAGCGTGAGGCGCTTGCCAATGGAAATTTGACTGAGAAACATGGAAGGCTCCAAAAAAGGGGGGCAACACGGCACCCGTGCACTCCGCAAAGAAACTGTTCAAGGTCTCAAGGGGCGCAGGGTAAGGGCCATGGTGGTGGATCACCCCGTGGGCCTTGGCCGGACGCAATTCGAACGAATGCTTACTATTTTAAGGGTTTACCCAAATCAGCCCCCTGCCGCACAGGCGACAGGCCCTCCGTGCGGGCTACGCCCACCTCAGTAATCGTGCTCCACACACCGCTCAAACGCCTCCTTGAGCTTGTGCTCCCACACCCGCTTGTCGGCATTGCCTGCAAAGCTGGCTTCAAAGCTGTTGAACGCCAACTGGTAGGCATGTTTGGCCGTGAGGCCCGTGGCCGCAAACACCTGGGTGAAGTTCTCGTTGATGTAGCCGCCAAAGTAGGCCGGGTCGTCGGAGTTGACAGTGGCGGCCAGCCCGGCGTCGAGCAGCTTGCCGAGGTTGTGGTCGGCCAGATTGGGGAACACACACAGCTTCTGGTTGGACAGCGGGCACACCGTGAGCGCAATGCGGTCTTGCGCCAGGCGCTGCATCAGCGCCGCGTCGTGCACGGCCTGCACGCCGTGGTCGATACGCTCGACCTTGAGCACATCGAGCGCGCTCCAGATGTAGGCGGGAGGGCCCTCTTCCCCCGCATGGGCCACCAGGTGCAGGCCCAGTTCGCGGCAGCGGGCGAACACACGGGCAAACTTCTCGGGCGGATGGCCCAGTTCGCTGGAATCGAGCCCTACACCCACGATCTTGTCGAGCAGCGGCATGGCCTGCTCCAGCGTTTCGAACGCAGACTCCTCGCTCAGGTGGCGCAGGAAGCACAGGATCAGCGTGGCGCTGATGCCCAGTTCGGTGCGGGCATCCTGGCAGGCACGGTGCAGGCCGTTGATAACGGTCTCCATGGGCACGCCGCGTGCGGTATGGGTCTGCGGGTCGAAGAAGAGTTCGGCGTGCAGCACGTTGTCGCGCGCCGCGCGGCCCAGGTAGGCGCGCGCCATGTCGTAGAAGTCCTGCTCATGCAGCAGCACGCTGGCGCCCGCGTAGTAGATGTCCAGAAAGCTCTGCAGGTTGGTGAACGCATAGGCGCTGCGCAAGGCGTCCACGCTGGCATAGGGCAGTGTCAGCCCGTTGCGCTGCGCCAGCGCAAAGATCAGCTCAGGCTCCAGCGAGCCCTCGATGTGGATGTGCAGCTCGGCCTTGGGCATGGCACGCAGCAGGCTGGGCAGGCGCTCGGCGGAGATGGGGGGGATCTTGAACATCAGCGGACTCCAAAGGTGATGCCACTCTGGCGCAGAAAGCGGCGGTAAGCAGATGATGCCTTGTCGGCAGCGGTATGCAACTCCGCGCGCAGGTCGAGTGGCAGGCACTGTGGCATCTGCGACTCCAGCACGGGCTGGTCCTGCGTGAAGATGGTGTGCTGGAAGGCCTGCAGCTTCTCGTCCGGCGAATCAAAATCCGCCACCGCCAGCCGGAACCACACCCGGCTGCGCACGGGCGTGACCGGGCAGATGAACAGGGCTATGGACTCGCGCCAGCCCTCCACCGCGGTGGTGCCCGCCTCGGGCACCTTGGTCAGCACGGCTGCATAGGGCGCCGTGACTTCGTAGGTGTATTCGACCTGGGCGGCTGCCGTGGAATGCAGGTTGGACTGCGGTTGCCAGGCCTTGCAGCCCGTGGCCAGCAGGCCTGTGGGCGTGGGCTCCACGCGGTAGTCGTCGATGGCCGTCGCTTCGCGGCTGCCCAGCCAGCCTTCGTGCACAAAGCCGAAATGCGACATGTCCAGAAAATTTTCGATGATGCGCGGCGCGCTGGCCGCCACATCGTAAGGACCGCAGTTGAGCTTGCGCAGGCGGGCGTCCCCTTCCGCCGCAAACACTGGCAGCCCCTGCTCACCCGGTGCGATGCGAACCCAGACCATGCCATAAGCCTCCTGCGTCTCAAAGTGCCTAGCGCAGTGGGTGGCCGGAGGCACAAAGCTGGGCAGTGCGGGCACATGCGTGCACTGCCCGCCGGCCGCAAACTGCCAGCCATGGTAGGGGCACTCCAACTGGCCCTGGGGCGTGACGCGGCCCAGCGACAGGCGGGCGCCCCGGTGCGGGCACTGGTCGGCCAGCGCGTGCACAGCGCCTCCGCTGTCGCGCCACAACACCACGGGTTGTTCCAGCAATTGCACGGCCAGCGGTGCCTGCGCAGCCACGGCCTCTGACAGGGCTACCGGGTGCCACAACGTTGATTCGACCATCGTCCTTGCTCCTGAGAAAAGCTACAGGCTGCAAAAACCGCCTGCAAAACAAAAGGGCCACCCCAGGGCGGCCCTTTGTCACAGCAGCCCGCAAGAGCTGCTGATGAACGCGGTGCGAATTACTTCTTGTCGCCGCCGGGGATCTTGCCTTCCACGCCCTTGACGTAGAAGTTGATGCCGCCCAGGAACTTGTCGTCGGCCACAGCGTCCTTTTCCAGCACGGGCTTGCCGTCCTGACCCATGATGGGGCCCTTCCAGATGCTGAAGCTGCCGTCGGCCAGGCCCTTCTTCACTTCTTCCACCTTGGCCTTGGTTTCGGCAGGCACGTCTTCAGCGATGGAGACGATGTCGATCGCGCCTTCCTTCACGCCCCACCAGCTTTGGCCCGAAGCCCAGGTGCCGTCCAGCACGTCCTTGGTAGCCTTGACGTAGTACGGGCCCCAGTTGATGACAGCCGATGCCAGGTGGGCCTTGGGACCATAGGCAGTCATGTCGCTGTCCCAGCCGAAGGCGCGCTTGCCCTTCTCTTGAGCAGTCTTGAGTACGGCGGGAGAGTCAGTGTTCTGGAACAGGATGTCAGCGCCGCCGTTGATCAGGCTGGTTGCCGCTTCGGTTTCCTTGGGTGGGCTGAACCATTCGTTCACCCACACCACCTTGGTCTTGATCTTGGGGTTGACCGACTGCGCACCCAGCGTGAAGCTGTTGATGTTGCGGATCACTTCAGGAATCGGCACCGAGCCCACCACGCCCAGCGTGTTGGACTTGGTCATGGCGCCAGCGATGATGCCAGCCATGTACGCGCCTTCGTAGGTGCGGCTGTCGTAGGTGCGCAGGTTCTCGGCCGTCTTGTAGCCGGTGGCGTGCTCGAACTTCACGCCCTTGTTGTCTTCCGCCACCTTGAGCATGGACTCCATGTAGCCGAAGGTGGTGCCGAAGATCAGCTTGTTGCCCTGGCCGGCCAGGTCGCGCAGTACGCGCTCGGCGTCAGCGGACTCGGGCACGCTTTCCACAAAGCTCGTCACGACCTTGTCGCCAAATTCCTTCTCGATGGCCTTGCGACCGTTGTCGTGTGCAAACGACCAGCCGCCGTCGCCCACAGGGCCGACATAGGCAAAAGCGATCTTCAGTGGCTCGGGCTTGGGGGCCGGTGCTTCTGCAGCAGGGGCCGGTGCAGGCGCGGGGGCCGGTGCCGGTTCTTCCTTCTTGCCACAACCCACGAGGGCGGCAGCGGCCACAGCGGAGAGCGCTGCCACCTTGAGCATGGAGCGTTTCTGCAGATCAGTCATGTCGGTTTCCTTATCGAAGAAGTAAGACTTGCAAAGGTTGGGGGACGAAACTATCAATTATGGTGCGATCTACCGCAGGGTAACCAGATTTTCGCGTGCGCAATCCCTATCACGAGCCCGGATAAAACGGTTTGCCCAGCGATGCCGGCATGTTGATGCGAATCCAGGTCGGATTGCGCGAGATCAGCGCCAGCACCACGATGGTGGCCAAATACGGCAGCATGCTCAGCAACTGGCTGGCCACCTGCACGCCCGTGGCCTGCAAATGGAACTGCAGCATGGTCACGCCACCAAACAGATAAGCACCAAGCAACACCCGTGCCGGGCGCCAGGTGGCAAAGGTGGTGAGTGCCAGCGCGATCCAGCCGCGCCCAGCCACCATGCCCTCGACCCACAGCGGGGTGTAGACGGTGGAGATGTAGGCCCCGGCCAGCCCGCACAGGGCACCGCCCACCACCACGGCCGCCAGCCGGATGCGCCGCACCGGGTAGCCCAATGCATGGGCTGACTCAGGCGATTCGCCCACCGACCGCAGCACCAGCCCGGCGCGCGAGCGGTACAGGAACCAGATCAACCCCGCCACCAGCAGCATGGTGAGGTACACCAGCGGGTGCTGGCGGAACAGCGCGGGACCCAGCAGAGGCACATCGACCAACACCGGAATCGCGTACTTGGGCAACTCGGGCAGCTTGGCCTGCACATAGCTGATGCCCGCAAAGGCAGAGAAGCCCACGCCGAAGAGGCTGAGCGCCAACCCCGTGGCGTACTGGTTGGTGTTGAGCCAGATCACCAGCACACCAAAGATGGCGGCCAACACGGCACCGGCCGCCATGCCAGCAGCAAAGCCCAGCCAGGTGTTGCCGGTGTGGACCACCGTGGCAAACCCGGCAATGGCGGCGCAGAGCATCATGCCCTCGGCCCCCAGGTTGACGATGCCCGCCTTCTCGTTGATGAGCAGTCCCAGGGCCGCAATGGCCAGCACGGTGCCCGCACTGAGTGTGGCGCCGATAAGGAGTGCGTAGGATTCCATCAGGCCACCACCTTTCTGGTGCCCACCCAGCGGATGCGGTAGGCAATCAATGTGTCGCAGGCCAGCAGCGTGAACAGCAGCAGGCCCTGGAACACGCCGGTGAGCGACTTGGGCAGGCCCAGGCGCGACTGCGCCAACTCGCCACCGATATAGAACATGCTCATGAGGATGGCCGAGAGAATCATGCCCACAGGGTGCAGCCGCCCCACAAAGGCCACGATGATGGCCGCAAAACCATAGCCCGCTGGCACATAGGGCGTGAGCTGGCCGATGGGCCCAGCCACCTCCAGCGCCCCCGCCAAACCGGCGGCACCACCCGAAATCAGCAATGCCGTCCACAGCGCGCGGCGCGACGAAAAGCCCGCATAACGCGCCGCTGCCGGTGCCAGCCCGCCCACCTGCTGGGCAAAGCCCGCCCGGGTGCGGAACAAAAACACCCACAGCGCCCCGGCACCAGCCAGCGCCAGCAGCAGGCCGATGGACACGCGCGAGCCCTGCATCAGGCGCGGGATCTGCGTGACCTTCTCGAACGTCTTGGTCTGCGGAAAGTTGTAGCCCATCGGGTCCTTCCACGGGCCATAGACCAGGTAACCCAGCACCAGCGTGGCCACATAGACGAGCATCAGGCTCACCAGAATTTCGTTGGCGTTGAACTTGTCGCGCAGCAGCGCTGTGAGCCCCGCCCATGCCATGCCGCCCAGCACCCCGGCGAGCAGGATGGCGGGCACGATCCAGGGGCCCGTGGTCTTGTCGGCCATCAGCGCCACACCGCCCGCCACCACGGCGCCGATCACAAACTGGCCCTCCGCGCCGATGTTCCACACGTTCGAGCGAAAGCACACAGCCAGCCCCAGCGCAATCAACAACAACGGCGTGGCCTTAACCATGAGTTCGCCAATGGCGTACTGGGTCTTGATGGGCTCCCAGAAGAACACCTGCAGCCCACGCACCGGGTCTTTGCCCAGCGCAATGAACAGGGCCACACCGATCAGCACGGTGAAGGCCAGCGCCAGCAGGGGCGAGCCATAGGTCCAGAGCTTGGACGCCTGGGGGCGTGGTTCCAGCTTAAGCATGCTGCACCTCCCCTGCCTTGGCCTGTTGCGCGAGGTGCGCTTGCACATCGGCATGCCACAGCCCGCTCATCCATTCGCCAATGCGTTCCACCGTGGCCTCGGCGCGGGGCACCGAGGGCGACAGATGCCCCTTGGCCACCACATGCAGCCGGTCGCAGATTTCAAACAATTCGTCCAGCTCCTCACTCACCACCAGCACCGCGCAGCCCGCATCGCGCAGCGCCAGGATGGAGCCGCGAATCTGCGCCGCTGCACCCACGTCCACGCCCCAGGTGGGCTGCGAGACGATGAGCAGCTTCGGGTTGGCGTCAATTTCGCGCCCCACGATGAACTTTTGCAGGTTGCCGCCCGACAGCGACTTGGCCGCTGCATTGGGGCCGCCCGCCTTCACATTGAAGCGGGCAATGATGTCCGCTGCATGTTTTTGCAGCGCCCCCACCTGGATCCAGCCACTGCCGCTGACCGAATTGGTGCGGGTGAGCAGCAGGTTGTGCGCCAGGCCCATGGTGGGCACAGCACCCCGGCCCAGGCGCTCTTCGGGCACAAAGTGCAGGCCCAAAGCACGGCGCTGGCCCGGGCCCATGCGGCCCGCGTTCTGGCCCGTCACCTGGATGCTGGCCGGCTCGGCGCGCTGGTCTTCGCCTGACAGCGCGTAGAGCAGCTCTTTTTGCCCATTGCCTGACACGCCGGCAATACCCACCACCTCGCCCGCCTTCACTTCAAACTGCAGGTCAATCAGGTCCACACCAAACTGATCGGCACGCGGCAACGACAGGCCCTGCACCCGCAGCACCGTGGCACCGGTCTGCACCGCGCGGTGCTCCAGCGCAGGCGGCTCGGCGCCGATCATCAGGCGCGACAGGGACGCATTGGATTCCTCGGCCGGGTTGCACACGCCCGTGACCTTGCCACCCCGCAGCACGGTGCAGGCGGTGCACAGCGCACGGATCTCATGCAGCTTGTGGCTGATGTAAAGAATGCTGCAGCCCTCGCTGGCGAGCTTGCGCAGCACCACAAAGAGCTTTTCGACCGCCTGGGGCGTGAGCACCGAGGTGGGCTCGTCCAGGATCAGCACCTTGGGGTTGGTGAGCAGGGCGCGGATGATTTCCACGCGCTGCATCTCGCCCACGCTCAGCGTGTGCACGGGGCGCAGGGGGTCGATGTCGAGGCCGTATTCGGCGGCCTTCGCGGTGATGCGGCTGGTCACTTCGGCCAGCGTCAGGCTCTTGTCCAGGCCCAGCCACACGTTCTCGGCCACCGTGAGGGTGTCGAACAGGCTGAAATGCTGGAACACCATGGCAATGCCCAGGGCCCGCGCTTCTTGCGGGTTGCGCACCTGCACGGCCTGGCCGTTGAAGAACACGCTGCCTTCGTCGGGCTTGACCGAGCCGTAGATGATTTTCATCAGCGTGGACTTGCCCGCGCCGTTTTCGCCCAGCACGGCGTGGATTTCACCCGGCAGCACCGTGAGCGACACGCCGCTGTTGGCCACCACGGCCGGGTAGCGCTTGGTGATGCCCACCAGCTGCAGCCGTGGCGGCGCCGCACCAGGCGCTGAAGGATTGGGGGGAGAACTCATGCGGGGATTGTCTCTCAGTTTTACAACTTGTTATAAGAATGAAAATACCTCATGGCGCTTGTTCAGCATGCCCAAGCAGCTATTCTTTTCGTAGCGAAGCAGCCACGGTTTTCACGCAATCTCGCAGCCAGGCCGCGGCGGCCGAGTGGTGCGTGCGGGCATGCCACAGCTGGTAATACATGAGCCGGGGAAACGGCACCGGGCACGGCAGGATGGCCAGCGGCAGCTGGTCCACATACCGCTCGCAATACTGGCGGCCCGTGGTCAGCACAAGCAAGCTCGATGCCACGATGCTGGGGATGAGGCTGAAATGCGCGCAGCGCGCCGTGATGTGGCGCTGCATGCCCAGGCTGTCCAGGTGGGCGTCGATCACGCCCCGCGCGCCAGGGTGGGTGGGCGTGGGCGCGATGTGCTCGGCGGCCAGCCAGCTCTCCACATCCCAGCCGCGCCGCACGGCAGGGTGGTCCTTGCCGACCAGGCACACCACCTCGTCACCAAACAGGCGGCCCATGTGCAGGTCGTCGGGCGGCTGGGGCCAGTTGCCGATCACCACGTCCACATCGCCCTGGGCCAGGTGCGCGTGGTAGTGCGCGTCGGCCGACAGGGGCAGGATCTCGATGGGACACAAAGGCGCCTCGACCTTGATGCGGGCCACGAGCTGTGGCAGGAACAGCGGGTCGAGGTAGTCGCTGGCCGCCACGCGGAAGGTGCGGGTGGCCGTGCGCGGGTCAAACCCACGCGCATCCGAAAACAGGGCCTCCGCCGCACGCAGGATGGCCCCGGCGGGCTCCACCATGCGCAGCGCGGCATCGGTGGGCATCATGCTGGCGCCGGAGCGCACCAGCAGCGGGTCGCCCGAAAGGTCGCGCAGCCGCTTGAGCGCAGCCGACACCGCCGGCTGGTGCATGCCCAGGCGGACGGCGGCCCTCGATACGCTGCGTTCTGTGAGCACGGTGTGCAAGACCCTTATGAGATGGAGGTCTATCTTGTCGAAAAGGGCGTGGTCTCTCATAGCGGTGTGGGCATGGGTGCCATAAGCTTGCGCATATGCCGGTAACGGTACTGCGTTCTACCCTCTGCTGAACCTTTCCATCCAAGATCGAAGTGGCGTTTGTCATGACAACAAGACCCTTGCAATTCCTGCGCCGAGGCCAGCCCGTGGCGCTGGGCAATGTACCACCCGACCGCACCCTGCTGGAGGTGCTGCGCGAAGACCTGGGCTGCACCGGCACCAAGGAAGGCTGTGGCGAAGGCGACTGCGGCGCCTGCACCGTGGTGCTCGGCGAAGAACGCGATGGCCAGCTGCACTACAGCGCCGTGAACAGCTGCGTCCGCCTGGCCCATTCGGTGGATGGCATGGCACTGTGGACGGTGGAAGACCTGGCGGAAGATCCGCTGATCCAGCCCGTGGGCGACACAGCGCCCGCTGCACAGCAAACCATCACGCTCCATCCCGCACAGGAGGCGATGGTCCAGTGCCACGGCTCTCAATGCGGGTTCTGTACTCCCGGCTTCGTGATGAGCCTCTTCGGCATGTACCAGAACCATGTCTGCCACGGCCAGCCCATCACCCGCGAGCTGGCGCAGGAAGAACTCTCGGGCAACCTGTGCCGCTGCACCGGCTACCGCCCCATCCTTGATGCCGCCCAGCAGATGGCATCGCTGCCCGGCATGGCGGTCAACGAGGCCGAAGTGCTACAAAAACTGAAGCTGCTTCGGCATGGTGCACTAGCGCATGCGGCCGATTCGGCCTATATCGCACCCTCCACACTCCCGGAGCTGCTCGCAGCCCGCGCCGCCCACCCGGGCGCCCAGGTGGTGGCGGGCTGTACCGATGTGGGGCTGTGGGTGACCAAGCAGCACAAGCAGTACACCCAGGTGCTGGACGTGACCCGCGCGGCCGAGCTGCGGCAGGTGGTGCAACACCCTGACGCCATCCACATCGGTGCCGCCGTCACGCTAACCGACGCGTTTGCGGCCCTCACTGCACAGTGGCCGCAGCTGCACCGATTTGCCACGCGGTTTGCGGGGCTGCCGGTGCGCAACTCGGGCACGCTGGGCGGCAACGTGGCCAACGGCTCGCCCATTGGCGACTCCATGCCCCTCTTGATCGCCCTGCGCGCCCAGGTGGTGCTGGCCAGCCAGGCCCGGGGCGAGCGCCAGCTGCCGCTGGAAGACCTGTACACCGGCTACCGGCAGAACGTGATGGCCGCAGACGAGCTGCTGGTGCGCATTGTGGTGCCCCGCCCCTCGGCGCAAGAACAGCTGCGCGCCTACAAGATTTCGAAACGCTTTGACGACGATATTTCTGCCGTGTGCCTGGTGCTCAACCTCGACATCGCGGACGGCACGGTGCAACGCGCCAGCATTGGCGCAGGCGGCGTGGCCGCCACACCGGCCCGCGCGCGGCAGACCGAGGCAGCACTGACCGGCCAGCCCTGGACCGAGGCCACCGCGCAGCGCGCCGCTGCGGTGCTGCAGGCCGAGTTCAGCCCCATCTCCGACATGCGCGCCAGTGGCGCCTACCGCCGCCAGGTGCTGGGCAGCCTGCTGCAGCGCTACTGGCTGGAGACCCAGGGCCAGCCCTCGGTCAGCCTGGACACTTTGACACTGGAGGCCGCCGTATGAACGCCCCCCACACCATCGCCGAAACCGCCCTGCCCGCACCCGCCCGCGCCGCCATGGGCCAGTCGCACATCCACGAAAGCGCCCGCGCCCAGGTGGCGGGCGCCGCGCACTACATCGACGACCTGCCGGAGGTGAAGGGCACGCTGTATGCCGCGCCCATCCTCTCGACCGTGGCCCACGGCACCCTGAACAGTGTGGATGCCACCGCCGCACTGGCCCTGCCCGGCGTGCGTGGTGTGGTGCTGGCAGCCGACGTGCCGGGCGACAAGATCCTCGCCGCGTTCGGACACGACGAGCCCGTATTCGCACTGGACAGCGTGCAGTTTGTCGGCCAGGTGATCGGCCTGGTGGTGGCCGACTCGGTCATGCAGGCGCGCCGCGCGGTGCGGGCCGTGAAGCTCGACATCACCCCCCTGCCCGCCGTGCTGACGGTTCAGGACGCACTGAAGGCACAAAGCTATGTGCTGCCGCCGGTGTTTGTGCGCCGGGGCGATGCGACCACGGGCCTCGCGCAATCGGCGCACCGCATGCAGGGAGCGTTTGAAGTCGGCGGCCAGGAACATTTCTACCTGGAGGGCCAGATCGCCTACGCCATGCCACTGGAGCAAAAGCAGTGGTGGATCTACTCCAGCACGCAGCACCCCGGTGAGGTGCAGCACTGGGTGGCGCACGCGCTGGGCATCGACAACCACGCGGTCAAGGTGGAATGCCGCCGCATGGGCGGCGGCTTTGGCGGCAAGGAGACGCAGGCCGGGCACCTGGCCGTGTGGGCCGCCGTGGCCGCCAACAAGCTGGGCCGCCCCATCAAGCTGCGGCTGGACCGGGACGAGGACTTCATGGTCACCGGCAAGCGCCACCCGTTTGCGTACGAGTACGACGTGGGCTTTGACGGCACCGGCCGCATCACGGGCCTGAAGCTGCAGATGGCCGCCAACTGCGGCTTCAGCGCCGACCTGTCGGGCCCCGTGGCCGACCGCGCGGTGTTCCACGCCGACAACGCGTATTACCTGAGCGATGTCGAGATCGCGTCGTACCGCTGCAAGACCAACACCCAGAGCCACACCGCCTTCCGCGGCTTTGGCGGCCCGCAGGGCGTGATCGTGATCGAGGCGATCCTGGGCGACATCGCCCGCGCGCTGGGCCGCGATGCGCAGGACGTGCGCCTGGCCAACCTCTATGGCAAGGACGCGAGCAGTGGCCGCCACGTGACGCACTACCAGATGGCGGTGGAAGACAACATCCTGCACGAACTGCTGCCCACGCTGGAGCAGACCTCGCACTACCGCCAGCGCCAGGCCGAGATTGCGGACTGGAACGCGCGCAATGCGGTCATCAAGCGCGGCCTGGCCATCACGCCCGTCAAGTTCGGCATCAGCTTCACCGCCACGCTGTTCAACCAGGCGGGCGCGCTGGTGCATGTGTACACCGACGGCAGCGTGCAGGTGAACCACGGCGGCACCGAAATGGGCCAGGGCCTGCACACCAAGGTGGCGCAGATCGTGGCCGACGAGCTGGGCGTGCCGCTGCACCGCGTGCTGGTGACCGCCAGCGACACCAGCAAGGTGCCCAACGCCAGCGCCACCGCCGCCAGCAGCGGCACCGACCTGAACGGCCGCGCCGCCCAGTACGCTGCGCGCAACGTGCGCGACAACCTGGCCTCGTTCGTTTGCGGCCTGGACGGCTGCGGCGCAGGCGCGATCCGGTTTGCGGGCGGCCAGGTGATATCGCCCAAGACGGTGCGCAGTTTTGAAGAGGTGGTGCAGGCCGCGTACGCCAACCGCATCCAGCTGTGGAGCGACGGCTTTTACCGCACGCCCAAGATCCACTACGACAAGACGACCCTCACGGGCCGGCCGTTCTATTACTTTGCCTACGGCGCCGCCTGCACCGAGGTGGCCATCGACACCCTCACCGGCGAGAGCCGCGTGCTGAAGGTGGACATCCTGCACGACGTGGGCCACAGCATCAACCCGGCCATCGACGTGGGCCAGATCGAGGGCGGCTTCGTGCAGGGCATGGGCTGGCTGACGACCGAGCAGTTGGTGTGGAACGACAAGGGTTATCTGGCCACCCACGCGCCGAGCACGTACAAGATCCCGGCCACCGGCGACATCCCGGCGCACTTCAACGTCCACCTGTGGCCCGAGGCGAATCGGGAGGACAACGTGGGTGGCAGCAAGGCGGTGGGTGAGCCGCCGTTCATGCTGGCGATCAGTGTGTATGAGGCGCTGCGCAATGCGGTGGCGGCGGGGCGTAGCGGGGTGGATGCGGCGGCGCCAGTGGTGCTGACAGCGCCGGCGACTGCGGAGAATGTGCTCAGGGCGTTGGGGCGGGTGGGAGAGTGATGTTTTGGGCTGCTGGCGCTGAAGGGATATGCGCTGGTAGCTATTGATTTTGCAGTGTTTGGTGGGATGGCTGATTGGGCCGCATGCCTTGGTTGAGGGCGGAGGCCGGGAGTCGCCCGGCAGGCGAGTCCCTTTCTTTCGCGTCGCCGAAAGAAAGGAACCAAAGAAAGGGCGACCCCACTGTCTGCGTCCCCGCCGCTGCGCGTCGGGGCAACCTGCGGTGCTCGGGTTTGGCGGGGTCTCGCTCGAACTCGCTCCGTTTCACTTCGCTCAGACAATCGCGAGCCCTGATCCGCCAAACCCTGCGCTCCTCGGCGCATACAGAGGGGCAAAGGGGACAGAACATCCACACGGGCCTTTGCTTCGCTGCGCTGCGCTCGGCCCCAACTCGCGGGCGCAAGCGCCACGCGCTGCGCAACTTGGGCCGAGCGCAGCGATGGCCCGAATGGATGTTCGGCTGTTCGGTTGTTTGGATGTTCGGCTGTCCACCCCCTGCTGGCTGCGCCTGCGGCGGGGCGGTTGCGGGGTGAGCAGGGGCGTCGGAGCGCCCATGCCTCGTCAACTGACTCGCCGTGGATGTCTGAGCGGCGCGCGCAGCGCAAAGCGAGTTCCACGGCGCACCCCGCAACCGACACGCCGCAGGTTTGCCCCTTCGCTCCGCGAAGGGGTCGCAGACTGGGGGTCGCCTTTCTTTTGGGTACTTTTCTTTGGCGAAGCAAAGAAAAGTACCTCGCCCGCCGGGGCGACTCCCGGCCTCCGCCCTCAACCAAGGCATGCGGTTCAATCAGCACACAAAAACCAACACTACAAAATCAATAGCAATCACCGCATATCCCACTAGCGCATCCAGCCCAAACCCCTCAAACAGGCCCCAAAGCCATCCGCCCCGAAGAAGTGACCGACGCATCCCTCGCATGCCGCGTCTCCACCCGGTTGCGCCCCGCCCGCTTCGCGTCATAACAAGCCATGTCCGCCGCATACAGCACCGACGGCACATCCTGCAAGCTGGCATCCAGCACCACCAGCCCAATACTCACCCCCAGCGTAAAACTGCGCCCCTGGTACGACGGCTCCCACGCATGCACCGCCGCACGCAACTGCTCGGCCACGGCCTGGCCGCGTGCCAGCGCACAGCCGGGCAACACCACCGCGAACTCGTCGCCACCCAGGCGCGCCGCCCAGCCGATCTGGCGCACATGGGACTCCAGCAGCCGGGCCACATGGCGCAGCACGTCGTCGCCCGCGTCGTGGCCCGCAATGTCGTTGACCACGGTGAAATGGTCCAGGTCGAGGAACAGCACCACACCATCGCCCTGGGTCTCGCCACCCTCCTCGTCGGCAGCGGGCACCACAGCGCGCTGGCGGGCCGACCGCTCGGCCATCAGCTGGCCCAGGCGCTCGTCAAACGCGGCGCGGTTGTACAGCTGCGTCAGCGCGTCGTGCGCGCGGCCCCAGGACTGCTGCACCTGGGCCTCGCGCGCGGCGGTGATGTCTTCCAGAATCCACACGGTGCCACCGTGCACCTCCTCGGGGCGCACGCCCCGGCCCTGCACGCGGGCCCACACGGGACTGCCGTCCTTGCGCATAAAGCAGATGTCGCCGTCGAACGCACCATGCGCCGCCACTTCGGCCCGCACCCGGTCGCCCACCTGCGCATAGTCGGCGTCGCTCGCGTACAGGATGCGCGCGGGGCGGCCCTGCAGCTCCTGCGCGGTGTAGCCCAGCATCACGCAGGCCTGGTGGCTCGCCACCTCCAGCATGCCGTGGCGGGTGATGACGATGCCCACGGGGGCGCTGTCCAGCACGGCCTGGAACTGGCCGACCACCGTGTCCTTGCGCGACTGCTGCAGGCTGCCCTGCTGCACCAGGCCCTGGAACACGCGCACCAGCTCACCCACCTCGCCGCCCGCGCGGGGCCAGTCCACCGCCTCTACGGGCTGCTGGCGCGCGCTGGTCCGGAGCAGCTGGCGCGCCTTGAAGGTCAGCTGCGCCAGTGGCTGGGCCATCCAGCCCATCAGCGCCACGGCCAGCAACATGCACAGCACCATGCTGGCCACCGCCAGCCACCAGGCTTCGCGCTGGGCGCCGCGCAGCGGTGCCAGCAGCGCCTGCGACTGGCTCACGCGCGCCACGATCCACTGCGGCAGCGGCATGCCCGCCATGCTCACGATGTGGTCGGCCTGCACATGGGTCATGCCCCGCCCGACCACGGGCTGGGCCTGGCTTTGCCAGCGGGTGTACACGGGGGCCAGGCCCGCCTCGTCACGTACCTGGCCCAGCACGCGGGCGGGGTCGGAGTGCGACAGGATGGTGCCGTCGCGGGTGAAGACGATGAGCTGCGAGTCGTCGCGCGCGGGCAGCGTCATCGATGGTGGCAACAGGCTTTGGGATTGCAGCCGCAAAGCACCCGCCACCACCCCCATCACGGTGCCGTCGTCACGGTGCAGCGGCATGGTGAACATGACGCGCGCCTCGCCCCGGCGCCCGGCGATCAGCTCGGACACCAGAGGTTTGCCGTCGACCAGGGTGCGGCGCAAGGCGTCGCGCTCGGCAGGGTCCAGGTCCGCCGCCTTTTCGATCTGGCCGGCGCGTAAATTGAGGCGCAGTTCGCCGTTGTCGCGCGCGACCTGCATGGTGTCGAAAAACTGCACCGCAGGCAGGCCCTGCTGCAGCAGCCATTCCAGCGACGAGGGCGACTCCAGCACGGCCGGCGTGATGCCAGCAGCCACCGTGCGCAGCACCTTCTGGCTTTGTTCAATCTTGCTGGCCAGCAACCGGGCCACCACCTCGACCTCGTCGGTCTGCTGGCTCACCACCCGGCGCATGGCCTCTTGTCCGGAGGCCCGTGTGACCAGCCAGGCAGCCACCGCCCCCGACAGCGCCACCGCCAGCGCAGCCACCAGCATCAGCCGCAGCACCAGGGCGCCGGGCACCAGCCAGCCCGGCGCAGGGTCCGGGGCAGCCTGGGGGCCGGGCGGCGGCGTCATGGACGCTTCCCCCCTTCGGGCTGATGGGCACGCTCAAAGTTCGGCATGGGGACGGGTCGCAGCAGACATGTCCCAACAAATATACGCAGGGCCTGTGCCCCGGGGCTTGGGTGGAACCCTTGGGTAAAGCCAAGGAAAAACCCTGAGCCCGCCGGGGTGCGGAGGGTATGAAAAAGGGGTGCGGCAAGGGCCGTGCAGCGCGGTGCACGCGCACATCGCCGCGCAGAAGAGCCGCCTCCGGGCCGATCGCCTCAGAGGTGTCGATTTGTCAGCAAATGCAACGGAGCACCAGCCCGTGACAGCGCTCAGGAGCAAGCAGCCGGTTGGCCGCTGCTGAGCCTCAAGAATGCGGGGTCAGCAGCCCGCCATCGACTGCAAGGCCCGGGGCTGGGGCAGTGCCAGCACATTGCCGGTGCCGTGGATCAGGCCCAGCTCGCGCAGGTGGCGCAGCACGCGCGAGAAGGTTTCGGGCGCAATGCCCAGCTGGGCGGCGATCAGGCGTTTACGCTGGTGCAGGGTGACCTGCATGGCGCCACTGTGGTCCGGCTGGGCGTGGTTCAGCAGCCACTGTGCGCAGCGCGATTCGGCATCCTGCGCGAGGCGGCTCACAGCCAGTTCAGACTGCTGCCGGTAGCCCTGGGCCATGTCCAGCAGCAGGCCGCGAGCGCCCGCCGGCATGGCGGCCAGACTGCGCTGGAACGCCTCGATGGGCACGCGCCGCACATGCACGCGGGTGTCGGCCACCATGTCCACCGGCAAAGGCAGGCCCAGCAAGGCCGACGCGGCGTCGAGCCAGAACGGCCCCTCGACAGCACCGAGCTGGTGGCGCAGGAAACCGTCGTCTAGCACACCGCGCAGCACACGGCCGCTTTCGAGGTGCGACACCGTCGTCAGCACCTCATTGCGCCTGCGCAGCACTTCGCCGGGAGCGATGACCTCGGTGTCAGCGGGCAGAGAAAAAAGGTTAGGTGGCAGCATGGAAGCCACTGTGCCGTGCGGCTGCGCCTGCGGCATTGAGCCACATCAAAACCGCACCATGTCGCCCGCCCCGTGCGCCCCAGGTTTGCGCCAAAACACACGAAAACTGCGCCAGCAACGTGCATGGTTGCGCGCTGAGAGCGCCTGGCAGGGATGTAAACAGGTGTTGCACCAGGGCATGGAACTTGCGAAGCCCTACCGGCGGGCCCCGCCCTGCACCACGGTGCAACAGGGGTCGCGTCTCCTTTGCCCCGCCGGCCCTCCGGCGCTTTTTTTTCCCCAGGAATCACTCCATGAAGAAAAACCTGATTGCACTGTCTCTATCGCTTGGTGGCGCCCTGCTGTGTGCCACCGGGGCCCAGGCCCAAAGCTCGGTTCAGCTGATGGGGCTGACCGATGTATTCGTCGGCTCCATGAAAAACGCTGGCGACGCCGGCAGCAGCAAGGTGGTCAACAGCGGCGGCATGACCACGTCGTGGTTCGGCGTCAAGGGCACCGAAGACCTGGGCGGCGGGCTCCGGGCCAACTTTGCGCTCACCTCGTTCATCAAGGTGGACAGCGGCATCCAGGGCCGCTTTGCCAACGACACCTTCTTCTCGCGCGATGCCAACGTGGGCCTGAGCGACAGCTGGGGCACCGTGACCGTGGGGCGCGGCCTGGCGCCCAACTTCCTGCCGTCGATCCTGTCGAACCCGCTGGGCGACTCGTTCACCTTTGCGCCGCTGATCCTGCACATGAACGTGCCCCTGTTCAACGGCACGGGCTGGGGTTCCACCACGCCGTCCGACACCGGCTGGTCCAACGAAATCATCTACAGCACGCCCAACCTGGGCGGCCTGACCGCCAACCTGCACTACCAGTTTGGCGAGGTCGCGGGCGACAGCAGCAAGAAGAACGTGGGCATCAACGCGCTGTACTTCAACGGCCCCATCACCCTCACCGGCTTTTACGAGCGTGACCAGATGAGCAACCCCGCCGTGCCCAGCACCTACCTGGGCACCACCAAGACCGACTGGATGCTGGGCGGCGCGTATGACTTTGCCATCGTGAAGGCCTTTGCCAGCTACGGCCAGGCCAAGGCCGACAACACCACCAACAAGGCCAAGACCACGCAGCTGGGCGTGTCGGTGCCCGCAGGCGCCACCGGCAAGGTGCTGGCATCGTGGGCGCAGACCAAGATGACGGCCACCGACATCTCGCGCAAAACCTTCACCGTGGGGTATGACTACTTCCTGTCCAAGCGCACCGACGTGTACGTGATGGCCATGAACGACCGCATCACCAACCAGACCAAGGGCAACAGCTTCGGCGTGGGCATCCGCCACCGGTTCTGACGGCTGCACGCAGCGCCTGGGCCATTTTCAAGCCCCAGCAGCTCCAGGCGCTAGTGCAATATGCCTGAGCAGCTACAAAATCAGTAGCACCCGGAAATCGTTCACGTTGGTGTGCGTGGGGCCGGTGACCAGCAGGTCGTCCAGCCCCGCAAAGAAACCCCAGGCGTCATTGCGTGCCAGGCGGTCGTCGATGCGCAGGCCCGCTGCGCCTGCACGCGCCAGCGTGTCGGGACACACAAAGGCCCCCGCGTTGTCTTCGCTGCCGTCGATGCCGTCGGTGTCGGCTGCCAGCGCCCACACCGCAGGCTCGCCCTGCAGCGCCTGCGCCAGGCCCAGGCAAAACTCGCCCGCGCGCCCGCCCCGACCCCGGGGCACACCGGGTGCACGCGTGCGCACGGTGACGGTGGTCTCGCCCCCCGACAGGATCACACACGGCGCCGCAAACGGCTGGCCGCGCCGCGCCACCGCACGGGCCAGTGCTGCATGCACCTTGCCCACCTCGCGCGACTCGCCCTCCATCTCGTCTGACAGCACATGCGCAGGCAGCCCCGCCGAACGGGCCAGCGCAGCGGCGGCCTCCAGCGCCTGCTGGGGAGTGGCAATCATGTGCACGGTATGGCCGGCAAAACGCGCGTCGCCGGGTTTGGGCGTCTCCAGGCTGCCGGCCTCCAGCGCGGTGCGAATGGCCGGGGGCACCTCTATGCCATAGCGCGCCAGAATAGCCAGCGCATCGGCGCAGGTGGTCGCATCCGGCACGGTGGGGCCACTGGCGATCACCGACGGGTCGTCGCCCGGCACATCGCTGATGGTGAGCGTGACCACGCGCGCCGGCGCACAGGCCGCCGCCAGGCGCCCGCCCTTGATGCGCGAGAGGTGCTTGCGCACGCAGTTCATCTCGCCAATGTGCGCGCCGCTGTCGAGCAGGGCGCGGTTGATGCGCTGCTTGTCTTCCAGCGTCACCCCGTCGCAGGGCAAGGTCAGCAGGGACGAGCCCCCGCCCGAGATCAGGCACAGCACCAGGTCGTGCTCCGTCAGCCCCTGGGTCAGATCCAGAATGCGCTGCGCTGCCGCCAGCCCGGCCGCATCGGGCACAGGGTGCGCGGCCTCCACCACCTCGATGCGCTGGGGCACGCCCGCAGGCCGGGGCGGCACATGCCCGTAGCGCGTGACCACCAGGCCCGACAGGGGCGCGTCCTGCGGCCACAGGGCCTCCAGCGCCTGCGCCATGGCGCCGCCCGCCTTGCCCGCGCCCAGCACCAGGGTGCGGCCCCCGCTCTCGCGGCTGGGCGGCTGGGGCAGCCACCGGCGCATGCCCTGCAGAGGCTGCGCGCTGTGCACGGCGGCATCAAACAACGCCTTCAAAAAGGCGCGGGGGTGGGTACGGTAGTCCGGCAGGGAGGGGCTGGCTGGCTGGGTTTCTGGGTGCATGCCGCGCATTGTGCAGCGGCGGGGTCGGTCACTCGGCTGTAACCAGCTTGTCACACGCCGCCGGTATCGTCGGCACCCTTGCTCAGGGACCCACAACAGCCATGCACAACACCCCATGGAGCCGACTGGAGGCGATGATGGCACTGCTGTCACCCGCCGCCCGCCAGGGCACCGGCCCCCTGGCGCGGCTGATGCGCGAGGGCGGGCTGTACTGCGTGTTCCAGCCCCTGGCCGACCTGCGCGAGGGCCAGGTGTACGCGCACGAAGCGCTGATCCGGGGGCCCCAGAACACCCCCTTGCACACCCCCGACAAACTGCTGGAGCTGGCCCGGCACGAGGGCATTCTGCAGGACTTCGAGCTGCTGTGCGTCTACACCGCCATGGAGCAATGGGGGCGCCACGACGCACCGGGCCGGCTGTTTGTGAACATCAGCGCCGATGCGCTGGTGCATGGCGTCCAGCTGATCGGCGCTACCGAGCTGGGCAACACCGTACGCAGCCTGGGCCTGAGCGCCCGCATGCTGGTGCTGGAGATCACCGAACACGAACGCGTGACCGACATGCCCCAGCTGCGCCAGGCCATCAAGGCCGTACACGCCTGCGGCGCGCGGCTGGCGCTGGACGACTTTGGCGACGGCCGCTCCAGCCTGCGGCTGTGGTCCGAGGTGAAGCCCGACTTCGTGAAGATCGACAAGTACTTCATCCGCGACATCAGCGACCACCCCGAAAACCTGCAGATGCTGCAGGCCATCAAGGGCATTGCCGACGTGTTCGGCACCCAGCTCATTGCCGAAGGCATAGAAACCCGCGACGACCTGCGCGCGCTTCGCGACCTGGACATCCCCCTGGGCCAGGGCTGGCTGCTGGGCCGCCCGGCCATGGCGCCGCGCGAGGCCGTGGACGACGCGGCGCTGGAGGTCATGCACGACCGCCGCGTGGCCGTGCTGCCGCACCTGGGGCAGACCGCGCGCCCGGGCATTCTGCGCAGCCTGCTGGTGGTGCAAGCGCCCACCGCGGCGCCCGCCACCAACAACGACGCCGTGGCCGCCCTGTTCCGCCAGCATACGGACCTGCACGCGCTGGCGGTGGTGGACGGGTCGCGCCCCGTGGCCCTCATCAACCGCCAGCAGTTCATGAACCACTACGCCACGCCGTACTTCCGCGAGGTGCACGGCCGCAAGTCCTGCCTGGCGTTTGCCAACCTTGCGCCGCGCGTGGTCGAGCTGGACTGCGATGTGGACCAGCTCGTGGGCATCCTCACCTCGCAGGACCAGCGCTACCTGAGCGACGGCTACATCGTCACCGACAACGGCCGCTACCTGGGCCTGGGCACGGGCGACCAGCTGGTGCGCGCCGTGACCGAGACCCGCATCGAGGCCGCGCGCCATGCCAACCCACTGACTTTCCTGCCGGGCAACATTCCCATCAGCCTGCACATCCAGCGCTTGCTGGAAAGCGGCACCGAGTTCGTGGCCTGCTATGCGGACCTGAACAACTTCAAGCCCTTCAACGACCACTACGGCTACTGGCGCGGCGACCAGATGATCCGCCTGGTGGCGCGCCTGGCCACGGCCCACTGCGACGCGCGCAGCGACTTTGTGGGCCATGTGGGCGGAGACGACTTCATGCTGATCTTCCAGAGCAGCAACTGGCTGCAGCGCTGCAAGAACATCGTGGACGAATTCGCACGCGAGGCCATCACACTGTTTGACGACAGCGCCCGGCTGGCAGGCGGCATCCAGGCCGAGGACCGGCATGGCGTGCAGCGGTTCTTCCCGTGCACCACGCTGGCCATTGGCGCCGTGCGCATCACGCCCGAGCGCTTTCGGCACGCCGAAGAAGTGGCCAACCTGGCCGCCGTGGCCAAGCATGAGGCGAAGCAGGCAGCCACCGGGGTAGTGCTGCATGGCGGGTTTACCGAGTCGAGCCTGGGGGCCCTGGCTGCGACCCGGGCGCTGCAGGATGTGTTGGCGGCGTAGGGACTGTTTGGACCGCGTCCCGAGGACGCGACGCCAATGCAAAACCGAGGTTCTAGCTCAGCGACAGTAGGCCATTGACGCGGCAGGGCTTGTGGCAAACAAGTCCGCTTCGGGCGGCGGATTCAACGCCCTCAAGGCCCCGTAGGCGCCCCTGCCTCAAACCACTTCCCAATCAGCGCCCGCTCCGCATCGGTGATGCCCGTCGCGTTGTTCATAGGCATGAGCTTTTGCACCACGGCCTGCTGGTAGATGGCCTGGGCGTGTTGCTTGACGCTGCCGGGCGAATCAAGCCGCAGGTTCTTCATCTGCACCGCAGCGCCGTGGCACATGTAGCAGCGCTGTTCCAGCACCGCTTGCACGGCCTTGAAGTCGTTTTGGCCGCTAGCGCCCGTTTTATCTGTGCTAGCAGCTCCTGAAACAGGAGCATTCGCCACAGGAGCGGCCACCGGCGCGGGGCGCATCCACACGATGGCGCCCACGATCACGACCACGCCGACCAGGGCGTAGGGCAGCGGGTTGCCATTACGGCCTAGCTTGTAGCCATGGCGCATCACAAAGAACTGGCGGATGGCCGCGCCCGCGAACATCATCAGGATCAGCACCAGCCAGTTTTGCGGGTGGCTCCACGTAAAGCTGTAGTGGTTGCTCAGCATGGCAAACAGCACGGGCAGCGTGAAATAGGTGTTGTGCACGCTGCGCTGCTTGCCGCGTTTGCCGTGGATCGGGTCCACGGGCTGGCCGGCCTTGATCTGGCTGATGACGGTGCGCTGGCCGGGGATGATCCAGAAGAACACGTTGGCGCTCATGGATGTGGCGATCATCGCCCCCACCAGCAGGAAGGCTGCGCGGCCCGCAAACCAGTGACAGGCCAGCCACGAGGCCACGCACACCAGCACCAGGACCAGCGCGCCCACAATCGCGTCGCCGTTCTTGCGCTGGCCGAAGATGCGGCAGATGGCGTCGTACAGCAGCCAGAACACTACAAAGAAGCCCAGCGCCACCACGATAGCGGTGGCAGGCGCCCAGTCCATGCGCGACTTGTCGATGAGGTAGGTGCTGGCGCTGTAGAGGTAGGACACGGTGAACAGCGCAAACCCGCTGATCCAGGTGCTGTAGCTCTCCCAGAAGAACCAGTGCAGGTGTTTGGGCAACTGCGGCGGCGACACTGCAAACTTGACCGGGTGGTAGAACCCGCCGCCGTGCACGGCCCAAAGCTCGCCGCTCACGCCTTGTTTCTTGAGGTCTTCGTCCTCAGGCGGCGTGAGGCTGCTGTCCAGAAAAACGAAGTAGAACGACGAGCCGATCCAGGCGATGGCCGTAATGACATGGACCCAGCGCAAAAGCAGGTTGGCCCAGTCGAGAAAATAGCTTTCCATATCTCAACCTTGGCAGCGCGCACGCGCTGCAACAGCAAACCTGCTCACCACTGCGGGCGCTCTGAGCAGACATTGAGGTCGCGCACCTTGGCCAGTGGGTTGCTGGCCGGGGCACCGCTGCGACCGGTACGTCAAAGTGTATGCAGGAATTGTTCCCGATTCCAGCCCCAACCTGGGGCATTCGGGGCCGGAATTACCCTCATTCCCCGGCCTTTGGTGCGGGCTGCAGCGTCTGCAACAACTGCGCTGCCACGGCCACGGCAATCACCTCGGGCTCCTTGCCCCCAATGCCGGGGATGCCGATGGGGCAGGTCACCTGCGCCAGCTCCTCGGGCGCGAACCCGCGCCCATGCAGGCGGTTGCTGAAGGTGGCCCACTTGGTCTGACTGCCGATCAGCCCGATGAAAGGCAGGTCGCCCTGCTCGCGCTGGCGGCGCAGGCAGGCGGCCACCACGTCCAGGTCCTCGGCATGGCTGAAGCTCATGATCAGCACGCGGCTGCCGGGTGCCAGGCGGGGCACGGCGAGTTGCACCGGCTCGGAGTGTTCGCAGACCACACCTTCGGGCGGGTCGGAAGGGAAAATGCCGTCCCGGCTGTCGATCCAGGTCAGCGCAAAAGGCAGTGGCGCCAGCACGCGGGCCAGCGCGTGGCCCACATGCCCGCCGCCAAACAAGGCCACTGGATGCAGGCGGGGCGCCAATCGCTGGGCCAGGCCTGGTGCGTCTTGCGCTGCGAGCAACTCAAACCCGAGGTGCACCACCCCGCCACAGCACTGGCCCAGCGCCGGGCCCAGCGCAAACCGCATCGGCCCCGGCGCGGTGACCGGCCCACCCGCCAGGCGGCGGCGTGCTTCGGCAATCGCCTGCAGCTCCAGATGCCCGCCGCCGATGGTACCCACCAGCTGGTCGGCGAACACGGCCATCCAGGCGCCGGGCTCCCGGGGCACGGACCCTTGGGTAGACTCCACGGTCACCAGACAGGCTGGCGCGGCCCCCAGGCCCTCCAGCAGCATTTGCAAATTTGTCACCGCGATCCTTTTCGTGACGGACGCAAAACGGGCCTTGCCAGCGGCTCACCCTCCGGTGAGGCGGCTCTTACAGCCCCCATTGCGACCGTCGTCATTTTGTAACGTACCACCTTCGCCGCTGGGTTATCGTGCCCGCAGTCTCAGGAACCTTTCACACCATGCCCGACACGCCCTCTCCTCGCTCCACCGGAAAGCGCAGCCACTGGTTGCTGGCAGGCATCATGGCCGTGGGCGCAGCGCTGGTTTCGGCCTGCAAGTCCCCGCCAGAGCCCACGCCAGCCCCCGCGCCCGACAGCGTCCCGTCCACCGGGCCGGATGCCAGTGGCGTCAAGGGCCCCGTGCCCGCCACCGCCGGGTCAGCGCGCCCCTCGGCCGCTGCCACGCCGCTGGCCTACCGCCAGGATGCCGCCACGCACCTGTATGGCCTGAACCGCGAGCGCATCTTCAAAGGCAAGCTGCCGCCGCAGCTGTATGCCATCGGCGTGCTGCAGCTCGACATCGACCGCGCGGGCAAGATCACCCGCCTGCACTGGATGCGCGCCCCGCGCCATGCCCCCGAGGTGGTCACCGAGATCGAGCGCACGGTGCGCGCTGCGGCTCCCTTCCCAGTCCCCGCCCGCATGGGCAAGGTCACCTACACCGAGACTTGGCTGTGGGACAAGAGCGGGCACTTTCAGCTCGATACGCTGACCGAAGGGCAGCTGTAGCAATATCTCCCTGAGCGGCCAGGCCACTTCGGCCGTCAGGCAGCGCTTGCTACGAGCCCCGGTAGGTCGAATAGCTCCAGGGGCTGACCAGCAGCGGCACGTGGTAGTGCTGGTCGGCATGCGCAATGCCGAAGTCCAGGCTCACCTGGTTCAGAAAATTGGGTTCGGGCAGCTGCACGCCCCGGGCCTTGAAGTAGCCCGCCACATCAAAGCGCAACCGGTAGGTGCCCGTGCGCAGGCTGGCGTTGTCGAACAGCGGTGCGTCGGTGCGGCCGTCGTGGTTCAGCACGAGGCGCTTGATGAGGGTGGCGTTGTCGCCGTCGGTGGAATACAGGGCCACTTCCATGCCGGCCGCAGGGCAGCCGTTCATGGTGTCCAGAACGTGGGTGCTCAATCCCATGGGGGAATCTCCTGAAGTAAGAGTCTGTCCAATCGGCGACGATTGCCAGATCGCAGTGTGTAGACCAAAAGTGTATACACTTTTCACCATCCACCGTATCATGCAGCCATGGAATCTTCCTCCACCAACGCCATCGTCGAAGCGCTGACCCGCGCCATCGTAGAACACCGCCTGCAACCCGGCACCAAGCTGGCCGAGCAAAAGCTGGCCGACCACTTTGGCGTATCACGCACGCTGGTGCGCCAGGCACTGTTTCAGCTGGCGCAAAACCGGCTGGTCACGCTGGAGCCCGCACGGGGCGCATTTGTGGCGACACCCTCGGTCGAGGAGGCGCGCCAGGTGTTTGCCGTGCGCCGCATGCTGGAGACCGAGATGACCCGCGCCTTTGTGCGCAGCGTGACGCCCGCCAAGCTCAAGGCCCTGCGCGCCCACGTGGCCAGCGAGAAGGCCGCCATGGGCACCCACGACGCCAGCACCCGTACCGAGTTGCTCGGCGACTTCCATGTGCGCATGGCCGAACTGATGGGCAACGAGGTGCTGGCGCAGATGCTGGGCGACCTGATCTCGCGCTGCGCCCTCATCACGCTGATGTACCAGTCGGCCAGCGCGGCCGAGCACTCGCACGAGGAGCATGCCGACATCGTGGCGGCCCTGGCCGCGCGCGACGAGGAGCGCGCGGTGGCCCTGATGCAAAGCCACCTCGAACATGTCGAAGCCAGCCTGACCTTTGACCGCAAGCGCCCGGCCAGTGACTTGGCCGCCGCACTGGCCTCTTGAAAACCACCCCACCATGATCTACGACACCACCCAGGCCTACCCCCGCGACCTTATTGGCTACGGCAAGACCCCGCCCCATGCGCAGTGGCCCGGTGGCGCGCGCATTGCCGTGCAATTCGTCCTGAACTACGAAGAGGGCGGCGAAAACGCCGTGCTGCATGGCGATGCAGGCAGCGAGCAGTTCCTGTCCGAAATGTTCAACCCGGCCAGCTACCCCGAGCGGCACATGAGCATGGAGGGCATTTATGAATACGGCTCGCGTGCTGGCGTGTGGCGCATCCTGCGCGAGTTTGAAAAGCGCCAGCTGCCCCTCACGGTGTTCGGCGTGTCCACGGCCCTGCAGCGCCACCCCGACCTCACGACGGCTTTTGTGGAGCTGGGCCACGAGATTGCGTGCCATGGCCTCAAATGGATCCATTACCAACACATTCCCGAAGAGGTGGAACGCGCCCACATGCAAGAGGCGATGGACATCATCCAACGCATGACGGGCGCAAGAGGAAGTTCGAAAGACCATGTACATGGTCTGGGCTGGTACACCGGCCGCGACAGCCCCAACACGCACCGCCTGGTGGCCGACTACGGCGGCTTTGAATACGACAGCGACTACTACGGCGACGACCTGCCCTTCTGGATGAAGGTGCAAAAGACCGACGGCAGCGTGGTGCCCCAGCTCATCGTGCCCTACACGCTGGACTGCAACGACATGCGCTTTGCGCTGCCCCAGGGCTACTCGCACGCCGATCCGTTCTTCCAGTACATGAAGGACACGTTCGACGCGCTGTATGCCGAGGGCGACCCAAATGGCGACAACGCGCCCAAGATGATGAACATTGGCATGCACTGCCGCCTGCTGGGCCGCCCGGGCCGCATCACGGCGCTGCAGCGCTTTCTGGACCACATTGCGCAGCACGACAAGGTGTGGGTGGCCCGCCGTATCGACATCGCGCGCCACTGGAAGGCCGTGCACCCCTACCCCACCACAAAGGCCTGATGACCATGGCATGGACCCTTGACCAACTGAACGCTGCCACGCCCGCACAGGCCCTGGAGGCGCTGGACGGCGTGTACGAGCATTCCCCCTGGATTGCCGAACAGGCGCTTGCCCAGCGGCCGTTTCGCTCGCTGGCACACCTCAAGCACGCCCTGGCTCACGCGGTGCGCACCGCCAGCACCGAGGCGCAGCTGGGCCTGATCCGCGCCCACCCCGAACTGGCGGGCAAGGCAATGGTGGCGAAAAGCCTGACGGCCGAATCGACCAACGAGCAGTCCAAGGCGGGCCTGACGCAGTGCACGCCCGAAGAATTTGCGCGCATCCAGCAGCTCAATGCGGACTACAACGCCCGCTTTGGCTTCCCCTTCATTCTGGCCGTGCGCGGTCCGCGCGGCGCGGGGCTGAACAAGCAGCAGATCATCGATACCTTTGCGCGGCGGCTCGACAACCACCCGGAGTTCGAGGTGGCAGAGGCCTTGCGCAACATCCACCGCATCGCCGAGATCCGCCTGAACGACAAGTTCGCCGCCGAACCTGTGCTGGGCAATGACGTGTGGGACTGGCATGAAAAGCTGGCCGAACACTCCGACCCCGGCTTTGCCGAAAAGGGCCAGCTCACCGTCACCTACCTCACCGACGCCCACCGCGCCTGCGCCCAGCGCATCAGCCACTGGATGCGCGACTGCGGCTTCGACGAGGTCGAGGTGGACGCCGTGGGCAACGTGGTGGGACGGTATCGCGCCGCCACACCCGGTGCCAAGTACCTCATGACCGGCTCGCACTACGACACCGTGCGCAACGGCGGCAAGTACGACGGGCGCCTGGGCATTTTTGTGCCCATGGCCTGCGTGCGCGAACTGCACCGCGCGGGCAAGCGTCTGCCGTTCGGCATCGAGGTGATTGCCTTTGCCGAAGAAGAAGGCCAGCGCTACAAGGCCACCTTCCTGGGTTCGGGCGCGCTCATCGGGCACTTCAACCCCGCTTGGCTGGACCAGAAGGATGCCGACGGCGTGACCATGCGCGCGGCCATGCAGCACGCGGGGCTGTGCATTGACGACATCGCCAAGCTGCAACGCGACCCGGCCCAGTACTTGGGCTTTATTGAAGTCCACATCGAACAGGGCCCGGTGCTCAACGAGCTGGACCTGCCGCTGGGCGTGGTCACCTCCATCAACGGGGGTGTGCGCTTTGTGGGCGAAATGATCGGCACCGCCAGCCACGCAGGTACCACCCCCATGGACCGCCGCCGCGATGCGGCCGTGGCCGTGGCAGAGCTGGCGCTGTACATCGAGCAGCGCGCCGCCCAGGACGGGGACTCGGTGGGCACGATCGGCTTGCTCAACGTGCCCGGCGGCTCCATCAATGTGGTGCCGGGCCGCTGCCAGTTCAGCCTGGACCTGCGTGCGCCCACCGATCCGCAACGGGACGCACTGGTGCGCGATGTGCTGGACCACCTGGGCCAGATCGCCGCCCGGCGCGGCCTGCGCTATACGCTGGAGGAATCCATGCGCGCCGCCGCAGCCCCCAGCGCCCCGGCGCTGCAGCACCATTGGGAGCGCGCGGTGGACCACCTGGGCGTGCCCGTGTTCCGCATGCCCAGTGGCGCAGGCCACGACGCGATGAAGCTGCACGAAATCATGCCGCAGGCCATGCTGTTTGTGCGCGGAGAAAACTCCGGCATCAGCCACAACCCGCTCGAATCCACCACCAACAACGACATGCAAGTGGCTGTGGACGCCTTCACCCAGGTGCTGCACCAGCTTGCCGAGGAACAACAACCATGACCACCCCGAACCACCACGCCGCGCTGGACGCCTGGATCGACCAGCACTTTGACGAAGAAGTGCGCTTTTTGCAGGCCCTGGTGCGCGTGCCCACCGACACGCCCCCGGGCAACAACGCACCCCATGCCGAGCGCACCGCCGAGCTGCTGAAGGACTTTGGCTACGAGGCCGAAAAGCATGCCGTGCCCACCGTCGACGTGCAGGCCTACGGCATGGAGTCCATCACCAACCTCATCGTGCGCAGACCATACGGCAGCGGCGGCAAGACCATCGCCCTGAACGCCCACGGCGACGTGGTGCCGCCCGGCGAAGGCTGGACGCACGACCCTTACGGCGCCGAGATCGTCGATGGCGCCATGTATGGCCGCGCCACCGCCGTGAGCAAGAGCGACTTTGCAAGCTTCACCTTTGCGGTGCGTGCTCTCGAAGCCGTGGCCAGGCCCGCCCAGGGCGCGGTAGAGCTGCACTTCACCTACGACGAAGAGTTTGGCGGTGAACTGGGCCCCGGCTGGCTGCTGCAAAAGGGGCTGACCAAGCCGGACCTGATGATTGCCGCGGGCTTCAGCTATGAAGTGGTCACCGCCCACAACGGCTGCCTGCAGATGGAAGTGACGGTGCACGGCAAGATGGCCCACGCCGCCGTGCCCCACACCGGCGTGGACGCTCTGCAGGGCGCCGTGCACATCCTGAACGCGCTGTACGCGCAGAACGATGAGTACAAGAAGGTCACGTCCAAGGTCGAGGGGATCAAGCACCCCTACCTGAACGTGGGCCGCATCGAGGGCGGGACCAACACCAATGTCGTGCCCGGCAAGGTGATGTTCAAGTTCGACCGCCGCATGATCCCCGAGGAAAACCCGGTGGAGGTCGAAGCCACCATCCGCCGCGTGATCGAACAGGCCGCAGGTGAGCGCGCAGGTATCAGCGTGGAGATCAAACGCCTGCTGCTGGCCAACGCGATGACGCCGCTGGCGGGCAACAAGCCTCTGGTCGACGCCATCCAACAACATGCCCAAGCCGTGATCGGCGAACCGGTCCCGGCTGTGGGCACGCCGCTCTACACCGATGTGCGCCTGTATGTGGAGCGCGGCATTCCCGGCGTGATCTACGGCGCCGGCCCCCGCACCGTGCTCGAATCGCACGCCAAGCGCGCCGACGAGCGCCTGCAACTCGAAGACCTGCGCCGCGCCACCAAGGTGATCGCGCGGACATTGAGCGACTTGCTCGCCTGAAGGCCCGCAGGGCTTGAGATAGAGTCATGCATGCAGCACATCAGTGCTGCGCTGCAATGTCATGACTAGATTGCCTCTGACAGCCCCTTGACCAACCTACACTGGCGCGGGCGCATCCATCGACTGGGTGCGCCCGTTGTCATTTCCAGATTCCACACACCAGGAGATATCCCATGAACATTCGCCATACGCTGCTGGCTGGCAGCGTTGTGCTGGCCCTGGCCAGCCTCACCGCCTGCGGCAGCACGCCCCCGGTGGCCAAGGCTCAGCCGGTAGCCGCAGTACAGCAGACCGCCTCGGCCCAAGCCGCCAGCGCAGCCTACGACTTCGACATGGATGTGTTCCACCCCGTGGTGGCACGCAACGGCATGGTGGCCACCGAGCAGGAACTGGCCTCGCAGATCGGCCTGGACATCCTCAAGGCCGGTGGCAATGCGGTGGATGCCGCTGTCGGCATTGGCTTCGCGCTGGCCGTGGCCCTGCCCAACGCAGGCAACCTGGGCGGCGGCGGCTTCATGATGGTGCACGATGCCAAGACCGGCAAAAGCGTGGCCCTCGACTTCCGCGAAGTGGCGCCTATCAAGGCCACGCGGGACATGTACCTGGATGCCAAGGGCAATGTGGTGGACGGCAAGTCGCTGTACACCCACTACGCCGTGGGCGTGCCCGGCACCGTGGCCGGCATGGAGCACGCGCTCAAGAGCTGGGGCACCCTGCCCCTGTCGCGTGTGATCGCTCCGGCCATCGAGCTGGCAGACAGGGGCTTCCCGGTGAGCGAAACGCTCGCCAAGATCCTGCAGCAAGAGAAGAAGAACATGGGCAAATGGCCCGCCACCCAGGCCATCTTCTGGAAGAACGGCGAACCGCTGAAGGTGGGCGACCCGCTGGTGCAAAAAGACCTGGCGCAGTCCATGCGCCTGATTGCCCAGCAGGGTGCCAAGGCGTTCTACGAAGGCGAGATCGCCCAGAAGATCGCGGCCGAAATGGCACCCCACGCGGGCGCCATCACGCTGCAGGATTTGCGCGAGTACAAGGTGGTGGAGCGCGCACCCACGCGTGGTACCTACCGTGGGTATGAGATCGTGACCATGCCCCCACCCTCCTCGGGCGGCCCGCACCTGGTGCAGATCCTCAACATGCTGGAGCCACTGCCCCTGGCCCAGTGGGGTCCCAACAGCGCTCAGACCATCCACCACATGGCCGAGAGCAGCAAGCTGGCGTATGCCGACCGCTCCGAATACCTTGGCGACCCGGATTTCGTGAAGATCCCGCTCAAGGGCCTGACCTCCAAGCGCTATGCCGAATCGCTGGCCAAGGGCATCGACCCCAACCGCGCGCGCCCGGCCAAGGAGATCAAGCCCGGCCAGCCCCAGCCGTATGAGAGCGACCAGACCACCCACTACAGCGTGGTGGACAAGGCGGGCAACGCCGTGGCCGTGACCTACACGCTCAACACCAACTTCGGCAGCGGCATCGTGGCCAAGGGCACGGGCATTTTGCTCAACAACGAGATGGACGACTTCTCGGCCAAGCCCGGCGTGGCCAATGCCTACGGGCTGGTCGGCGGTGACGCCAACGCCGTGGCCGCCAAGAAGCGCCCCCTGTCGTCCATGACGCCCACCTTGGTGCTGAAGGACGGCAAGCCCACGCTGGTGACCGGCAGCCCCGGCGGCGCGCGCATCATCACCACGGTGCTGCAGACAGTGGTCAACACCATCGACTTTGGCATGAACCCCGCCGAGGCCGCTGCCGCACCCCGCGTACACCACCAGTGGACGCCCGACGAGCTGCGCGTGGAAAAGGGCCTCTCGCCCGACACCATTGCCCTGCTCAAGCAACGCGGCCACAACATCGCGGTCAAGCCTTCGATGGGCCGCACGCAGACCATCCAGATCCGTGGCGGCGCGCTGTACGGCTACTCGGACCCCCGCAACCCCGACGGCAAGACCCTCGGCTACTGATTGCCAGCGCCCGCTTCATGCGGGCGGTCTGTACTTGTCAACATTTGCGAGGCCACGCCCCACAAGGGCGTGGCCTTTTTATTGCCGGCTCTGGCAACCCCATGCGGGCATACCCTCATACCGTCATTCTTCAGACTTGCCTACATTTCTTGTATGCAAGATTTGCGTTCAAAAAAAGCTACTGAAGGAGTTGGCATGCCCCGGTTTTTCAAATCCCTTTTTGGCCAGGTGGTGCTGGCCTTGATAGCCGGTGTGGTGGTGGGCCTTGCGTGGCCCGACACCGCCATCGCGCTCAAGCCCCTGGGTGACGGCTTCATCAAACTCATCAAGATGCTGATCCCGCTCATCGTGTTCTGCGTGGTGGTGCATGGCATCGCAGGCACGGGCGACCTGAAGCGGGTGGGCCGGGTGGGCGTCAAATCGCTGATCTACTTCGAGGTCGTCACTTCCATCGCCCTGGTGCTGGGCCTGGCGCTGGCGTTCTGGTTCGAGCCCGGCGTGGGCATGAACGTGGACCCCAAGGCGCTCGACCCTAAAGCCATGGGCGCCTACGCCGAGAACGCCAGCAAGCTCACCGGGGGCGGCTTCACCGACTTCTTGCTCAAGCTCATCCCCACTACCGCCGTGAGCGCGTTTGCCAACGGCGATGTGCTGCAGGTCCTGCTGTTCTCCATCGTTTTTGGCTGCGCCCTGGCATTGATCGGCGAGCGCGGCGCGCGCGTCACCAGCCTGATCGACGACCTGTCGCATGTGCTGTTCAAGACCATGGGGCTGATCATCAAGCTGGCTCCGTTGGGTGTGCTGGGGGCCATCGCCTTCACCGTGGGCAAGTACGGCCTGGGCTCCCTCAAGCAGCTGGGCATGCTGGTGGCGCTGTTCTACGCTGCGGTGGCCATCTTTGTGGTGGTGGTGCTGGGCCTCATCATGCGGGTGTCGGGCTTCAGCCTGTTCAAGCTGCTGCGCTATCTGCGCGAGGAGCTGGCCGTGGTGTTTGCCACCACGTCGTCTGACAGCGTGCTGCCGCAAGTCATGGCCAAGCTCAAGCACATGGGCATCCGCGACTCCACCGTGGGCCTGGTGATCCCCACCGGCTACTCGTTCAACCTGGACGCGTTCTCGATCTACATCACGCTGGCGGCCGTGTTCATCGCCCAGGCCACCAACACGCCGATTTCCATGGCCGACCTGCTGACCATCCTGGCGATCTCGCTGGTCACCTCCAAGGGCGCACACGGCGTACCCGGCTCGGCCATCGTCGTGCTGGCCGCCACCTTGCAGGCCATCCCTGCCATTCCGGCGATTGGCCTGGTGCTGGTGCTGTCGGTGGACTGGTTCATGGGCATCGCCCGCGCGCTGGGCAACCTCATTGGCAACTGCGTCGCCACCGTGGCCGTGGCGGCGTGGGAGGGCGACATCGACCGCGAACGCGCCCATGCCGTGCTCGACGGCCGCGAGCCACCCATGCCACGCGCCTGATCAGGCACAGCACTTTTGCAGCACGCGACAATCCGGCCATGAGCATCAACCAGACCCAGATCGCCCAGCAGGTGGTGGAATCCATCCTCGCGCAAAAACTCTCGCCCGGCGAGCGCCTGGGCGAGCAGGAGCTGGCCGATCTGTTCGGCGTGAGCCGCACGCTGGTGCGCGAGGCCCTGATGCAGCTGCAGGCACGGGGCTTTGTGGAAGTGCGCTCGCGCCGGGGCTGGTACGTGGTGGAGCCTTCGGTGGAGGATGCGCGCGACGCGTTCTCCGCCCGGCGCATCATCGAATCGGGCATCCTGGCCGATGCGGGCCGACCGCTGCAAAGCGTGACCCGCCGCCTGCGCGCGCACATCGCCGACGAGCAGCAGGCCATCGAAGGGGCGGACGCTGCCACCCGCGCCTTTCTGCTCGCAGACTTCCACGTCTGCCTGGCCGAGGCGATGGGCCACCGCAGCCTGAGCGACATCCTGCGCGACCTCACGGCGCGCACCACGCTGGCCGCATCACTCTACCAATCGCAGCACGCGGCCAGCCAGTCCTGCGCCGAGCATGCTGCCATCGTCGAGGCACTGGAGGCCGGCAACACCACCCTGGCCCGTGAGCGCATGCTGGCCCACATCGGCCATGTGGAAGGCGCTCTCAACCCCGGCCAGCCCCTGGTGCGCGACCGGCTGCGGGAGTCCCTGGCACCGCTGACCAGCCCACGCACCAAGGCGGCAGCTACGGACCCGGGCTAGCCACACCGAAGGCACCCAGGCCACCCACCGTCCAACCGCCTCCACCACGGCAGGCGGGAAATTGCTGCGTCCCTAAGGGTTAACCGGGATAAGCGCGTCCGGTCATTTTGTATACGATTTTTGTATGGACATTTGTGCACCATCCGGTGCCCGTGTTCCTTTCGTATTCACACCCCCAACCCGCCGAAGGACACCCATGAACCCGCCCGTACACCCCGTGGACGAACACCTGCCCCTGGGGCGACTGACGGCGCTGGGCCTGCAGCATGTGCTGGTGATGTATGCGGGCGCCGTGGCGGTGCCGCTCATCGTGGGCCGCGCGCTCAACCTCACGCCCGACCAAGTGGCCAAACTGATCTCGGCCGACCTGTTTGTGTGCGGGCTGGTCACGCTGATCCAGGCGCTGGGCGCCTCGCGCTGGTTTGGCATTCAGCTGCCGGTGATGATGGGGGTGACCTTTGCCTCGGTGGCGCCCATGATTTCGATGGCGCAGAGCACGGGTGGCACGGCCGGGGCCGGGCTGATCTTTGGCTCGGTGATCGGCGCGGGTGTGATCTCCATCCTGATCGCACCGCTGGTCAGCCGCATGCTCCGCTTCTTCCCGCCCGTGGTCACCGGCACCATCATCGCAGTCATCGGCATCAGCCTGATGCGCGTGGGCATCAACTGGATCTTTGGCAACCCCGTGGGCCCCACAGCGCCCAGCGTGCCCAACCCCGAGCACCTCAAATGGCTGGCAGAGGCGCAGGCAGCGGCGGGTGCACCCGGCTCATCGCTGCCGCCGGTCCCCAAGGGCTTTGCCGTGGTGCCTACGGTGCCCAACCCCAAGTACGCGGACCTGACCGGTGTGGGCATCTCGGGCCTGGTGCTGCTGTCCATCCTGCTGATTGCCAAGTTTGCCAAGGGCTTCATCGCCAACATTTCGGTGCTGCTGGGCATCGTGATCGGCGCGGTGGTTGCCGTGGGCATGGGGCTGATGAACTTCGACAAGGTGGCCAAGGCGCAGTGGTTTGACCTGGTGCTGCCGTTCGAAATTGCCGGGCCCGTGTTCGACCCCATCCTGATCCTGACCATGACCCTGGTGATGATCGTGGTCATGATCGAATCCACCGGCATGTTCCTCGCCCTGGGCGAGATGACCGACCGCAAGGTCGACCAGGCGGCCCTCACGCGCGGCCTGCGCACCGACGGCCTGGGCACGCTGCTGGGGGGCATCTTCAACACCTTTCCGTACACCAGCTTCTCGCAGAACGTGGGCCTGGTGGCCGTCACCGGCGTCAAGAGCCGCTTTGTGTGCGTGGCCGGTGGTGTGATCCTGATCGTGCTGGGCGTGCTGCCCAAGATGGCCGCCCTGGTCGAGTCGCTGCCCACCATGGTGCTGGGCGGCGCGGGGCTGGTGATGTTCGGCATGGTGGCGGCCACGGGCATCCGCATCCTGGGCGGGGTGGACTTCAAGACCAACCGCTTCAACGCCATGATCGTGGCCGTCTCCATCGGCGTGGGCATGGTGCCGCTGATCGCACCCAACTTCCGCCAGTGGATGCCGCATGCCATCCACCCCCTGATCGAATCCGGTATCCTCCTGGCCTCGATCACGGCGGTGGCCCTGAACGTTTTCTTCAATGGCGCCAGCCGCGACACCTCCGCCGCTGTCAACGCCGCACGCCAGGCCGACGCCCACTAGCATCCCGCCTGCCCGCTGCCGAAAACCCGCCACCGCCCGCGTGGCCCGCCCCCTGTCCGCCACGGCTGCCAGGGGGTTTTGGCTTCATGCTGCATACGCATAAACCTGCATGTCCGCCGCCCACGCCATCGGGTACCCTTGTTTTTGCTTTCCGCCCAGGACTTCCAGGATTTCCGCATGACACAGAACATTTCCGCCGCCGAACAGGCCCTGCGCGACGCTGCGCGCGAATACCACCGCAACCCCACCCGGGGCAAGATTTCGGTCACCCCCACCAAGCCTTTGTCCAACCAGCGCGACCTGTCGCTGGCCTACTCGCCGGGTGTGGCTTACCCGTGCCTCGACATCGCTGCCGACCCCTCCAAGGCGTTTGACTTCACCTCGCGCGGCAACCTGGTTGCGGTGATCACCAACGGCACGGCGGTGCTGGGCCTGGGCGACATCGGCCCACTGGCCAGCAAGCCGGTGATGGAAGGCAAGGGCTGCCTGTTCAAGAAGTTTGCTGGTGTCGATGTGTTCGACATCGAACTGGCCGAGCGCGACCCCGACAAGCTCATCGAGATCATCGCGGCGCTGGAGCCCACGCTGGGCGGCATCAACCTCGAAGACATCAAGGCGCCCGAGTGCTTCTACATCGAGCGCGAACTCAGCAAGCGCATGAACATTCCGGTGTTCCATGACGACCAGCACGGCACGGCCATCATCAGCAGCGCCGCGCTGCTCAATGGCCTGGAGCTGGTGGGCAAACAGATCGACCAAGTCAAGATTGCCGTGTCGGGCGCGGGCGCGGCCGCCATTGCCTGCCTGAACGTGATGGTGGGCCTGGGCGTCAAGCGCGAGAACATCTTTGTGTGCGACTCCAAGGGCGTGATCTATGAAGGCCGCCCTGGTGGCTACGACGAATCGAAAGCGGCCTACGCGCAAAAGACCGACGCCCGCACGCTAGCCGATGCGGTCAACGGCGCCGACGTGTTCCTGGGCTGCTCAGCCCCCGGCGTGCTCACGGCCGAGATGGTCAAGACCATGGCGCCGAAGCCCATCATCCTGGCGCTGGCCAACCCCGAGCCCGAAATCCGCCCCGAACTGGCCAAGGCCATCCGCCCCGACTGCATCATCGCCACCGGCCGCTCGGACTACCCGAACCAGGTCAACAACGTGCTGTGCTTCCCGTACATCTTCCGCGGCGCGCTGGACTGCGGTGCCACCAAGATCACCGAGGCCATGAAGCTGGCCTGCGTGCGCCAGATTGCCGACCTGGCCAAGGCCGACATCAGCGAAGAAGTGGCCAGCGCCTATGCGGGCAAAGAGCTGACCTTCGGCCCTGACTACCTGATCCCCACGCCGTTCGACTCGCGCCTGATCCTCAAGATCGCGCCCGCCGTGGCCAAGGCCGCCGCCGAGTCCGGCGTGGCCACGCGCCCCATCGAAGACATGGAGGCCTACAAGGAAACGCTGTCGCGCTTTGTCTACCAGACCGGCATGCTGATGCGCCCCGTGATCAACGCGGCCAAGGCCCTGCCCGATGCACAAAAGCGCGTGGCCTACGCAGACGGTGAAGACGAACGCGCTCTGCGCGCAGCGCAGATGGCCATCGACGACAAGATCGCCACGCCCATCCTCATCGGCCGCCCCGCCGTGATTGCCGCGCGCATCGCCAAGGCCGGCCTGCGCATGCAGCTGGGCAAGGACGTCGAGGTGTGCAACCCCGAGGACGACCCGCGCTTTCGCCAGTACTGGGAGCACTACCACCAGCTCATGAAGCGCAACGGTGCCTCGCCAGAAGTGGCCAAGGCCGCCGTGCGCCGGTCCAACACCATCATCGCCTCGCTGATGGTCACGCTGGGTGATGCCGACGCCATGATCTGCGGCCTGGTGGGCACGTACGAGACGCACCTGGAGCGCATCCACAGCATCATCGGCCGCCGGGAAGGCGCCAACAACTACGCCGCGCTGAACGCGCTGATGACCAACCGGGGCACGCTGTTCATTGCCGACACCTACGTGAACGAAGACCCCACGGCCCAGCAGCTGGCCGACATTGCCTGGATGTCGGTGCAGGAGGTGCAGCGCTTTGGCATCCCGCCCAAGGTCGCCTTCCTGTCTCACTCCAGCTACGGATCGTCCAAGCGCGCATCGGCCCGCAAGATGCGCGAGGCGCGCGACCTGTTCGTGGCTGCCCACCCCGAGATCGAGTGCGATGGCGAACTGCACGGCGATGCCGCGCTGGAGCCAAACATCCGCAACGCCTACATGGCGGACTCGACGCTGACGGACTCGGCCAACCTGCTAATCTGCCCCAACCTGGATGCCGCCAACATCCTCTACAACGTGCTCAAGACCACCACCAGCGGTGGCGTCACCGTGGGCCCCATCCTGATGGGCGCCGCTGCCACGGCCTACATCCTGACCCCGGCCGCCACGGTGCGCCGCGTGCTCAACATGACGGCACTGGCCGTGGCCAGCGCTGCAACTCGGCCACGCTGAGCGCACTATGCCTCGCTGGCCCTGAGCGGCCAGCTCACCCACCGATTCAACGGGGCCCCTGGGCCCCGTTTTTTTATGCGTGCGACAACCCTTTGCACCGCACTCGCACCATTTCGGGAAACCCAGCATGCTGGCATGCACCACTTCGGTGAACAATGGGGCACGGCAAAACACCCGCATCCGCAAACCGGGCATCGTTTTTGCTGACTGCAGGTGCATGGCCCCTGGATGGGGCCAACACCTTCCCTCACCGCATTTCCCCTTGCCCGACAGGAGCCCCAAATGAAAAAAAGACTGTTCATGCAAACCGCCGCCGCCCTGGCTCTGATCGGCAGCGCATCGCTGGCCCAGGCGCAGGCCACCACGCCCATCAAGTTCCAGCTGGACTGGCGTTTTGAAGGCCCTGCGGCGCTGTTCCTGCAACCCGTGGCCAAGGGCTACTTCAAGGCCGCAGGCCTGGACGTGGCGGTGGACGCGGGCAACGGCTCCGGCGGTGCTGTGCAGCGCGTGGCATCGGGCACGTACGACATGGGTTTTGCCGACCTGGCCGCGGTGATGGAGTTCCACGCCAACAACCCCGACGCGCAGAACAAGCCCGTGGCGGTGATGGTGGTCTACAACAACACGCCCGCATCGGTCATGGCGCTGAAAAAGAGCGGCATCACCAAGCCCGCCGACCTGGCGGGCAAGAAGCTGGGTGCCCCCGTGTTTGACGCGGGCCGCCGCGCGTTCCCCATCTTCCAGAAGGCCAACGGCATCGGCGCCGTGACCTGGACCGCCATGGACCCGCCACTGCGCGAAACCATGCTGGTGCGCGGTGACGTGGACGCCATCACCGGCTTCACCTTCACCTCGCTGCTCAACCTGGAAGCCCGTGGCGCCAAGGCTGCCGACGTGGTGGTGCTGCCCTATGCCGACTTTGGCGTGAAGCTGTACGGCAACGTGATCATCGCCAGTCCCAAGCTCATCAAGGAGAACCCGGGCGCCATCAAGGCGTTCCTGTCGGCCTTCACCAAGGGCGCCAAGGAAGTCATTGCCAACCCCGCTGCGTCCATCGAATACGTGAAGGCGCGCGACGGCATCGTGAACGTGCCGCTCGAAACCCGCCGCCTGCAGCTGGCCATCGACACCGTGATCAACAGCCCCGACGCGCGCGCCGAGGGCTTTGGCCAGCTCAAGCCCGGCCGCCTCTCGCTGATGGCGTCGCAGGTGTCCGATGCGTTCAACACCAAGACCCGCGTGAACGCCGACGATGTGTGGAACGCCAGCTTCTTGCCCAGCGCTGCCGAGCTGAACATCCTGCCCAAGAAGTAATTACTATTAATTTGATAGCTGCAAGCGCATGATTCACTAGCGCTTGTGGCCATTCTGAGCACAAAAACTTCCATGCAGGCTGCTGACAACTATTTTGTGGACTTCCGGGACGTCTGGCTCGCCTACAACGACGAGCTGCGCGCCAAGAACCAGTTTGCGGTCGAAGCCATCGACCTGCAGGTGCGGCGCGGCGAGTTCATCGCCATCGTCGGCCCCTCGGGCTGTGGCAAGTCCACCTTCATGAAGCTGGCCACGGGGCTGAAGATGCCGTCGATGGGCAAGATCCTCATCGACGGGCAGCCGGTGACGGGGCCGCTCAAGGTGTCGGGCATGGCCTTCCAGGCGCCCTCGCTGCTGCCCTGGCGCACCACGGTGGACAACGTGCTGCTGCCGCTCGAAATCGTTGAGCCCTACCGCAGCCACTTCAAGCAAAAGCGCAAGGAATACGAAGAGCGTGCCCGCAAGCTGCTGCAAAAGGTGGGCCTCGCGGGCTACGAAGACAAGTTCCCCTGGCAGCTCTCGGGCGGCATGCAGCAGCGCGCCAGCATCTGCCGCGCGCTGATCCACGAGCCCAAGATGCTGCTGCTGGACGAGCCCTTCGGCGCGCTCGACGCCTTCACCCGCGAGGAGCTGTGGTGCATCCTGCGCGACCTGTGGACCGAGCAGCAGTTCAACGTGATCCTGGTCACGCACGACCTGCGCGAGTCGGTCTTCCTGGCCGACACGGTGTATGTGATGAGCAAGAGCCCCGGCCGGTTTGTGGTGCGCAAGGAGATCGAGCTGCCCCGCCCGCGCGACTTGGAAGTGACCTACACCAAGGAGTTCACCGACATCGTGCACGAGCTGCGCGGCCACATCGGTGCCCTGCGAAAAGCAGGCGCGCCCATCCAGCAATAAGAACAAAGAAAGCGCCTCATTCCCATGCACAAGAAAACCGTGGAGCGCTGGTCCCCCTGGATCCTGCTCGTTGCCACCATCCTGCTGTGGCAAATCATCTGCTCGGCCTTCAGCATCCCTGAATACCTGTTCCCCAGCCCCTGGGCCATCGGCGTGCAGCTGGTGGAGTTCAGCGGCGTCATCGCAGGCCATGCCTGGCGCACCTTCTGGGTCACCATGGCGGGTTTCGGCATCGCCATCGTCGTGGGTGTGCTGCTGGGCTTTGTGATCGGCAGTTCGCGCATCGCCTATGCCGCCGTCTACCCGCTGATGACCGCCTTCAACGCGCTGCCCAAGGCCGCCTTTGTGCCCATCCTGGTGGTGTGGTTCGGCATTGGCGTGGGCCCGGCCATCCTCACGGCGTTCCTCATCAGCTTCTTTCCCATCATGGTCAACATCGCCACGGGCCTGGCCACACTGGAGCCCGAGCTGGAAGACGTGCTGCGCGTGCTGGGTGCCAAGCGCTGGGACGTGCTGACCAAGGTGGGCCTGCCCCGCTCCATGCCGTACTTCTACGGCTCGCTCAAGGTCGCCATCACGCTGGCTTTTGTGGGCACCACCGTGTCGGAAATGACCGCGGCCAACGAAGGCATCGGCTACCTGCTGATCAGCGCAGGCTCGTCCATGCAGATGGGCCTGGCGTTTGCGGGCCTGATGGTGGTGGGCGCCATGGCCATGGTGATGTACGAGCTGTTCAGCTGGATCGAAAAACGCACCACGGGCTGGGCGCACCGGGGTTCTCAAGGTGAATAACCCGGCGGCGTTGAGCGAAGCCCAGGCAGCCACGCTGCTGCGCCGCGCCAACGCTGTGGCCCAACGCGCCAAGGACATGGGCCGCCACCCCTTCGGCGCGCTGCTCGTCGCGCCCGACGGCGAGACGGTGCTGGCCGAGCAGGGCAACATCGACACCGTGAACCACGCCGAGAGCACGCTGGCGCGCACGGCGGCTGCCAACTACCCCGGCGCCTACTTGGCCCAGTGCACGCTGGTCACCACCTGAGAACGTGTTCGCCATCTCCCAGGGGTCGCGTTGGAGCGCAATCGGGATGAGTGGATGCCCTGGTTGCTTGCATGGGCTCGTGCCCATGTAAGCAACCGGGGCGTTCAATCGCCCGATTTCGCTCCAACCCTTCGGGCAGTGGTCTTTGCGGGTGGCCTGCGGCGTTGCGGCGCTTGCAAATAGCCGAGCTATTGGCAGCGCACCGCGCCTTGCATCCCATCCCGCAAAGACCGCTGCGCGACCCCTGGGAGATGGTGAACACGTTCTTGGACCCCTGCGCCATGTGCGCTGGCACCATCTACTGGGCGGGCATCGGCCGCGTGTTGTATGGCGCTGAGGAAACCGCCCTGCTCGCCCTGACGGGCGACCACCCCGAGAACCCCACCCTGGCCCTGCCCTGCCGCACGGTATTTGCTAGCGGCCAGCGCCCCACCGAGGTACTGGGTCCGGTGCCCGCACTGCAGGACGAGATCACGGCCCTGCACCGCGACTTCTGGCGGTAGCGGGCTCTGGCGCTTGTACATCAAGCGCAAGCAGCTCCTCTTTCAGTAGCAAAAGACACCATCAACGGGTGCCGCGGCACCCTGCCGCTATACTGCCCGCCCCGTTTGGACGACAGCAGGATCACACCGCATGCGCTTGACCCATCTTTTGTGCCTTCTGGCCCTTGGGGCCGCAGCAGGTCTGTCTGCATGCGGCGGCACCGCGCCGACCCAGCCAGCGGCGGGCGATGCCACCCCGGTCGCAGCGACCCCATCCACCACGCCCCCCATCCGCATCGGCATCGCCCTGGGCGGGGGTGCGGCCAAGGGCTTTGCGCACATTGGCGTGATCAAGATGCTGGAGGCCAACGGCCTGGCGCCCGCCGTGGTCTCGGGCACCAGCGCAGGCAGCGTGGTCGGCGCGTTGTATGCCAGCGGCATGAACGCGTTTGAAATGCAGGAAAAGGCCGTGGCGCTGGATGAAGCCAAGATCCGCGACCTGCAGTTGTCATCTGGCGGGCTGGTGCTGGGGCAGAAGCTCGAAGACTATGTGAACGAGCAGGTGCGCCGCAAGCCGCTGGAGCAGATGGCCAAGCCCTTCGTTGTCGTGGCCACCCGGCTGGAAGACGGCGAGCGCACCGTGTTTGCGCGCGGCAACACCGGCCAGGCCGTGCGCGCATCGAGCAGCGTGCCGGGCGTGTTCCAGCCCGTCACCATCGGCAAATACCACTTTGTGGATGGCGGCATCGTGAGCCCCGTGCCGGTGGATGCCGCACGCCAGCTGGGCGCGGACATCGTGATTGCCGTGGACATCTCCAACAAGGCCCGGGGCCAGACGCCCGGCAACATGCTGGGCGCGCTCAACCAGTCGATTGCCATCATGGGCCAGAAGCTGGGCCAGGCCGAGCTGGCGCGGGCTGATGTGATCGTCCGCCCACAGGTGCTGGACATCGGCGCCGCCGACTTCAGCCAGCGCGCGAATGCCATCGTGGAAGGCGAAAAGGCGGCGCTGGCCGTGATGCCGCAAATCCGCGAGCGTGTGGCCCAGCTGCAGGCCGAACGCGCCAAGGCGGCGACGCAGGCCCAGCAGAAAGCGGCCGAGGCGCAGTACCAGGCCTGCCTGGACAACCGCAGCCGGCTGCAGAAGCTTGCGGGCCTGGCCAAGCTGGACGACTCCTGCCCGGCGCCCAAGTAGCGCGGCAAACCAACGATTCCGGCGTAGTGCCCTTCGGGTAAAGTCAGCTGAGCTCCGGCATGCCAGCACAACCCGGCACCGACTTCACGCCCCCACTGCCCGCCCTACCATGTCTTCGCCCTTCTCCGCCGTCAAACCCAGCGCCAAGCTCTCCGACCAGGTGGCCAGTGCGCTGGAGGCCGAGATTCGCGCGGGCCGCATCCAGGCTGCGCAGAAGCTGCCTACCGAGGCCGTGCTGGCGCAGCAGTTCCAGGTCAGCCGCACGGTGGTGCGTGAGGCCATCTCGCGCCTCAAGTCGTTGGGGCTGGTGGACTCACGGCAGGGCAGCGGGGTGTATGTGCTGGCGCCCGGCATCGAGCCGCTGCAGTTTGATGTGCCCCTTGCCGCATCGCGCGAGGCGGTGATGCAGATCGTGGAGGTGCGCCGTGCGCTGGAGGCCGAGGTGGCCGAGCTGGCAGCCCTGCGCCGCACCGATGAAGACATTGCCGCCATCCGCGCCGCCATGCAGCACATCGCCGACGCCGTGCGTGCCGGCCGTGACGGGGTGGAGGAAGACGTGCTGTTCCACCGCGCCATTGCCCAGGCGGCGGGCAACCCGTTCATGATCAGCACGCTGGACTACCTGGCCCAGTTTCTCAAAGGCGCCACGCGTGTGACCCGCGCCAACGAGGCGCGGCGCACCGACTTTGCCGATGCGGTGACCCACGAGCACACCCACATCGTGCGCGCCATCGAGGCGGGCGACCCCGTGGCCGCACGGGCCGCTGCGGCGCAGCACATGAAGAACGCACTGGCCCGCATCGAGCAGGCCGACCTTTCGTTCTGGGCCCAGGACGGCGCGCGGCTGGCCCAGCCGCTGGTGGCGGCATCCGCGCCGCTGGTGTTCTGAGCTGCATCGCTGAGATGCCTGCGCGACGGGCTTGAGCGCGTCTGCGTCAGCGGCACAGCACGCATCCGTGTGAGGCCTGTGGCATGGCGGCGGCGGGGCTTGCGCCCCGGCCACATTGTTGATTTGCTACATATCTGGTAGCTACTCAGGCATATTGCACTGGCGCTTGAGCGCCAAAACGCCTCAAAAGCGCGTCACCCGCCCTCTCCACGCACTGGCACGCGCGGGTTAACCCGTAGGAGTACATATTGCAATAATTTGTATGATAACCATATAAACACACCAAACTGGTTGTGCCCAGCCTCCCTCACCCGGCCGTCTTCAGCGGCCTCCATCTGGGCCTGCCCCCTTCCATCCCGGAGATACCTCGTTCATGTCCACCCTCGCACTTCTCGGCATCGGCGCCGGCAGCATTGGCCTGCTCCTGTTGCTCATCATCCGCTGGCAGGTCCACGCTTTCGTGGCGATGATGCTGGTGAGCTTTCTGGTGGCGTTTGCCACGGGCATGCCCATCGGCGACATCATCAGCACGCTGATTGCGGGCATGGGCGGCACACTAGGGTCGGTGGCCATCCTGGTGGCGCTGGGCTCCATGCTGGGGCGGATGATCGAGGTCTCGGGCGGCGCGGCCAGCCTGGCCAACCGCTTCACGCAACTGCTGGGGCCCACACGGGTGCCCATGGCGCTCACGGCCGCCGCGCTGGTGCTGGCCATCCCGGTGTTTTTTGACGTGGGCTTCATCATCCTGGTGCCCATCGTCTACGGCTTTTGCAAGGCGGCGGGCGTCAACCCCATCAAGTTCGGCCTGCCCGTAGCGGGCATCATGCTGGCCGCACACGTGGTGGTGCCACCGCACCCCGGCATCGTGGGCGGTGCGGCCATCGTCAAGGGCGACATTGGCTGGATCACCATCATTGGCCTGGCCATCTGCATACCGCTGGCGGCGCTGTCGCAGGTCGTGGCGGGCTGGCTCAACCGCAAGGGCTACCCCATGCTGCCCACCACGGCCGAGCAGTTTGCGGCCTTTGGCAACAGCGAAGACAGCAAGACCAGCAAAGCAAGCGCTGCTCCAAGCGTCGGCACCATCATGGCGCTGATCCTCATCCCCCTGGCCCTCATCATGGCGGGCACCACCGGCGCCACGCTGCTGCCCAAGGGCGACAACCTGCGCAACGTGCTGGGCTTCATCGGCTCGCCCATCTTTGCGCTGATGGTGGCCGTGGGCCTGGCGATGTTTCTGCTGGGCCGCAACCAGGGCTGGAACCGCGAGCGCACCAACGCCATCATGGAATCCGCCCTGCCCCCTGCTGCCACCGTGATCCTGGTGACGGGCGCGGGTGGCGTGTTTGCCAAGGTGCTCACGGCCAGCGGCATTGGCGCTGCGCTGTCGCAAAGCCTCACCGCTACCCATCTGCCGCTCATCCTGCTGGCGTTCATCATCTCTCTGGCGCTGCGCGCCGCCCAGGGCTCGGCCACCGTGGCCATCATCACCACCTGCGGCCTGCTGGCCGACGCGATGGCGGGTGGCGGGTATTCCCCCTTGCAAGTGGCGCTGCTCACGGTTGCCATTGGCTTTGGCAGCCTGGGTCTGTCCCACGTCAACGATTCGGGCTTCTGGATCGTGACCCGCTACCTGGGCCTGAGCGTGGGCGATGGCCTGCGCACCTGGACCGTGCTGACCACCGTGCTGGGCATTGCGGGCTTTGCCCTCACCGCCTTGCTGTGGGTGCTGGTGGCCTAAGAAGGTGCAAACGAACCCAACATGCCCGCTCATCCCCCCAAAACGCTCCCGCTCCTCGTTGCAAATGCTCGCCATAGCCCGAGCTATGACTGCGCTTTGCGCCTCGATCGGAAACGTTTTGGCGGCCTGCTCTGGCACGCTGGATTCCTTCACACCTTCTGCCCTCTTATTGAATTTCTTTGAAGGACTGACAACATGACAAAACCCACCGTCGGCATCATCGGCCTGGGCGCCATGGGCGCTGGCATTGCCAAGACCCTGCGCAACAACGGTTTCACCATCCACGTGTGCGACGTGCGCCCCGGCGTGGCCGATGCCTTTGTGGCAGACGGTGGCACGGCACACGCCACCACGGCTGCATTGGCGGCGATGAGTGATGTGTTGGTGTCCGTGGTGGTCAACGCCGCGCAGACCGAAAGCGTGCTGTTTGGCGACGACGGCAAAGGCGGCGCAGCCAGCACCATGCGCCCCGGCAGCACCTTTGTGATGTGCTCCACGGTGGACCCCAACTGGTCGGTAGCGCTGGAAGCGCGCCTGAACGCCCTGGGCCTGCACTATGTGGACGCACCCATCTCCGGCGGCGCAGCCAAAGCTGCATCGGGCCAGATGACCATGATGACCTCGGCCAAGCCCGAGGCCTATGCCGCTGCGGGCGCCGTACTCGACGGCATGGCCGGCAAGGTGTACCGCCTGGGCGACAAGGCGGGCGCGGGCAGCAAGGTCAAGATCATCAACCAGCTGCTTGCCGGTGTGCACATTGCCGTGGCCGCCGAAGCCATGGCCCTGGGCCTGCGCGAAGGCGTGGAAGCCAGCGCCTTGTATGAGGTGATCACGAACAGCGCGGGCAACAGCTGGATGTTTGAAAACCGCATGGCCCATGTGCTGGCGGGCGACTACACACCGCTCTCGGCCGTCGATATCTTCGTGAAGGACCTGGGCCTGGTGCTGGACACCGCACGCGCCACCAAATTCCCCCTGCCGCTGGCCGCCACCGCGCACCAGATGTTCATGCAGGCCTCCACCGCAGGCTTTGCCAAGGAAGATGACAGTGCCGTGATCAAGATCTTCCCCGGCATCACGTTGCCCGAAGGCAAGGAGAAAAAGGCATGACACGCGCACTGCTGGGCTGCATTGCCGACGACTTCACCGGCGCGACCGACCTGGCCAACAACCTGGTGCGCGCAGGCATGCGCGTGGTGCAAGCCATGGGCGTTCCCACGGCGCCGTTGGATACCGAGGCCGATGCCATCGTGGTCGCACTCAAGTCGCGCACCATTCCCAAGGACGATGCCATCGCCCAGTCGCTTGAGGCGCTGAAGTGGCTGCAGGCGCAAGGTGCCGAGCAGATCTACTTCAAATACTGCTCCACCTTTGACAGCACCGCCGAAGGCAACATCGGCCCCGTGACCGATGCACTGATGCAGGCCCTGGGCACCGACTTCACCATCGCCACGCCCGCATTTCCCGACAACAAGCGCACCGTGTTCAAGGGCTACCTGTTTGTGGGCGATGTGCTGCTGAACGAGAGCGGCATGCAGAACCACCCCCTCACGCCCATGACCGACCCCAACCTGGTGCGCGTGCTGCAGGCGCAAACGCCCAGCCGCGTGGGCCTGATCGACCACAGCGTGGTCGCACAGGGCGAGGCCGCCATCCGCGCGCGCATCGACCAACTGAAGGCCGAAGGCGTGCGCATGGCCGTGGTGGATGCGGTGTCGAACGCCGACCTGCTGCGCCTGGGCCCTGCCCTCAAGGGCATGCCGCTGGTCACAGCAGGCTCGGGCGTGGCCATTGGCCTGCCGGGCAACTTTGGCGTGGCCCCCAGCAACGAGGCCGCCCGCCTGCCCTCTGCACAAGGGCTGCAGGCCATCGTGTCCGGCAGCTGCTCGGTAGCCACCAACCAGCAAGTGATGGATTTCATCAAGGCGGGTAAGCCCGCTCTGGCCATCGACCCGCTGCGCATTGCTGCAGGCGTGGACGTGACCGCCGAAGCGTTGGCATGGGCTGAGGGCCACATCGGCCAAGGCCCGGTGCTGGTGTATTCCACCGCCGAACCCTCGGCTGTGCGCGCCATTCAAGGCAAGCTGGGCTCCGAGAAAGCCGGTGCCATGGTGGAAGAGACCATTGCTGCCATTGCACGCGGCCTGGTACAGCGCGGTGTGCGCCAGCTCATCGTGGCGGGCGGTGAAACATCCGGCGCCTGCGTGCAGGCCCTGGGCATCACGCAAATGCGCATTGGCGCGCAAATTGACCCCGGCGTGCCGTGGTGCCACGCGGTGGCCCCCGATGCCAAGGACGGGCTGCACATCACGCTGAAGTCGGGCAATTTCGGCAGCACCGACTTTTTCACCAAGGCTTTTGCACAATTGCTGGCATGACCTCCACCCCCGCCTTCATGGATGAGCGCCAGGCCCGCGACGAGATCTGTCGCGTGGGCCGCAGCCTGTTTGAGCGGGGCTATGTACACGCCACCGCAGGTAACATCAGCGTGCGCCTGGCCGATGGCTACCTCATCACCCCCACCGATGCCTGCCTGGGCACGCTGCAGCCCGAGCGGCTGGCGCGCCTGGACGCCCAAGGCCAGCAGGTGGCAGGCGACCGGGCCAGCAAGACCATTGCGCTGCACCGGCAGATCTACGAGGCCTCGGCTTCGACTGCAGCCCCGGCACGCTGCGTGATCCATACGCACAGCACGCATCTGGTGGCCTGCTCATTGCAGGCCGACATGACGGCCAACGGTCCGCTGGGGCCTGACGCGCAATTGCTGCCTCCCATCACGCCCTACTTCGTCATGAAGGTGGGCCGCGTGCCGCACATCCCCTACCACCGCCCCGGTGATGCCGCAGCGGCCGCGCTGGTGGCGCAGACCATCACCCGCTATGCGGCGCAGCGCAGCCCTGTGCGCGCGGTGATGCTGGCGCGCCTGGGCCCCAACGTGTGGCACGACACGCCCGCCGCCGCCATGGCCGTGCTAGAAGAGCTGGAAGAAACCGCGCGCCTGTGGCTGCTGTGCCAGCCCCGCCCTGCGCCACTGACTGAGCCCCAGATTGAAGAGCTGCGGCAAAGCTTTGGATCCCACTGGTAACGGGTAACGGGCTGGCTGCGCACAAGGCGCGGGGACGAAAGAACACATACAAGGAGACACACCATGACCCTTTCTTTCTGGCGCAAAGCCTTCGCCCCCATGCTGCTGGGCGTGCTGGCCACAGGCGGCGCATCGGCTGCGGACTACCCCGCCCCCAAGCATGGGGAATGGGTCGTCAAGGACTTCCGCTTCCACACCGGTCAGACCTTGCCCGAACTCAAGCTGGCCTACTCCACCGTGGGTGAGCCCACCGGAGAGCCCGTGCTGGTGCTGCATGGCACCAATGGCTTGGCAGAGAGCATGCTCACGCCCGGCTTTGCGGGCACGCTGTTTGGCCCCGGCCAGCCGCTGGATGCGCGCAAGCACTTCATCATCCTGCCGGACGCCATCGGCACCGGCCGCTCCAGCAAGCCGTCGGACGGCCTGCGCGCCGCCTTTCCGGCCTACAACTATGACGACATGGTGCAGGCCCAGTACCGCCTGCTAACCGAACACCTGGGCGTCCGCCACGTGCGCGCCATCATCGGCAACTCCATGGGCGGCATGCACACCTGGGTGTGGGCCCAGCGCTACCCCGACTTCATGGACATCGCCGTGCCCATGGCCTCGCTGCCCGCTGCCATGTCGGGCCGCAACTGGATGATGCGCCGCCTGCTGGTCGATGCCATCCGCAACGACCCCGAATGGCAAGGTGGCAACTACACCCGCCAGCCCCGCAGCCTGCAGTTTGCGTCGGTGTTCTTTGGCGCCGGCACCAACGGCGGCAACCAGGGCCTGCAAAAGCTGGCCCCTACCCGCGCTGCGGCGGATGCGCTGGTGGAGCAACGCCTCAAAGCCCCTTTCCGTGGCGATGCCAACGACCACATCTACCAGTGGGAAGCATCGCGCGACTACGACCCCGAGCCCGGGCTGGAACGCATCACCGCGCGCGTGCTGGCCATCAACTCGGCAGACGATGAGCGCAACCCTCCCGAGCTGGGCGTGCTGGACAAAGCCATCGCCCGCATCCCTCACGCCCAGGCCTACGTGATCCCTGCCAGCGCCGACACCCTCGGCCACAGCACGGTGGGCCTGGCGCGCTTTTACCAAGACCGGCTGGCGCAGGTGCTCACCAGAGCACCGCGCCGCTGATCTTCTCTTTTCAGGAACATTTCATGCCCCGCTTTGCCGCCAACCTGTCCATGCTCTACAACGACGTGGACTTTCTCGACCGCTTTGCCGCCGCTGCCCGCGATGGGTTTAAGGCGGTGGAGTACCTCTTTCCCTACGCCTACCCGGCGCAAGAACTGGCCACACGCCTGCAAGCCAACGGCCTGCAGCAAGTGCTGTTCAACGCCCCGCCCGGCAACTGGGACGCTGGCGAGCGCGGGCTGGCCTGCCTGCCGGGGCGTGAGGCCGAATTCCGCGAAGGCATTGCCAAGGCGGTTGAATACGCCCAGGCGCTGCAATGCCCCCGCATCCACGTGATGGCCGGGCTGGTGCCCCAAGGGGCAGACGCCGCCGCCGTGCGCGCCACCTACATCGCCAACGTGCGCTACGCCGCCGAACAAGCTGCGCCCCATGGCATCCAGATCCTGCTGGAGCCCATCAATGGCCGCGACATGCCCGGCTTCTTCCTGAGCCGCCAGGACCAGGCCCATGCGCTGATCGCCGAGATCGGCGCCGCCAACGTGAAGGTGCAGATGGACCTGTACCACTGCCAGATCGTGGAAGGCGACCTGGCGATGAAGGTGCGCCAGTACCTGCCCACAGGCAACGTCGGCCACTTCCAGATTGCCGGTGTGCCCGAGCGCCACGAACCCGATGTGGGCGAGATCAACTACACCTACCTGTTCCAACTGCTGGACAGCCTGGGCTACGACGGCTGGATTGGCTGCGAATACCGCCCCGCGCGCGGGGCCGCCGCCCACGCCACCAGCGACGGGCTGGGCTGGCTAAAGCCCTGGCTGTAAAGACCTACCTCGCACCACAGTTGCCGTTGCACGCCAGACACTGGTGCAGCGCGCACCATGGTGTGGCGCGCGGGGGTGTTAGGGCATGGCCCGCACGATGGGATCGCATGGCACAGATCCTGCAAATACGCAGACGCCAAGAGTAGAAGCGTTCAGCGGCCACCGCCCGGAAATTGCTCTTGAAGCATGCAATGGACTGACGCCACCACGGGCGCGCAGGACTGTGCGTCTTCAGGAGGCCGGTGCCCCCACCTCGCAGCCCCAGCGCCCTGTCGGTTGATTGCATGCACCCCGTTCGGAGGGGTGTGAAGCCTGGCTTTTCACTCCCCCGTGGTTACCCGCCAACGACCAGGAGTGCTCCACCATGCAACGCCGTTCCCTCATCCGCGCCACCGGCGCCGCCGCCCTTCTGTCTGCCACACCGTTTGTGCGCGCCCAGGGCAATCTGCAGAAGTTCAAGTTCAACCTGGGCTGGAAGATCGAGGCCTCGGGCGCGGGCTTTTTGCTGGCGCAGCAGCGGGGCTATTACAAGGATGCGGGCCTCGATGTCACCATCGACACCGGCAACGGGTCTGCCTCGGCCATCAGCCTGGTGGCGGGTGGTGCCTATGACGTGGCATCGGCCGACCTCTCGACCATGATCGAGTTCAACACCGCCAACCCGCAGTCCAAACTGGCGGCGGTCGCCATCCAGTACGACCTGAACCCCAACTCGGTCATGGTGCGCAAGGACGGCGCCATCAAGAAGCCCGCCGACCTGGCGGGCAAGACCATCCTGGGCCAGCCCTTCAACGCTTCGCGCAAGCTCTTTCCCGCCTTTGCCAAGGCACAGGGCTTTGATGGCAGCGGCGTGAAATGGGAGAACGTCGCACCCGACATCGGCGACACACGCTTCGTCAAAGGCGATTTCGACGCAGCGGCGTACTTCTTCTTCACCGGTTTGCTCAACCTGAAGGCGCGGGGCCTGACACCTGATCAGATCACGGTGTTCCGCTTTTCGGACTATGGCCTCAAGTCGTATGGCAACGGGCTCATTGCCAACGCCAAGAGCATGCAGGACAACCCGGACGCCATGAAGGCCTTCGTCAAAGCCACCACACGCGGCTGGGTCGACGCGATTGCCGACCCGCGCGCCGGCGCTGCCGCCATCAAGGCCCGAGAGCCACTGGCCCATGAAGAGATCGAGTTCGAGCGCCTGCAGCTCATCGTGGACGGCACCATGAAGACCGCCGAGACACGCGCCAACGGCTGGGGCGCTGCCACGCCTGCGCGCCTGCAGGCCACCATCGATGAGACCGTGGCCGCCTTTGGCCTCAAGAGCAGCCTGGCGGTGGCCGACATCTGGACTGACCGCTTTCTGCCCCCGGCCGTAGACCGCAAACTCAAGGCCTGACCAGGGGAAAGCCATGGGCATCCCCCTCCTCGACCTCAGCGGCGCCCTGCAGCCGGGCGCGCCGCGCAGCCCCGCCGTGATGGCCGTGGCCGCCCAACTGCGCCAGGCCTGCACGGGCCCGGGGTTCTTCTACGTGCGCCACCACGGTGTACCGCAGGACATCATTGCGCGCCAGTTTGCCTTGGCGCAGCAGTTCTTCGACCTGCCGCTGGCATCCAAGCAAGCGATTTCGCTGCACCATTCACCCGCGATGCGGGGCTACGAAAACCTGGGCGGACAGACCCTGGACGCGAATGCGCGCCCGGACCTCAAGGAGAGCTTCTACTGCGGGCTGGACTACGCTGCCGACCATCCGTACGTGCAGCGCGGCTACCACTCCTACGGCAGCAACCAGTGGCCGGAGGGGCTGCCCGAGCTGGCCACCCAGAGCCGCACCTACATCGCCGCCATGCGGCAACTGGCCCTGCGGCTGATGCAGCTGCTGGCACTCTCGCTCGACCTGCCCGAGGACTACTTCGACCACACGCACCAGAGCCCCATGCTCACGCTGCGGCTGCTGCGCTACCCACCCCATCCTGAGAGCGCCGATGCGCTCACCTTTGGCGCGGGCGAGCACACGGACTGGGGTGCCATCACCCTGCTGGCCCAGGACCACCATGGCGGGCTGGAGGTGAAACTGCCCACCGGCGAATGGGTGGCCGCTACACCCATCGAGGGCGCGCTGGTCGTGAACCTGGGCGACATGATTCCGCGCTGGACGAATGGGCTGTACCGATCCAACCCCCACCGCGTGCGCAACGTGCACAGCGGGGGCGCACCGCGCCACTCCATTCCGTTCTTCTACACGCCCGACTACGAGGCCCAGGTGGTCCCCGTCCCCACCTGTGTGCCTGCGGGTGAGTCGCCGCGCTTTGCACCCTGCACCGTGGGCGAGCACCTGCAGGCCATGTACCGCAAGACCTATGGCCTGGGTCAGACCGCTACATCCACTACCCAGGCCAGCGCGGCGGTGATGGCATGAGGCTCTGGTTCAACCTGCTGTGCCAGGACATCGAGGCACAACTGCAGTTCTATCAAGCCCTGCTGCAGTTGCCCGAGGCGCCGGGGACGCGCTCGGCCATCTACCGGGCGGTGGAGACCGAGCACTTCCAGCTCGGCTTCAACGCCCCCGAGGCCTATGCCCTGCTGGGCCTGGCCGACCGGCAGCCCGGTGCCACCTTGCCGTCACCACGCAGCGGGACAGGCTACGCCACCTTCATGCTGGACATGCCAGATGCCGTGGACGCTGCCAGCGAGAAGGCAAAAGCTCTGGGCGGGCAAATCATCAAGCCACCCTACGCCACCTACTACGGTCAATGGCAGGCGGTGCTGGCGGACCCGGAGGACAACGTGTTCCGGGTGAGCGCTATGGGCGTGCCCCGCAACGTTGCTTGAGCCGCCCCTACCCGGTAAGGCCAACAACGGCAGTGCCCGCCAAAGCATGAGCGGGGTGAACCAACGCCCACCCCTGCGCCATCCATCGCGCCTCAATAGGCCTTGAAGTTGGCCGCCACCCGCTGGTTCAGGTAGTCGCCCGCGGCAATCGCGGGGTACTTCTTGCCCGGCCCTTCGATGATGGCGTCGCGGTTGGCCTGCGCAAAGAAGGCGATGCTGTAGCGTGGCCCCATGTACTCGCCGGGCAGCGGGTTCTTCACACGGTGGAAGTTACTGGGCAACTGGTCGTCGCTCCAGCGCATCAGCATGTCGCCGATGTTGCAGGTGATGGCCTGCTCGTCGGGCTCCACCGAGGTCCAGGCCTGGGTGTCCATCTCCTTGCCCGGGCACACCTGCAAGCCGCCCTGGCCCTGGCGCTGAAAGAGCAGGGTCAGGCAATCAAAGTCGGTATGCGCCCCGGCGCGCCACAGGCTCAGGCGGGCTTGCTGCTCGGGCGGGGTCGCAAAGTAGTGCAGCAGGCGCAAGGTGCTTTGGTAACTGGCCTGCGCAGGGTCGTGCGCGCGGGCAAAGAAGGCCTCGTCAAACCCCAGCTTCCACGCAAAGCACGACAGCACCTGCATGGCCACCTGCCAGCACCGGCCCTCAAACGCAAGCATGGTGGCCTGAAAGCCTGCCAGCTCCTCGTCAGTGGGCCACAGGCCCGCCATGTGCGGGCGGGTGATCTGATACGACTCCTTCTGGTCCGGTGTGCCGGTGGAGGGGCGCACCTGCGCGCGGCTCTCCCAGCCCACATTCAGCGCTTTCTTGAGCGGGTACTGCGCCTTCACGGCGTCGGGCAGCGCAAAGAAGCGCTCGGTCATTGCAAAGGCGTTGTGCACCTCGGCCAGGTCAATGCCGTGGTTCACGATCTGGAAAAAGCCAACATCGACGGCGGCGTCCCACAGCTGGTCGGCAACCTCGGTCTTGCGCCGCGCAAAGTCGCTGAGGTCGATACGGCGGATTTCGCGGCTCGCGGTTTCCGAGCCCATTGCGCCCATGCGCGTTTCTTTTTGCAGCTCGGCGAGGTCGTAGGTGGCGGTGGTGGTCATGAAGTTCTCCTGAAGACAAGTGGAAGGAAGAAAGGCCCTCCCGCTGGGTGCTTCAAGAGTGGGTGACACCGCCTGCGGCGGCCGACCTTTCAGCCCTTGAAGCCACGGTGTGCCAACGCACACCGCTGTGCGCACAGCGGGCTTCAAGAGCAATTTCCGACTGGCATCGCCCCGTGCAGGATGGCACAGGGGGCAACGCAGTGAACGCTTCTACTCTTGCCAAAAGCGATGCAAGAAGAATGCCCACGGCGCCTTGCTTGTGTATCCACGCAGGCTGCGAGCACTTGTGTACAGCACATCAAAAGCCATGCATACATGTCACTGATTGTGATTGGCATGCCAAATGCATAGCGCCCTGCACCACAACGGCGGGCGTGCAGACAGTCCGGCGTTGCACAACGACAGTCACCCACCCACCATCGACGGAGACACCCACACCATGCACGCGCTCATGTCTGCACCCCCAGCCAGCTTTGACGACCCCACCCCCATCAACGACACCGACGGCACCTACCTGCGCCAGGCCATCGCGTGGTCGTGCACGGCCCGCGCGCGCGGCAACCGCCCGTTTGGTGCGGTGGTCATCAGTGCCGAAGGGCGCCTGCTGGCCGAGGCTTACTGCAACACCACCGAGACCGGCGACTGCACCGGCCACGCCGAGACCAATGCCGTGCGCCAGCTCAGCCCGCGTGTGGGGCGCGATGCCCTGGCCAAGGCCACGCTGTATTCATCGGCCGAGCCCTGCGTGATGTGTGCGGGCGCCATCTTCTGGTCGGGCATTGGGCGCGTGGTGTTTGGCATTGACGCCGAGCGCCTGCGCGTATTTCGGGGCGAGCGGGCCGAGCAGCGCGACGCCGAGCTGTCGTGCCGCGATGTGTTTGCCGCCTCGCCCCACGCCATCGAATGCATCGGCCCGGCGCTGGTCGAAGAAGCCAGCGCACCCCATATCGGGTTCTGGAAAGTCTGACCCGTTGCTGCGCGGGCAGAATCTGCAGCGCACACTCTGCCATCGCCCGTCCCCCATGCCTCGCACCAAAGCCATGACCGAATCCGAAGCCGAAGCCGCCTCCGGCGCGCTGCTCAGCCGCGCCAAACAGGGCCGTGAACGCATCCTGGGCGCCATCCGCGAAGCGGCCATTGCCGAGTTCAGCCGCCATGGGTTCAAAGGGGCATCCACCAAGGCCATTGCCGAGCGCGCGGGCCTCACCAAGCCCCAGCTGCACTACTACATCAGCAGCAAGGAAGAGCTGTATGAAGAGCTGCTGTACTCGGTGCTCAACGGCTGGTCGGGGGCCTTCATTTTTGACAGCAACAGCGACGATCCCAAAAAGGTGTTGAGCAGCTACGTGCGCAAGAAGCTCGACTACGCGCTGGACAACCCGGGCCTGTCGCGCATCTTCACCACCGAGGTGCTGGGCGGTGGGCGCAACCTGGGCAAATACTGGCCCGTGGCCGTCAAGTCCACCCAGCAGAAGGTGGACCTCATCAACCGCTGGATTGCCGAAGGCCGCATGCGCGCCGTCAACCCCACACTGCTGCTCATGCAGATCTGGGGCATGACGCAGCACTATGCCGACTACGGCGTGCAGGTGCACATCATGCTGGGCCTGGCGCCCGACGAGCCCATCGACCGCGAGCCCATCGTGCGCGAACTCACCAGCTTTGTGCTGCTGGGCTGCGGCCTCGCACCAGACTAAAGCCCCATGCCCATTTCTGGGCATGGTCTACGCGCCAGAGGGCCATCGGGGCGCGCTGCGCACCAGCACGCGGCGCAAATCGGTCGCAACAAGGCCACGTTGATCCACCACAAAGACGTTTGACGGGTTCTTGCGGCTGGCACAGCCTTTGCAATAGTTTGACCAATCGATCAAATCACATGGTCAAACAATGCAGACAGCCCCTGACACCGCCAGCGCCACCCGCACAGAACACACGTTCGAGCTGATCCTGCAGCGCAGCCAGATGCGCTTGCCTGTTGGCCCCGGCGAGAGCATGGCCGACGTGCTGCAGCTCGCAGGCGTGCCGCTGGAAACCCTGTGCGAGCAGGGCGTGTGCGGCACCTGCGTGACCCGCTGGCTGGACGGCGAACCCGACCACCGCGACAGCTGCCTGAGCGCCGCAGAGCAAGCCACCCACGTCGCCGTGTGCTGCGCACGCAGCCACAGCACCACGCTCACCCTGGACATCTAGGTCCATCCCACCCACCCGAAGGACACCCGCCATGCGCATCCTCGTGATCTATTGCCACCCGGTAGAGACCAGCTACAACGCCGCACTGCACACCGAGGTGGTACAGCAGCTGCGCGGCGCGGGCCATGAGGTGGACGACTGCGACCTGTACGCCGAGGGCTTCAACCCCGTGATGACCCGCGAGGAGCGCCTGGGCTACCACGAGGTGCCCAGCAACCAGTTGCCCGTACAGGGCTATGTGGACCGCTTGCTCTGGGCCGAGGCGGTGGTGTTCTGCTTTCCCACCTGGTGCTTTGGCATGCCGGCGATGCTCAAAGGTTTTTTTGACCGCGTGCTCATGCCCGGCGTGGCCTTTGACATCAGCGACCCGCACAACGTCAAGCCCTCGCTCACGCACATCAAGCGCATCTCTGCCGTGGTCACCTATGGCCGCCCTCGCTGGACGGCCCTGTTCATGGGCGACCCGCCGCGCAAGGCCATCACCCGCTACATGCGCCTGCTCACCGGCGGCAAGGCGCGGGTGGACTACCACGCCTACTACCACATGAACGTGGCCACCCCACCCCGGCTGGCAGCCTTCAAGGCCCGTGTGGGCCAAGCCATGGCGCGCTTTGCATAAGACCAATTTCCAAGGGCCACGGCATGCACGCATCCAGTACTCCCGACCACATCCTGCGCGCAAGGTTGCCGCGCTGGCTGCTGCCCGCCACATGGCCGCAGCAGGGCCACCAGCCCGCACTGGCCGACCTGCACCTGGCCCAGGGTCGCATCGTGCAGGTGCTGCCCCATGGCACCCAGCCAGCGCCCCACGGTACGGTGTGGGACGTAGCAGGCGCACTGGCGCTGCCCGGCCTGGTGGATGCGCACACCCACCTGGACAAGGCCTTCACCCTGCCCCGCATGGGCGTGGTCAAACCCGGCCTGCTGGGCGCCATCGAGGCCATGATGGTGGACCGCCAAGGCTGGACCGAAGCCGACATCCACGCCCGCGCCAGCCGAGCGCTGCAATGGGCCTACGACGCCGGCACCGTGCATCTGCGCACCCACTGCGACTGGTGGGAGCCCGACGCACAGCCACTGGCCTGGAATGTGTTGCGCGCACTGGCCCATGACTGGGCAGACCGCATCACGCTGGAGCGCGTGAGCCTGATCCCCTTGCACCTGTATACGGACCGCAGCGCCGCCATGCAGCTTGCGGCCACCGTGGCCGCCAGCGGCCCTGGTGCCTTGCTGGGCGGCTTTGTGCATTCCACCAACTGGGACCCGCAGGCGCTGCGCCACCTGTTCGAAGCCGCACAACACCACGGCCTGAACGTGGACCTGCATGTGGACGAAGAGCTGCACCCCGGCGCCCAGGGCTTGGCGACCACCGCTGCACTGCTCAAGGATCTGCGCTTTGAAGGCCATGTGGTCTGCGGGCACACCTGCGCGCTGGCGGCACAGGACGAGGCCACCGCCCTCGCCACGCTCGACGCCGTCGCGCAAAGCCCCATCACACTGGTCACGCTGCCCATCACCAACCTGCTGCTGCAGGACGCCACCACCGGCCGCACGCCGCGCCAGCGTGGCCTGACGCTGGTGAAGGAGGCCCGTGCACGCAGCATCCCGGTGCTGGTGGCCAGCGACAACGTGCAAGACCCGTTCTGCCCTGTGGGCAGCTTCGACCCGCTGGAGGCCTTGGCCACGGGCGTGCTGGCGGCGCAGCTGGAGGCACCCTTTGACCAATGGAGCGAATCCCTGTGCCGCACCGACTGGCTGCGCTCCGGCAGCACTGGCCCCACCGCGCTGCCGCTGCAGCCCGGTGCGGTGGCTGACCTGCTGGTCTTCACCCAGGCCGACCACTGGGGCTTTCCATCGCGCACACAAGGCGCGCAGGGCCGCGTGGTGCTGCGCCAGGGCCGCGTCGCCAGCGGCCACGCACCAGCCGCCTGGCATGTGCCCACCACCCAAACCGCAAGGAGCCTCGCATGAGCCCCGCATCCGCAACCTTGCCTGCGCCCGGCATCGCCCAGCCCCTGGCCCGCTATGCCGCATGGCGCCGCGCAGGCGACTTCATCTACCTCAGCGGGATCATCGCCGTGGACCCCGCCGCCAGCCGCATCGTGCGCGGCTATGCCGACATCCCCGACGAAGCGGCCACGCTGATTGGCCGTACGGGCGAGTTCAGCAGCGACATCAAAGAGGGCCCCATCCTCGCGCAGAGCTGGTACGTGCTCGACCGCATCCGCCAGACCATCGAGGCCACAGGCGGCCAGATGTCCGACGTGTTCAAGCTGGTGCAGTACTTCAAGAACCTGGACCACTTCCCGCAGTACAGCCGCGTGCGCAAGCTGTTCTTCCCCGGCGAGCCCCCCGCATCCACCGTGGTGGAAGTGAGCGGCATGTTGCCCACGCCCGACATCCTGATTGAGGTCGAAGCCACGGCCTATCTGCCACAGCGCTGATCCACCGCCAACACCTACACGAAAGTCTTTCATGCTGCACGGCTACAACCCGCCCCACCGCTACCTGCCCTACCTGAGCTGGACCGAGATCGCAGACCTGCCCGACAAGGAAAACACCGTCATCGTGCTGCCCACCGGCGCGACCGAGCAGCACGGCCCACACCTGCCGTGTGCGGTGGACACCGTCATCAGCGCGGGCGTGGTGGGCCATGCACTCGCGCGCCTGCCGGATGATGTGCCCGCGTTTGCGATGGCCCCCATCACCTACGGCAAGTCCGAAGAGCACCTGCACTTCCCGGGTACCGTCACGCTGAGCGGCGAGACCCTGCTGGCCACCATGAACGAGGTGGGCGAGTCGGTATACCGCGCGGGCTTTCGCAAGCTGCTGTTCGTCAATGGCCATGGCGGCCAGCCGCAGGTGATGGAGATGTGTGCCCGCGAGCTGCGGCTGCGCCATGGCGACTTCATCGTGGTGCCCAGCTTCACCTGGCGGGTGCCACATGTGGCGGGCAAGTTCCTCTCCGACAAGGAAAAACGCCTGGCCATGCACGCCGGTCATGGCGAAACCGCACTGATGCTGGCCCTGGCCCCCGACACCGTGCACATGGAGCGTGCAATAGTCAACTACCCGCCCGTTTTTGATTCGCCCCTGCTCTCGCCCGACGGCCGCCCTGCCTGCGCCTGGAGTGCGCGCGACTTCGGCCCCAGCGGAATCATTGGCGACCCGCTGCCCGCCACGGCCGAGCAGGGCCACGCCATCCTCGAATCGCTGGCCGTGAGCTGGGCCGCCGCCATCACCGAACTGCACAAACTGCAGTGGGCGCCGCGCGCTAAGCCCACCTGGGGCCGCGCCCATCACACCGGCCACATCGAGCACCCGTCCGCACTGGCCTGAAACCTGCGAACGCTACCGCCAATCCTTTGCGCCTTTCCCTTCGTTGTCCCTTCGTTCCACCTCCACCCCCTACCGGAGTACCACCATGATGAAGACCGCCTCCCGACTTTCCAAACTTGGTGCAGCCGCGCTGCTCGCTGTTGGTGCCGTCGGCACCATGTCGAGCACTGCCCACGCGCAAGAGAAGTTCACCTACATGACCAACTGGTACGCGCAGGCCGAGCATGGCGGCTTCTACCAGGCGGTGGCCACAGGCCTGTACAAAAAGTACGGGCTGGACGTGACCATCAAGATGGGCGGCCCACAGGTCAACATCGTGCAGATGATGGCCGCCGGCCAGGCCGAATGCGTGATGGGATCGAGCGACCTGCAAATGATCCAGATGCGTGAGGGCGGCGTGCCCGTGGTCAACGTGGCCGCTGTGTTCCAGAAGGACCCGCAAGTGCTCATCGCCCACGAGGACGTGAAGAAGTTCGAAGACCTCAAGGGCAAGACCATCCTGATCGCATCGTCGGCCCAGCGCGGCTACTGGCCCTGGCTCAAGGCCAAGTACGGCTTCACCGATTCGCAGACCCGCCCCTACACCTTCAACATCCAGCCCTTTGTGGCTGACAAGAACAGCGCCCAGCAGGGCTACCTGACCTCTGAGCCGTTTGCGATTGCCAAAGCGGGCGTCAAGGCCAACACGCTGATGTTCAGCGACCAGGGCTACCCCGCCTACGCCACCACCATCTCGTGCATGGAAAAAACGGTGAAGGACCGCAGCGCCGCCGTGGCCTCGTTTGTGAAGGCGTCGATGGAAGGCTGGAAGAGCTACCTGGCCGACCCCGCCCCCGCCAACGCGCTCATCAAGAAAGACAACCCCAACATGACTGACGAGCAGCTCGCCTACAGCGTGGCCAAGCTCAAGGAAATGGGTATGGCCACCGGGGGCGACGCAGCCACCATGGGCATCGGCATCATGACCGACGCGCGCGCCAAGGCCAGCTACGACTTCCTGGTGGACGCCAAGCTCATCGACCCCGCCAAGGTGAAGCTGACCGAGACCTACACCACCGCCTTCGTCAAAGACCTCAAGGTTCTGCCCTGAGCCCTGACAGCCCTGAAACAGCGGCCGGTGCGCTCCCTCGCACGCCCGGCCGCATCCATCGAAAGGCGACCATGACATCCCCCGCTGAATCTCCGCCGCCGGCACACGCCCAGGCACCGCTGCCCCATTCCACGCCCGCCGTGGAGGTGCTTTCCGCCGAAAAAACCTACCCCAACGGTACGCAGGCCCTGCTGCCGGTGGACCTGACCATTGAGGAAGGCGAATTCGTCACCCTGCTCGGCCCATCGGGCTGCGGCAAGAGCACGCTGCTGAAAATGGTGGCGGGCCTGCTGGAGCCTACCGACGGCCGCCTGCACCTGTGGCGCAAGCCCGTGGCGCAGCTGGACGAAAGCGGCAAGAAGATGGCGTTTGTCTTTCAGTCACCCACGCTCATGCCCTGGGCCAGTGTGCAAACCAACGTACGCCTGCCGCTGGACCTGGCAGGCGTGCCGCGTGCCGAGGCCGATGCGCGCGTGACCGAAGCGCTGGCGCTGGTGGGTTTGTCCAAATTTGCCAACGCCCTGCCCCGGGCGCTGTCGGGCGGCATGCAGATGCGCGTGTCCATCGCGCGCGGCCTGGTCACCCAGCCCGACCTGCTGCTGATGGACGAGCCCTTTGGTGCGCTCGACGAGATCACGCGCCACAAGCTCGACGCCGACCTGCTCGACTTGTGGCGCAAGAAGAAGCTCACCGTGATCTTTGTGACGCACTCGATCCACGAAGCGGTGTTCCTCTCCAGCCGTGTGGTCATGATGGCCGCGCGCCCCGGCCGCGTGGTCGAAGAGTTCCGCATCGACGCGCCCTACCCCCGCACGGCCGACTTCATGGTGTCGCCCGAATTCAGCCGCTACGCCAAGCTGCTGCAGGACAGCCTGCTGCGCGCCAGCGTGGACACCGAGGAGACCGTGGCATGAGCACCCCCTTCCCTTCCGCACGCATGGCGTCGCCCGCGGTCACCGCGCACCCTGCAGCCGCCCCGCGCTCAGCGCCTGCACCAGCCGCTGCCAAACCTGCCACCAAGACCACGCCCAAACGCCCGCCGCTCATGGCCCAGCCCCGCGTGCAGCGCGTGGTGTACCCCGTGCTCGTCGGCCTGGTGCTGATCGCACTGTGGCAGGGGCTGGTCACAGCCATGGAGCTACCGCCTTACCTGGTGCCTTCGCCCATCCTGATGATGAAGACGCTGTTCACCGACTGGGCGGCCCTCGGCGGCTCGTTGTGGGTCACCGTCAAGATCACGGTGCTGGCCTTTGTGGTGGCCACCGTCGCGGGGGTGCTGATCTCGTTCCTGTTTGTGCAGAGCAAACGCATCGAGACGGCGCTGTTCCCCTACGCCGTGCTGCTGCAGGTCACGCCCATCGTGGCCGTGGCGCCGCTCATCATCATCTGGGTGAAGGACCCGACGGCATCCATGGTGATCTGCGCCGCACTGGTGGCCCTGTTCCCCATCATCAGCAACACCACACTGGGCCTGCGCAGTGTGGAGCCGGATCTGCAAAGCTACTTCCAGCTCAACCGCGCCACGCGGCTGCAGACCCTGCTGCGCCTGCGCATCCCCAGCGCGCTGCCCTACTTCTTTGGCGGGCTACGCATCTCCAGCGGCCTCGCGCTCATCGGCGCCGTGGTGGCGGAGTTTGTGGCGGGCACTGGTGGCCAGGGTGCAGGGCTGGCGTACCAGATCCTGCAGGCGGGCTTTCAGCTCAACATCCCGCGCATGTTTGCTGCACTGCTGCTGATCTCGCTCACTGGTGTCGCACTCTTCGTGCTGATGGCGTGGCTGACACGCGTCGCCCTGGGCGGCTGGCACGCCAGCGAAACGTCGCACGACTAGGGCGACGCTGAACAAGCCTCCGCGATGCGGCGGGCCCTGGGTCGGGATGGGCTGCAAGGCGCAAACCACAGCGATAGCCGTAGCTATCGCGAGGATTTGCAACGCTGCAGACCGTCCTGAGCCTGGGATGCGCCGGGCGCGAGAGGCTTGTTGAGCGGTGCCCTAGACCTTTCACCCCCATCGCCAACACACCGCGCGCAGCCACTGGCGCGCGGTACGGGCTTCCTTTTGCCCAAAACGGCCGCCAGCGGCCAAGGAGATACCGACATGACCACCACCGCCCAACAACTGCCCGACCTGCTGCCCGACCTCGACTGGATCGCCGACCCGCTGCGCGTGGGCCGCCTCTCGCAGGACTTTGCCTGGTTCAGCCCTGTGCTCAAACGCGACCTGGCGGGCAAGCGTGGCGACATCGCCGTGCGCCCGCGCACCGAAGCAGAAATCCGCCAGGTGGTGGCAGCCTGCGCCAGTGCAAGCATCCCCCTCACCGTGCGCGGCAGCGGCACTGGCAACTACGGCCAAAGCACACCGCTGCACGGCGGCGTGATCCTGGACCTGTCCGGCTACAACGCCTTTGGCTGGGTGCGCGGCGGCGTGGGCCGCGCGCAGTCGGGCATCCGGCTGGCAGAATTTGATTCGCAGGCCAAACCCCACGGGCAGGAGCTGCGCTGGCTGCCCAGCACCTACCGCAGCGCCACGCTGGGCGGGCTGTTTGGCGGCGGCTTTGGCGGTGCGGGCTCCATCAACCACGGCCCGCTGGCCGCGCCAGGCAATGTGCTGGCAGTGCGCGCCATGACGGTGGAGCCCGAGCCCCAAGTCATCGAGTTGCGCGGCCCCGAGGCCATGCTGCTGCACCACACCTACGGCACCAACGGTATCGTGCTGGAGCTGGAAGTGGCCCTGACCCCCGCCGTGGAGTGGACCGAATGCATCGCCACCTTCGCGCAGTTTGACGCCGCGCTGGAGTTTGCCGACCGCTTTGGCAGCGCCCCCGGGCTGGAGAAAAAAGAGGTGTGTTTTCTGGCCGCGCCCATCCCGCAGTACTTCACCAGTCTGGCAGAGCACCTGCCTGCCGACCAGCACGCGGTGCTGCTGCTGGTGGCCCCGCACTCAGAAGCCGGCATGCGCGACATGGTGGCGCAGCACGGCGGCCAGGTCACCTACCGCAAGACGGCCGACGAAGTGGCCAGCAGCCACAAGACGCTGCTCGAATACACCTGGAACCACACCACCCTACACGCCCTCAAGGTGGACAAGGGCCTGACCTACATCCAGAGCGGCTTCAACCCCATGCACCGCCTCAAGCAGGTGAAGGCGCTGGAGGCCGCGCTGAAGGGCGAGGTGATGATGCACCTGGAGTTCTTGCGTACCAAGGAGGGCGCCTTCAACTGCAGCGGCCTGCAGATCATCCGCTACACCACCGAAGAGCGCCTGAACCAGATCATGCAGATCTACCGCGACCACGGCGTGCAGATCAACAACCCACATGTGTACATCGTGGAAGACGGCAAGCAGAACAACCTGGACCCGGCCGTGGTGGGCATGAAGCGCCGCTTCGACCCCCAGGGCCTGCTCAACCCGGGCAAGCTGCGCAGCTGGTACACGGGCGAACCCACAGCCCCCGTGCAGACACCTGTACGCCAAACAGTGTAGAGAAAACGGGTGGCGCGTGTCGCACCCACGGGCCTCTACCGCTTACCTGCAGGGCATAATCAGCTACTCATTTAGTAGCAAACCATCGAAACATGCCCTGGCACGCCCGCCTTCAGCTCGACTACACGGCAGAACATAGCGCCCGCACGGTAGCCCGCTACGAGCACAACGGGCCGCTGCGCATCCTGCAAAGCCTGTACCCCGAGGGCGACGCCATCTGCCACAACGTGCTGGTGCACCCGCCCGGCGGTCTGGTGGGCGGCGACACGCTGGACATCACCACCACCGTGGGCCCAGGCGCCCACGGCCTGGTCACCACGCCCGGCGCCACGCGCTTTTACCGCTCCACCGGCCCGCTGGCACTGCAGCGCAGCCACCTCACCCTGGCCGAAGGCGCGCGCCTGGAATGGCTGCCGCTGGAGGCCCTGTGCTACAGCGCCTGCCACGCTGAAAACCACCTCACGCTGAACCTCGCCTCCGGCGCCGAATGCATCGCCTGGGACGTGACCGCACTGGGCCTGCCGCACGCGGGCCAGCCGTTTGAACAAGGCCGCTTCACCCAGCACCTGGAAGTGCCCGGCCTGTGGCTGGAACGCGGCGTCATCGACGCCGCCGACGACCGGCTGCTGAGCAGCCCCTTGGGTTTGGCGGGCCACCGCTGCATGGCCAGCATGTTCTTTGCCGCAGGCACGCCCCTTGACCGCACCCGCCGCGACGCGGCCCTGGACGCGGCCCGTGCGGTGATGGATCAACACCCCCAGGTCAAAGCCACCGCAGGCGCCACCAGCCCCAACGACCGCATGGTGGTGGTACGCGTGCTGGCGCCGCAGGTGGAGCCTGCGATGAAGCTGCTCAAGGCGGTACGGGTGGCTTGGCGGGAAGTCTTGTGGGGGTTGGCGGGGGAGGCGCCCAGGATTTGGGCGATGTGAGGTGGTGGACTGTCTGGTGGCAGGTCACATTTTTGGGCTATCAATTGCCTCGAAAAATACGCGACCATTTTTCTCACAAAGGCGCTGAAAGCCGCATTTCTCTGCAACCCTTATAGACCCGATGTTTTGGCTTCTAGCAGATGCTTTCAGCTTAGAGATACCTTTTGCGAAAGCATCTTCGACCAATAAGGCAACGGCCATCGTGCCGATGCCCTTGCCCCAAAAATTTTTACGAAAGAACCACCCACAGTCAGCGCTATCGTCGCTAAGCAAAGTGAACCCCACGCTCCCGGCCACGATGGAGTCCACTTCGACAGCGTAAAAGAAGCGGCGTCTGATCGGCATAAGTTGCTGCTCCAGCGCGTCCAAGAAAGCAGCCTCCGCTTGCTCGCGCGTTCGTGGCAGCCAATCCATGAACTGACCTACGTCCTGATCTTGCTGCAGCGAACAAAACACCTCCTGATCGCCTGGCAAGAATTCTCGGAGCAGCACAGGGGTAGGGCACATGGGTTCGCCGCACAACCAATCAACAATCGTGAGAACTTGAGGACCGCGCTGGGCCGTCAAAGAGCGGCGGCCAAGCCCTAACCCTCATTCAGAATCGGTTCGAGTGTAGCCCCCAAGCGGCAGGATGTTCGAGTGTTAAGCCGTCGCTGTTGCCGGTACCCTTAACAACCCATCCGCCTTGAACATCCCCCGAATCCCCCGCACCGCCTGCCGAATCCGCGCCTCGTTCTCGATCAGCGCGAAGCGCACGTACTCATCCCCCTGGTCGCCAAACCCAATGCCGGGCGACACGCACACCTTGGCCTTGTCCAGCAGCTGCCGCGCAAACTCCAGCGAGCCCAGCGCACGGTAGGGCTCGGGAATGCGCGCCCAGATGTACATGCTGGCCTTGGGGCAATCTACCGCCCAGCCGGACTCGGTGAGGCCCTTGTAAAGCACGTCGCGGCGGCGCTGGTACTGGGCGGCGATGTCTTTCACGCACTGCTGGTCGCCCTCCAGCGCGGCAATCGCAGCCACCTGCAGGGGCGTGAAGGTGCCGTAGTCGTGGTAGCTCTTGATGCGCGCCAGCGCGGCCACAAGGTCGGGGTTGCCCACCATGAAGCCCACGCGCCAGCCAGCCATGTTGTAGCTTTTGCTCAGGGTAAAAAACTCCACCGCCACGTCTTTGGCGCCGGGCACTTCCATGATGCTGGGGGCGCGGTAGCCGTCGTACACGATGTCGGCGTAGGCCAGGTCGTGCACCACCAGGATGTCGTGTTTCTTGGCCAGGGCGATCACGCGCTCGAAGAAGCCCAGGTCCACACACTGCGCGGTGGGGTTGCTGGGAAAGCCGAAGATCATCATCTTGGGCTTGGGGTAGCTGCCGCGGATGGCCTTTTCGAGCTCGGCAAAAAAGTCCACATCGGGCGCCACGGGCACGCTGCGGATGTCGGCACCGGCAATCACCGCGCCGTAGATGTGGATGGGGTAGCTGGGGTCGGGCACCAGCACGGTGTCGCCCCGGTCCAGCGTGGCCAGCATCAGGTGGGCCAGGCCCTCCTTGGAGCCGATGGTGACGATGGCCTCGGTGTCGGGGTTGATGTCCACCGCGTAGCGGTCTTTGTACCAGTGGCTGATGGCGCGGCGCAGGCGCGGGATGCCTTTGCTGGCGCTGTAGCCGTGGGTGTCGGGCCGCTGGGCCACTTCGGTGAGCTTGGCGACGATGTGCGGTGGTGTGGCCCCGTCGGGGTTGCCCATGCTCATGTCGATGATGTCTTCGCCCCGGCGGCGGGCGGCGAGTTTCAGCTCGGCGGTGATGTTGAAGACGTAGGGAGGAAGGCGATCGATGCGCGCAAAACGGCGCTTGCCCTGCGATGCAGACATGCGGTGTGACTTTCACGTAAGCGCCCGGAACCGTCCGAGCGACGTGGCTGGCAAAAAGGCCAGCCCGCAGCCAATGTAGCGCAAGCTGCGGGCAGCGCTCCAGCCCTTTGTGCGCAGTGTGGCGGCAATGCCGCAGTCAGGGCGAGGGATCGCTGCCCCCTCTACGATGGGCGGATGAACACCAGCCCGCCCACCAGCCCCACCGCCCTGCCTGCCGACCACCCATTTGCCCAGGTGCAGGTGCTGGCCTTCGATATCTTTGGCACCGTGGTGGACTGGCACGGCAGCATTTCGCGCGAGGTGCGTGCGCTCTACCCCCAGGTGGATGCCGATGCGTTCGCGCTGGCCTGGCGCGCGGGCTACCAGCCTGCGATGGCGCGGGTGATGCGCGGCGAACAGGGCTGGACGCTGATCGATGCCTTGCACCGGCAGATCCTGGACGAGATCCTGCCGCGCTTTGGCCTGAGCCACCTGGGCGAGGCCGAGCGCCAGCACCTCAACCGCGTGTGGCACCGGCTCCATGCCTGGCCCGACAGCGTGCAGGGCCTGACGCGGCTCAAGCAGCGCTACACCATCACCACGCTATCGAACGGCAACATCGGCCTGTTGACCGCCATGGCCAAGCGCGCCGGGCTGCCCTGGGACTGTGTGCTGAGCGCCGAGGTGTTCAAGGCCTACAAGCCCCACCCCGACACCTACCTGGGCGTGGCGCGGGTGTTTGACCTGCCGCCGCAGCAGGTGGCGCTGGTGGCCGCGCACCACGACGACCTGGCTGCTGCGCGGGGCTGCGGCCTGCGCACGGCATACATCGAACGGCCGCACGAGTTTGGCGTGGCTCAGCCCAAGGATGTATCGCCGCAGCCAGGCAATAACCTGCACGCCCAAGACCTGAACGATCTCGCCAGCATGCTGGGGTGCTGAACGGCCTGCGGTTCGGCATGCGCCGGCGTGCGCCTGTGTACGCGCCCCTCAGTGCGCCACCAGCAGTTGCACAAACATCTGCACCTTGGCGCGGCACTCAGCGCTGATGGAGGTGAACTCCAGCCCCGCCACCCATTCGTCGCCCTCCTGCTTGAGGGTGACGACGCGGGCGTACACATCGGCCACACGGTAGTCCACCAGCGGCAGCTCAAACTCCAGCTTGATCTCGCTGTGGGGTTCCAGCGGCTCGATCAGCTCCACCAGCAGGCCGTGGTAGCCGATGTCGCGGATGGCGCCGTGCACGATGTGGGGCACCACGATCTTGTCCTGCATGCGCTGGCACAGGCAGGGCAGGCGCGCGTCCACGCGGTGGCTGCGGCGGAACTCCTGGCGGGGCACCTTGAGCTTGTGCGACGGGATGGCGATCAGCTCGCGCAGGCTGACGGGCTGCGTGCGCCCCTTGACGAACACCTGCATGGGCGCAGACGCCGACACCAGCCCCCAGCAGCGCTGGTAGGTGGAGTCGCTGATGAGCACCTGGCCGCGCAGGCTCAGCGCCTCGATGCGGGAGGCCAAGTTCACCGCCTCGCCAATCACCGTGTATTCGGAATACACATCCGACCCAAAGCGCCCGGCCATCACGGTGCCTGTGTTCACGCCGATGCCCAGAAACACCTCGGGCAGGCGCTCGGTCAGGTGGGCAAGGTTCAGCTCGCGCATGGCAATCTGCATCTCCACCGCACACAGCAGCGCGCGGTCCACGTCGTCGTCGCGGGCCACCGGCGCGCCAAACAGCACCATGATCGAATCGCCCATGAACTTGTCGATGGTGCCCTGGTACTTGAACACCACCTCCGACAGCCGTGCCAGGCAGCGGTTGAGCGCCGCAATAACTACGGACGCAGGCTGCGAGCCCGACAGCGCCGTGAACCCGCGCAGGTCGGCCAGCAGGATGGTCACCTCGCGCGGCGCCACCTCCAGGCCGTTGGCGGCAGCGCCCTCGGGGTTCTCCATGCCGTGCAGGATGTCTGCCATCTCTGCCTGCGCCGCCTCGCCCAGGGGCTTGCCGGTTTCGCGTTCGATCAGCGCCTGCAGGCGGCGCACGGCGTCGTGGTGGAATTCTTTGTGCATGGAGGTCTGGGGCGTGGAGCGGCCGGGCTTTTGTGGGTGGGGGTAAGAACCTGTTCAAGAGGCAATGCCTGCCCTTCGCCACCCAGAATAGGCGCCGCCTCACGGCTGGTCAACCGGTGAAAACACTCCGGGCAAAGCAGCAACAGCGAGCGCCATGGCAACTACTCACCATCAAAAAACTGATGTGCGGAGAACGCGAGCAGCGTCCCAGTGCTGTCAGAGGGTGATTTGGAGTGTTTTTGGCTTCAAGCGCTAGAACCACATGCGCCAATAGCTATTATTTATGTAGCAATCGACAGATTCCCCACCTTCACCCGGCGCTCACCCGGTCCACACACACAAACTCGCCCACCGCGCCGTCATAGTCCCACCGGGCCGCCACCCTTGCCTGACCGTGCAGTGCGGCGCCCGATGCCTCGGTGCTGAGCACCACCAGGCTGTTGGGGCTGCCGTGCCGCAGGCGGTGCGACACCGCCGTGCCTGCGCTGCTGGCCCACAGCCCGGGCAAGGGCTGCAGCAGGCGCGGCTGGTGCACGTGGCCGGACAGCAGCATTTGCGCGCCGGCAATGCGCCAGCGCTCGACGGCTTCGTCTGCGCGGTGGGGGCGGTGGTCGCGATCCTCGGCATCGCGGGCCACCAGGGGATGGTGGCTGGCCACGATGCGCCATGCGCCAGGGGGCGCCCGCGCCAGCAGCAGCGCCACATGCTCGATCTGGGCGGACGACAGGCTGCCGCGCTCGTGCCGCCAGGCGCGTGTGGTGTTCACGCCCACCACGTAGAACGCCCCCATCTGCCGCACGGGCTCCTGGTCCATGCCGAACTGCTCCGAGAATCGTTCGTACGACCGGCCCCAGCGCATCCACCACGCGAACAGGGGCAGGTCGTGGTTGCCCGCCAGCACCAGATTGCTGCGCGCATGCAGGCCCTGCACAAACCGCGCGGCCTGTTCAAACTGCTCGGCCGTGGCGCGCTGCGTGAGGTCGCCCGACACCACCACCATCGCCACGCCCAGGCGTTGTGCCAGCCGCTGCACAGCTGCGCACACCACCGGGTCGTGCGCACCGAAGTGCAGGTCGGACAGGTGCATCAGAACCGTCATGGCAGGGGGCGGCGCGGGGTGGGCGGGCGCAAGGGTCACTCCATCAAGCAGGCAGCAGGCCGGGTGCGGGGGTGGCGCCCGGCGCGGGCGTGTCGGCAGGGACAAAAGCCGTGGCTTCTTCAGGCGGTGGGGTCTGCGATGCACCGTCACGCGCAAGTTGACTCGGCGCCACCAGCCACAGTGGCCGCACACTGATGCGGAAATGCAGGGGAGGCGCCATCCATTCCCGCTCGCCGTCAAATGCCACCTTGACCTGCGGTGGGCGCCAGCTGGCGGGAGCCACCGACAGCTCCGAACAAGCCATGCTGACCACCGCGTTGTCCTTGTCGAGCTGGCCGGTGGCGGCATTCCACACCGTGCGGGCGATGGCCCAGCGCCCTTGCGGCTTGAGCATGACCACGGCCAGGTGCCCACCATCGGCCACCTTCTGCGCCTGCGGCAAGCCCATGCGGTCCAGCTGCAAGGGGTTGTTGCCCACAAACAGGGTGGTGACCAGGTGCTCTTCCTGCTGCGCCTCGGCGCCCTGGTGCGTCTTCATCACCACGCGCCAGCGGCGGCCCGACGCGGGGCGGAACAGGCTCCACACCGCCGCTGCCACGGCCACCCAGCGCTTGCGGCCAAAGCGGCGCGATGCCATCTCGCGGTCGGCCAGCATCTTGGGGTACAGGCCCACGCTGGCGTTGACCACAAACATGCGCCGGTTCACAAACCCCACCTGCACCGGCCGCAGGTCGCCCGCATGCAGGGCCTGCAGCAGGTCCTGCACGGCGGTTTCCGGGTCCAGCGCCAGACCGTGCTCGCGGCTGAAATAGTTGAAGGTGCCCATGGGCACCACCCCCAGCGGTACCCCGGCGCGCAGCGCGGCCGACGCCACGGCGTTGATGGTGCCGTCGCCCCCGGCGGCTACCAACAGCCCGCCGTCATCCTGTGCGGCCTGGGCAGCACGCTCGGCCAGCTGCACGATGTCTGCACGGCGGTCGGGCACATGCCAGACCACATCGTGCGTCTGCAAGGCGGGCACGCCCTCCAGCTTGGCGCGCAGCAGGTCCAGGTCGGCACCGGGCCGCTGAGGCACCACCAGGTGGATGGTGCCACGGGGCTGGGGGGGAAGGTTGTGTTCCGAAGGTGTCATGCAAAAACTCTGCAACAAACAAGAGCAACCCCACAGCGCGCAGAACAAATCGCAGCGGCCGGGCAGGCCCACATGCCCACCCCACTACCGGCAAGCCCTTACGGACTGCAGGGCACTCCATGGTGACAAACCATCACGCGCGGCGCAGCCGGTAGCCACGCCATGCGCCTGTCAGCCAACGCCGACAACCGCGCCGTGGACAGATTCGCAGGCCCCAATACACCCACCGCACGGCGGGATGCTGGGAACTTCAGTACAACCCCGGCTTCTGTCACTGAGCCCCTGCACGTTGCGGGTGCCCCAAAAGAGAAAGGACCTGCGATCTCCATGACCACGACCTCCAGCGCCCTGGCTGCCACCGACCTGGGTGCCCTGCTGGCGCAGCACCCCCTGGGCTGGTGGATGGCTGGCGCAGTGGCGTTTACCCTGCTGGGCATCGCCGCGTTGACCGGCTTGCGCAGCCTGCGGCAGCATGTGGGCGCGCCGCTGGGCCGCGTGTTTCCACCCCAGGCCCGCTGGGTATTGGTGGCGGCCATGGCGGCCTCGGCCTGCACGCTGGTGCTGGCGGGTGCCACCCTGGCAGAGCTGGCCGAAAGCGGTAGCGCCCAAGGGTACTGGGGCGCGTTGGACGACGCACTGGCCGCCAGCCTGCAAGCGCAGGCATCGGCCGCCGTACTGCAATGGTTTGCCACCCTCACCCACCTGGGCGACACCTGGGTGCTGACCGCCCTGGCGCTGGGCGTGGCTGCCGCGCTATGGCTGCGCCGGCACCGCCTGCTGGCCACCGGCTGGCTGGTGGCCATGGCGGGCAACGGCGCGCTGACCAAGGTGCTGAAGAATCTGTTCGAGCGCGTGCGGCCCGAGCACACGCACGGCATTGCGGAGGCCAGCGGCTACAGCTTTCCCAGCGGGCACAGCAGTGCATCGATGGTGGCATACGCCATGCTGGCCTATCTGGCCACGCGGCTCTTGCCCCGTGCATGGCACCTGCCTGCGGTGATGCTGGCCGGTGCGCTGATCTTCACCACCGGCTGGAGCCGCGTGGTGCTGCACGTGCACTACGCCAGCGATGTGCTGGCGGGCTGGCTACTGGGTGGCACCTGGATGGTGTGCACGGTGCTGATCATGGAGAGCGTGTCGCGCTGGCGCAGTCCGGCCCTTGCCACCGCTGCAGCGCAACGCCTCTGAGCCTTCAGATCGCCACGAGGTTGCGAATGCCCTTGGCTTCCATCTCGCTGCCCGGCCCGCGTGCGATGACCTCGCCGCGCTCCATCACCAAGTACTCGTCGGCCAGCTCCTGCGCAAAGTCGTAGTACTGCTCGCACAGCAGGATGGCCATCTCGCCCTGGTCGGCCAGCATGCGGATCACGCGGCCGATGTCCTTGATGATGCTGGGCTGGATGCCCTCGGTGGGCTCGTCCAGGATCAGCAAACGCGGGCCGGGGGCCAAGGCGCGGGCGATGGCGAGCTGCTGCTGTTGTCCGCCCGACAGGTCACCGCCCCGGCGCTTGAGCATTTGCTTGAGCACGGGGAACAGCTCGTACAGGTGCGGGGGCACGGGGGTGGAGCCGCTTTTGTAGGCCAGGCCCATGCGCAGGTTTTCTTCCACGGTGAGGCGGCCGAAGATTTCGCGGCCTTGGGGCACAAAGCCGATGCCGGCACGCGCCCGGTCGTAGGGCGTGGCCTTGTCGATGGGCTTGCCATCGAACTGGATGGAGCCACTCTTGATGGGCACCAGGCCCATCAGGCTTTTGAGCAGCGTGGTCTTGCCCACGCCGTTGCGGCCGAGCAGTACGGTGACCTTGCCCGGGGTGGCGGTGAGGCTCACGTCACGCAGGATGTGGGAGCCGCCGTAGTACTGGTTGATGTTCTGGACGGTGAGCATGGTGACTTGGAGTGTTTTGGGCCGCTAACGCTAGTTCCATATGCGCTGGCAGCTATACTGTTGATAGTGAATACCTTCACCGGCCGAGGTACACCTCGATCACGCGCTCGTCGGCCTGCACCTGGTCGAGCGTGCCTTCGGCCAGCACCGAGCCATCGCACAGCACCGTCACTTTTTCGGAGATGGTGCGGATGAAGCCCATGTCGTGCTCCACCACCATGAGCGAGTGTTTGCCCTTGAGCGTGAGGAACAGCTCGGCCGTGCGCGCTGTTTCTTCGTCCGTCATGCCCGCCACCGGTTCGTCCAGCAGCAGCAGCTTGGGGTCCTGCATCAGCAGCATGCCAATCTCCAGCCACTGCTTCTGCCCGTGGCTCAGGTTGCCCGACTGGCGCGTGACGCTGTCGGCCAGGTGGATGGTGTGCAGGATCTCGGCCAGACGGTCCGACTGCGCGGAGTCGAGCCGGAAGAACATGCTGGACTTCACGCCCTTGTGGGTCTTGAGCGCCAGCTCCAGGTTCTCAAACACGCTGAGCTGCTCGAACACCGTGGGCTTCTGGAACTTGCGGCCAATGCCCAGGCTGGCGATCTCGGGCTCGTTGTGGCGCAACAGGTCAATCGTGGAGCCGAAAAACACCGTGCCTTTGTCAGGCCGCGTCTTGCCAGTGATGATGTCCATCATCGTCGTCTTGCCCGCGCCGTTGGGGCCGATGATGCAGCGCAGCTCGCCCGGGGCGATGTCCAGGCTCAGGCCGTTGATGGCCTTGAAGCCGTCAAAGCTCACGTGCACGTCTTCCAGGTACAAGATGCGGCCATGGGTCACATCCACCTCGCCCGGCACCGCCACGCGCGAGAAGCCTGCCGCGCGGCCGCCCGATTCGGTCTGGCCCAGTACAGCGGGCGCTAGCGTCTTCTGCAGCCGCCGCGCGCCTTCTTCCATCAGATCGGGCGTCATTGCGCAGCTCCCTTCGTGGTTGTCATTTTTGCTTTGAGCTTCTTGACCAGGCCCACCACACCATCGGGCAGGAACAGCGTCACGGCAATGAACAGCGCACCCAGAAAGTACAGCCAGAACTCTGGCGCGGTCACCGTGAGCCAGCTCTTGGCCCCGTTGACGATGAACGCACCCACAATGGGCCCGAGGAGCGTGGCGCGGCCGCCCACGGCCGCCCACACGGCGATCTCGATGGAGTTGGCAGCACTCATCTCACCCGGGTTGATGATGCCGACCTGGGGCACATACAGCGCGCCCGCCACGCCACACATCATGGCGCTAATGGTCCAGATGGTGAGCTTGTAGGGCAGCGGCGAGTAGCCCGAGAACATGACGCGGCTTTCGGCATCGCGCACGGCCTGCAGCACGCGGCCGAACTTGCTGCGCACCAGCCAGCGGGCCAGCAAAAAGAAGCCCAGCAGCGTGATGCCCGTCAGCACAAACAGCGTCATGCGCATGTTCTGCGTGGCAATGGGTGTGCCCAGGATGCGCTTGAAGTCGGTGAACCCGTTGTTGCCGCCAAAGCCCGTCTCGTTGCGGAAGAACAGCAGCATGGCCGCATACGTCATGGCCTGCGTAATGATGGAGAAGTACACGCCCTTGATGCGCGAGCGGAAGGCGAAGTAGCCGAAAACAAACGCAATCACGCCCGGCACGGCCACGATGAGGATCAGCGTGGCAACGAAGCTGTCGGACAGCGCCCAGTGCCAGGGCAGTTCCTTCCAGTCAAGGAACACCATGAAGTCCGGCAGGTCGCTCTTGTAGTTTCCGTCGCGGCCGATCTGGCGCATGAGGTACATGCCCATCACGTAGCCACCCAGCGCAAAGAACAGGCCGTGGCCCAGGCTCAGGATGCCTGTGTAGCCCCAGATCAGGTCCATGGCCAGCGCGCAGATGGCGTAGCACATGATCTTGCCGAGCAACGCCACGGCGTAGTCCGACAGGTGGAACACGCTGCCTGCAGGCACCCACAGGTTGAGCACCGGTGCGACGGCGCACACCACGATGAGCGCCACGATGAAGGCCGACCAGCCGCCGCGCGTGAGCAGCGGCGCCGGTGCGGGCAATTGGAGGTTGGGAGAGGTTGGCGTAGTCATGATCTGTCGTCTCTGATGCTTCAGTCGGCCGTACGCCCTTTGACCGCGAAGATGCCTTGGGGCCGCTTCTGGATGAAGATGATGATGAACACCAGCACCGCAATCTTGGCCAGCACGGCGCCTGCCCAGCCTTCAAGGAACTTGTTCAAAATGCCCAGGCCCAGCGCGGCATACACCGTGCCCGCCAGCTGGCCCACGCCACCCAGCACCACCACCATGAAGGCATCGACGATGTAGCTCTGACCCAGGTCAGGCCCCACATTGCCCACCTGGCTCAGCGCGCAACCGGCCAGGCCTGCAATGCCCGAGCCCAGCGCAAAGGCCATGGTGTCGATGCGGGCCGTGTTCACGCCCATGCACGAGGCAATGGGGCGGTTTTGCGTCACCCCGCGCACGAACAAGCCCAGGCGCGTGCGGCCAATCAGGTAGCCCATCCCCAGCAGCACCGCGATGGCAAAGCCGATGATGACGAGGCGGTTGTAAGGCAGCGTGAGGTTGGAGAGCACCTGCACACCACCGCTCATCCACGCGGGGTTTTCCACGCCCACGTTCTGCGCGCCAAACAGGCTGCGCACCAGCTGCATCAGCACCAGACTGATGCCCCAGGTGGCGAGCAGCGTCTCCAGCGGGCGGCCGTACAGAAAGCGCAGCACGCCACGCTCCAGCACCGCGCCCACGAGGGCCGAGGTGAGAAAGGCCAGCGGCACCGCAGCCACCAGGTACCAGTCGAAAGCGCCTGGAAAGAACTTCTGGAACACGCCCTGCACCACGTAGGTGGCGTAGGCGCCGATCATCATCAGCTCGCCGTGGGCCATGTTGATCACGCCCATGAGGCCGTAGGTGATGGCCAGGCCCAAGGCCACCAGCAGCAGGATGGAGCCCAGGCTGATGCCCGAAAACGCAGCGCCCAAGCGCTCGCCCCAGGCCAATTGGTCGTCCAGGGTGCGCAGCGCGGCCTGCAGGGCAGCCTTGACCTTGGCGTCTTCTTCCACCGCCACGCGCTCGTTCAGCAGCAGGCGCGTATCGGGCGTGGCGCTGGCCGACAGGGCCTGCGCGGCAGCGATGCGCTGCGCCGCATCGTCGCTGCCCAGCAAGGTGGCGGCACGCGCCAGCTGCAGCTGGGCCTTGATCTTGTCGCTGGTTTCCTGCGCCAGGGCTTTATCGAGCAGCGGCAGGCGGCCTGCGTCAGGCTCTTTGGTCAGTGCCTTGGCGGCGGCCATGCGCTGGGCTTCGTCCTTGCCAAACAGCGCCAGGCCCGCCAGGGCCGTGTCGATCTCGCCGCGCATGCGGTTGTTGTTGATGATGTCTTCGGCATCGGCAGGCAGTGGCACCTCGGCGCCGGTGACGGGGTCGATGCCCTTGTCGTCCCGCACGATCAGGGTCTTGCCACCGGCCACCTTCACCGCATCATCGGCCAGTGCCTGCAGGAAGGCAGCGGTGCGCTCGCTGGGGTCGACCACGGCCTGCTGCACGGCGGCCACGCGGTCGTCGGTGTCGCCAGCGGCCATGGCCAGGGCCTGCTCGGCAGTGAGTGCATGTGCCTGCGCAGTTGCGTAAAGCAAAAGGCAGACAAAGAGGCGAGGTATGAAAGAGAAATTCATGGAGGGGCCAGTCGGTCAATATGCAAAGGCCCATGCAGAGGGCAGGGCCCATGCCAGCGTCCCCACGCAAGGGCCGCCTAGCCGCGCATGCGGCGCTTCGCTTGCGTGCGCTGGGGGCGTCCCCCCTCCCACGCGCAGCGTGAGAGAGGGGGTGAAGGCGCGCTAGCGCCTCAGGGGGGTGTCACTTCTTTTCAGGCTCGTCCTTCTTCTTGTCGTTGCCTTCGATGTAAGGCGACCATGGCTTGGCCTTCACGGGGCCAGGGGTCTTCCACACCACGTTGAACTGACCGTCGGCCTTGATTTCGCCGATGAACACGCTCTTGTGCAGGTGGTGGTTCTTCTCGTCCATCTTGCTCACGATGCCCGACGGTGCCTTGAAGGTCTGGCCGGCCATGGCGGCGATCACCTTGTCCACATCGGTGCTCTTGGCCTTTTCAACCGCTTGCTTCCACATGTTGATGCCGATGTAGGTGGCTTCCATCGGGTCGTTGGTGAGCGGCTTGTCCTTGTGGCCGGCAATACCCTTGGCCTTGGCGTAGTCGCTCCACTTCTTGATGAAGGCGGTGTTCTCAGGGCTCTTGATGGACTGGAAGTAATTCCAGGCGGCCAGGTGGCCCACCAGCGGCTTGGTGTCCACGCCGCGCAGTTCTTCTTCACCCACCGAGAAGGCCACCACCGGCACATCCTTGGCCTTCAGGCCGGCGTTGCCCAGTTCCTTGTAGAAGGGCACGTTGGAGTCGCCATTGATGGTGGAGACCACGGCCGTCTTGCCGCCCTGGCTGAACTTCTTGATGTCGGCCACGATGGTCTGGTAGTCAGAGTGGCCGAAGGGGGTGTACTTTTCATCGATGTCCGAATCCTTCACGCCCTTGCTCTTGAGGTAGGCGCGCAGGATCTTGTTGGTGGTGCGGGGGTACACATAGTCGGTGCCCAGCAGCACCCAGCGCTTGGCACCGCCGCCGTCCTTGCTCATCAGGTAGTCCACCGCAGGGATGGCCTGCTGGTTGGGCGCGGCACCGGTGTAGAACACGTTCTTGGACAGTTCCTCGCCCTCATACTGCACGGGGTAGAACAGCAGGCCGTTCATTTCTTCCACGACAGGCAGCACCGACTTGCGCGACACCGAGGTCCAGCAGCCGAAGATGACCGAGACCTTGTCCTGGCCCAGCAGCTGCTTGGTCTTTTCGGCAAACAGAGGCCAGTTGGAGGCCGGGTCCACCACCACGGGTTCGAGCTTCTTGCCCAGCACGCCGCCCTTGGCATTGATCTCGTCGATCGCCATGAGCACGGTGTCTTTCAGCACGGTCTCAGAGATGGCCATGGTGCCCGACAGGCTGTGCAGGATGCCGACCTTGATCGTGTCCTGGGCATGGGCTGGCAGCGCAGACAGGCCAGCGAGCGTAGCGACGGCCGCGAGGGCCTTGAGGGAATAACGACGTTGCATGTGTGCTTCTCCGGTGGTGGTTTCAATCAGGGAATCAATCAAACCGCTTCGCCCGGCGGGCCCCGGTGTGGAGCCGCATTCGATCGGGCGATGGAATGGATTCTGGAGAGCGGGGCCCATTGGCGAAATACGCCGGGTGGCGTACACGCACCGCTGCGGGGCTGCTTCCCACGGGGCCGTTGCGCGGCATCTCACTGCCAACGACAGGCGCAACAGGGGAGCCGGAGACGGCAACGCGATCACTATCAAAAAGATAGCTGATGCTGCATATATCACTGGCGCTACCGGCCAATTTCATTCAAAAACCTTGACCAGCGAAGGTTGTGGAGTCTCCGTAGAATCTGCGGGTTTTCCCTAATCTTCGCGCGCCAGGCCTCCATGGGCCCGGTTGCCGCCCTTCTGCCCCGCTGCGCTCCATGAACCTCCCTTTGCTGGCCCTGGCCATTGCCGCTTTTGGCATTGGCACCACCGAATTCGCGATCCTGGGGCTGCTGCCCGAAGTGGCGGGTGACCTGTCCGTCTCCATCCCCGCCGCCGGCATGCTGGTGTCGGCCTACGCCCTGGGCGTGGCCGTGGGTGGGCCGCTGCTGGCGGTGGCCACCGCGCGCTGGCCGCGCAAGACCACGCTGACCTGGCTGATGGTGCTGTTCATCATCGGCAATGTGGGCTGCGCGTTGGCGCCCAGTTATGCGTGGCTGATGGTGGCGCGTGTGGTCACCTCGTTCTGCCACGCGGCGTTTTTTGGCATTGGTGCCGTGGTGGCGGCCAGCGTGGTGGCGCCGCACAAGCGCGCCCAGGCCATGGCGCTGATGTTCACCGGGCTCACGCTGGCCAACGTGCTGGGCGTACCGCTGGGCACGTTGTTGGGCCAGCACCTGGGCTGGCGCTCCACCTTCTGGGCAGTGGTGGCGATTGGGGTGCTGGCCGTGGCGGCCGTGGTGCGCTGGGTGCCGCACCTGCGCCACCAGAGCAGCGGCAGCGCGCTGGGCGAGTTCCGCGTGCTGCGCATCCGCCAGGTGTGGCTGGCGCTGGCGGTGAGCGTGTTGGCCTCCACCAGCATGTTCACGCTGTTCACCTACATCACACCCATCCTGCGCGACGTGACCGGCGTATCGCCCCAGAACGTGAGTGGCGTGCTGCTGCTGTGCGGCGTGGGCCTGACCATTGGCAACCTGCTGGGCGGCCGCCTGGCGGACTGGAAGCTGCTGCCCTCGCTGATGGGCATCTTCGCCGTGCTGGCGGGGGTGCTGGCGGCGTTTTCGTTCACCAGCGCGTGGCTGTGGCCCGCCATCGTCACCGTGGTGGTGTGGGGCATGGTGTCGTTCGCAGCGGGCACGCCGCTGCAGGCTCGGGTGGTGTCGCAGGCGGGCGATGCACCCAGCCTTGCGTCCACACTCAACATCGGTGCGTTCAATCTGGGCAATGCCATCGGGGCCTGGCTGGGGGGCGCAGTCATCACGGCCGGATGGTCGCTGCAGGTCATTCCGCTGGTGGCGGCTGCTGTCACGCTGAGTGCGCTGGCGCTCACGGCGTATATCGCCTGGCTGGACCGGCAGCCCGCTGCCCAGGCGCCCGTGCTGGCCGACTGCAAGGCGGTCTGACGGTCAGGCCCTGCAGCGGCCCGCAGCCCCCAGGCCACAGGCCCCGCCCGGCTCACCCGGCAGGGCTTTTTTTCGCTTTCGCCCGTATCGGCCTGTGCCCCATCCGCCTGCCGCGCTGCGTCGCATAGCCGACATGGGCGTACAGCGTTCGCCCGCGCACGGCGATAGGATGGCAGCCCAACGGCTGGACACACCCGCAGGTCCTCCGCAACGGCAAGGACAACCCATGGTGAAACGACGCACAGTGCTCCTCGGTGGCGCCGCAACAGCCGGCGCGCTGGTCATCGGCTGGGGCGTGGTGCCCCCGCGCCAGCGGCTGCACACCGCGCAGCCCCTGCCCCAGGGCACAGGCCAGGTGGCGCTGAATGGCTGGCTCAAGGTAGCCGCCGACAACACGGTGACGGTGATGATGGCCAAGTCCGAAATGGGCCAGGGCGCGCACACCGGGCTGGCCGCCATCCTGGCGGAAGAGCTGGACGCCGACTGGGCCCAGGTGCGGCTGGAGATGGCGCCCATCGACGACATCTACAACAACCTGGCCACGGTGGTGGACGGCCTGCCGTTCCACCCCGACAACGACGGCTCCATCAAGGCCGTGGCGGGCTGGCTGACCGCCAAGACCATGCGCGAAGTGGGCGTGATGATGACGGGTGGCTCCAGCAGCATCAAGGACCTGTGGCGCCCCATGCGCGAGGCCGGTGCCCACGCCCGCGCCATGCTCATCAACGCAGCGGCCGTGCAATGGAAGGTGCAGGCCGCCGAATGCAAGGTCAACGCCGGCGTGGTGGAACATGCGGCAGGCCAGCGCGCCACGTTTGGCGAGCTGGCCGCACTGGCGGCGCAGCAGCCGCCTCCAGGCAAGGTGCCCCTCAAGGCGCCTGCTGAATTCAAGCTGATCGGCAAGCCGCTCACCCGCATCGAGGCGCCCTCCAAGCTCGACGGCAGTGCGGTGTTTGGCATCGATGCCCACCCGCCCGGCCTGCTGTACGCCAGCGTGGTGATGTGCCCCACGCGGGGCGGCAAAGTAGTCCAGTTCGATGGCGCAGCCGCGCAAAAAATGCCCGGGGTGAAGCAGGTGCTGGCCGTAGCGCCGTACCACGGCGGCACTGGCGGCGTGGCCGTGATTGCCGACACGCCCTGGCACGCCAAGAAGGCCGCCGCCGCAGTCACCGTGCAGTGGGACCATGGCCCCGCCGCCACGCTGTCGAGCGCCGCCGTCATGACCCAGCTGACCCAGGCGCTGGACCAGGCCCAAGGCTTTGGCTACCACAGCGTGGGCGATGTGGACCAGGCCCTGCAAGGCGCTGCAACCACCCTCACTGCCGACTACCGCGCGCCTTACCTGGCCCACGCCACCATGGAGCCCATCAACTGCACCGTGCAGTTCAAGGATGGCGCGGCCAGCGTGTGGACATCCACCCAGGTGCCGGGCCTGGCGCGCATGGCGGCCGCCAAGGCCCTGGGCATCGACGACACCAAGGTGACCGTGCACCAGCTGCTGCTGGGCGGTGGCTTTGGCCGGCGGCTGGAGGTGGACTATGTGGCCCAGGCCGCCGCCATTGCCAAGGCCGCGGGCGGCGCGCCGGTGCAGACGCTGTGGTCCCGCGAGCAGGACCTGCAGCACGACTTCTACCGCCCCGCCTGCGTGGCCCGGTTCAAGGCCGGGCTGGACGCACAGGGCCAACTGGTGGCCTGGCACAACGTGTCGGCCGGTCAGGCCATCGTGCCGCAGGTGCTGGCCCGCACCTTTGGCCTGCCGGGCGCGGGGCCGGACAAGACCACGTCCGAAGGCGCGTTCGACCAGCCCTACGAGTGGCCCCACGCACGCATTGCCCACGAGATCATCGACCTGCCGCTGCCCGTGGGCTTCTGGCGCTCGGTGGGGCATTCGCACCAGGCGTTCTTCAAAGAGAGTTTTGTGGACGAAGCGGCCCATGCCGCCAAGAAGGACCCGGTGGCCTTCCGCGCCGCGCTGCTGCAAAAACACCCGCGCCACCTGAAGGTGCTGCAAAAAGCGGCCGAGCTGGCGGGCTGGGGCCAGCCCTTGCCGCCGGATGCGTCGGGCGTGCAACGGGCGCGCGGCGTGGCGCTGCACCAGTCGTTCGGCTCCATCGTCGCGCAGGTGGCCGAGGTGTCGGTGGGCGCCGACAAGGCCATCCGCGTGCACCGCGTGGTGTGCGTGATCGACTGCGGCGCGGCCATCAACCCCAACCTCATTGCCCAGCAGATGGAAAGCGCCGTGGTCTATGGCCTCACCGCTGCGCTGTGGGGCGAAGTGACGATCAAAGACGGCCAGGTGCAGCAGAGCAACCTGCACGACTACCCCCTGCTGCGCATGGCCGACTGCCCCCGCGTGGAGACCCACATCATCGCCAGCGCCGAGCCCCCCGAGGGCGTGGGCGAGCCCGGCGTGCCGCCCATTGCACCCGCCGTGGCCAATGCCTTGTTTGCCCTCACCGGCCAGCGCCTGCGCGCGCTGCCGCTCAAGCTCAGCTGACCCGACGCACCGGAGCCCCCATGACCACGACCCTGAACCTCAACGGCCAATCCGTCGCCGTCAACGCCGAACCCGACACGCCCCTGCTGTGGGTGCTGCGCGGCGAGCTGCAGATGAACGGCACCAAGTTTGGCTGCGGCATGGCGCTGTGTGGCGCCTGCACGGTGCACCTGAACGGCGAGCCGGTGCGCGCATGCATCACGCCCCTGTCGGCCGTGGGCAATGCCCAGGTCACCACCATCGAGGGCCTGCAGGGCCCCGAAGCCACCGCGCTGCGCACGGCATGGACGGCGGTGGATGTGGCGCAGTGCGGCTACTGCCAGAGCGGGCAGCTGATGTCGGCCTGCGCACTATTGAAGAAAACCCCGCAGCCCACCGATGCCGACATCGACGCCGCCATGTCGGGCAATGCCTGCCGCTGCGGCACCTACCCGCGCATCCGGGCGGCGATCCACCAGGCGGCGCGGGGGCCTCAGGGCTGAGAGCCCCCCCCTCCCAGGTCGAGCGGAACCTGCTCGACCACGCCCCCTTCAGCAGGTGGCATGTCGGCGCAGTACACGGCATTGCGCCCTGTACCCTTGGCTTGGTAGAGGGCCTGGTCGGCGCGGTTGACGAGCTCTTCAAAACTCATGCCCGAGCCCTGATGCAGCGTGGCCACGCCAATGCTCACGGTAACGGCCACCTCCTGCCCTTCGTCGCCCACGCACACTAGCAGGGTCTCGACCTCGCGGCGCAGTGACTCGGCCACTTGCAGCGCGCTAGGGCCATCGGTCTCGGGCAGCACGATGACGAACTCCTCGCCCCCAAACCGCGCAACGATGTCCACACCGCTGCGCTTGCGCGCCGCGCACACCTGGGCCACGGCGCAGATCACACGGTCTCCAGCCAGGTGGCCGTACATGTCGTTGACGGACTTGAACAGGTCGATGTCCGCCACCAGCAAGGACATCGGGTGGCCGAAGCGTTCGGTGCGTTTGGCCTCCTTGGCGCCCAGCTCCATGAGCGTGCGCCGGTTGGACAGGCCTGTGAGCGAGTCATTGGCGGCCAGCCGCTCCAGCGTGGCGTTGAGCTGCTGCAGCAGACGGTTCTGCTCGGTGAGCTGCTGGTTGATCTGGGCGATCTCGGTCTCGCGGCACTTGCGGTCGTGGATGTTGAAAGTGACGCCGATCAAGCGCTTGCCAGGGGTCTCGCTGTGGCCGTCCATGATGCGGCCATAGTTGGCAAACCAGATCCACTCGCCACTCTTGGACCGCAGCCTGAACTCGCACCGGTACTGGGGCGTGACGCCCGTCAGGTGGTCGGCCACGGCCCGGCGCACGGTGTCGATGTCGTCGGGATGGAACAGGCCATAGATGTCCTGCACGCCCGAGACGATTTCGTCTTCGGTGAAGCCCAGCTCTTCAAACGTCTTGGTCGCCTTGCGCGTGACGTTGCCGGTGATGAGGTCGTTCTCCCACAGGTCAAGCCCGGCGGCCTCCAGGGCCAGCTCCAGCCGCTCCTTGTTCAGGTCCGCCTCACCCATGGCAATGACCACCTTTTTTCACAGCGTTCCGTTTCTCTCGTGCGTCGGCGCGGGCTTCAGGAATCAGGCGGGGGGCATGCCGCCCGCGTAACCGATATTGCGCAGCAGCGCCGCAAAGGAGGCCACCACACCGGGGGTGTTGTAGAGCTGGGGCGCCGTCTGCACCGCAATCACGCTCACCTGGTTGCCGGTGCTGCGGCCCGTTTTGGCATCGAAATACTGGGCCAGGTCGTCGCTGGCGTTGGAGAACCCCCGCCCTGTGCTCTCGGAGTAGTAGCAGATCGAGTCGGGCGCGATGATGTCGGGGGTGGTGCTCGCCGCCGAATACATGATCAGGTTCTCGTTGAGGTTGTACAGGTAATGCGTCTCGGTGCTCTGGGCCGGGTCTGGCGCATTGTCCAGCCGGATGATGCCCGAGTCCAGCGACGCGCTGGAGGTGGACTGGGTGACCGAGGTCATGAAAAAGTTCGTGACCACCGCGCGCGCCGCACGGCCGGTGAGGTTCTGGATACCCGCCGCCACGGCCTGGGTGCTGAGCGGCGTGACCGCCTGCAAGAGCTGCAGGCCCAGCTGGCGTGCCTGCTCCAGCGTGCCCGGGATGTAGCTGCCCGACAACGCGAACTGATTGCCCGCGTTGGAGGGCCACATCGCAATGCCCGAGTACCCGCCAAAACCGCCCACAACCCCGCCCGCCAGCGACTCGATGCCCGACGCCGTGGGAGAGCCCAGCACCGCATACTCCGCCGCCGCCAGCGTGGACGCATCGCTGGCCAGCACAGCGGGGCTGGGCGCGGGTCCTGTGGGGGCGGTGAAGGTGGTCTGGGGCAGCTCGGGCACTGCGCGGCCCGCGCCGTCGCCATTGACCACCCAGATGCTGCCGCCCGACATGGCCGCGCCAATCAGCGGCACCAGCGAATTGATGGGCCCGATCTCCACCGGGATGAAGGCGCCCGGCTGCATGCCGGTGTACGCCTGCATCACGGCCACGGTGTTGCTGATGGAGTTCTGCACCGCCGTGAGGGTGAGGTTGTCGGCCGCGTCGGGCGAGCCCATGATGGCCAGCACACAGGCGTTGGTGGCGCCGTCGTAGTCCTGCACCTGCACCGTGCCGGAGTAGCCCTGGTCTGCCAGCTGCTGCACGATGGCGCATGCGTCTTGGTAACTGCCACCACCGCCGCTGGCCAGCACGGCCGCCCCGGTGGCGATCGCCTGGAAATCGGTCAGGCCATAGAAATAGACATTGCCCATCGGGCCCCCCTCTCTTATTTGGATGAAAAGCACGATATCCGAGCCCCGTCGAAAGTCAATGACCGGGATACCACGGGGGGATCGGCACCACGGCAGGGCCTGCACTCTGGTTTACGGCGGCATCATCGCCTATGCTGTGCACCAAGTTGTTTTCCGCTACCCCCACCATGAGCCCCCCCGAAAAATCCCCCGTTTACGGCACCGAAGACCTTTTGATCAGCCTTTGCAACTCCGTCACCCGCGTACTGGGCGTGGCTACACACAGCCAGATCCACTATTCCGGCATGGTGCAGCGCATCAGCAAGACCTGCCTGAAACCCGACATTGGCTGCTTTGTGCTGTTTGACGGCGGCTTCTCGGGGCTGGTGATCATCAATTTCTCAGGCCAGGCGGCGATGGAGCTGTACGCCAACTACCTGCTGAACATGGGCATGTCCAAGGATGACCTGGTCAGTTCGTACACCTCCGACGAGGTCAGCAACGTGATGGGCGAGCTGATGAACCAGGTGGTGGGCGACTTCACCGGCAAGGTGCGGCGCGAGCTGCAGACCCACATCACGCAGAACCAGCCCAAGATGCTGGTGCTGAACAAGCAGGTGCAGCTGTCGGTGGACGCCAACCTCGACAAGCCCGAGGCGCGGCGCGTGACCTTCTACACCAGCAACAACAACATCTTCTACCTCGAACTCGCCATCGACCGCACCGAGTTCATCAAGCTCTACGACTTTGAAGCGCAGGAGGCGCCCGACCCGGACGCACTGATGGCCCAGTCGCAAGAAGCCCCGCCCGTGCCCGCCCCACCGCCCGCTGGCCAGGACGACACGGATGCGCTGCTCAAGTCCCTGGGCATGTAGAACACTACAAAAAAGATAGCTGCCAGCGCATGATGCACTAGCGCTTGCAGCCAATTTTGTTCATAAGAAGCGCCCAGAGTGGCTGCGGCGCCCCTCCGGGCGGCCCAGCGGGCCTGTCCTACACCCGCCGTCACGATGCACTGACCGTTCCGCCAGGTCACGGGTCTAAGCTGAAAAGCCCACCTGTTGATCGGAAAGGAGTCCCCATGCCACGTGCCGCCTGGAGCGCCAAACGCGAGCGCCAGTACGAACACATCAAGGACAGCCTGCTGGAACGCGGTGAGAGCGAAAGCACCGCCGAAGAGATTGCCGCGCGCACCGTGAACAAGGAGCGCGCGCAACACGGCGAAGCCCGCACGGCCAACCCCCAAACCCTGAAAGCCACGCCGGCTCCTGTGCGCGGCGGCAAAAACTCGCACCGCGGCCCGCAGGGCCGCACGCGCGAGCAGCTGTACGAAGACGCCAGGCGCGAGAACATCCGGGGCCGGTCCCGGATGAACAAGCAGCAGCTGGAGCAGGCCCTGGCGCGATGAACCGGGCGCGCACCTGGCGCCCCCTCACTGCCAGCCGTAGCGCCGCACGTACCAGCGCTTCATCACCGTTGTCAGCAGCACATAGCCCGCCAGAATGCCAACCAGCCACGGAAAGTAAGCCAGCGGCAGCGCCTGCAGCTTGAAGTGACCGGCCAGCGGCCCCATGGGGATGAAGATGCCCACCGCCATGATGAGCACCGTGGCCGTGAGCAGCGGCACCGACGCCACGCTTTGCACAAACGGCAGCTTGGGCGTGCGGATCATGTGCACGATCAGCGTCTGCGTGAGCAGCCCCACCACAAACCAGCCCGACTGGAACAGGGTCTGCGCGCCCTCGTTGTTGGCGCCGAACACATGCCACATAACCGCAAACGTCGTGATGTCGAACACCGAGCTGATGGGCCCGAAGAACACCATGAAGCGGCCGATGTCGCCCGGGTTCCACTTCAGCGGGTTGCGGATGAGCTCCTCGTCCACGTTGTCGAACGGGATGGCGATCTGCGACAGGTCGTACAGCAGGTTTTGCACCAGCAGGTGCAGCGGCAGCATGGGCAAGAAGGGCAGGAAGGCGCTGGCCACCAGCACCGAAAACACGTTGCCGAAGTTGGAGCTGGCCGTCATCCGGATGTACTTGAGCATGTTGCTGAAGGTCTTGCGGCCCTCCATCACGCCCTCTTCCAGCACCATCAGGCTTTTCTCCAGCAGGATGATGTCGGCCGCCTCCTTGGCAATGTCCACCGCGCTGTCCACGCTGATGCCGATGTCGGCCGCACGCAGCGCCGGGGCGTCGTTGATGCCGTCGCCCATGAAGCCCACCACATGGCCGCCCGCGCGCAGCGCGCGCACCAGCCGCTCTTTGTGCAGCGGCGAGAGCTTGGCAAACAGGTTGTGGGTATCGGCCGCGCGCGCCAGGGCTGCGTCGTCCAGTGCGTCCACATCCTTGCCCAGCAGCACGCCTTGCACGGCCAGGCCCACCTCGCGGCAGACCTTGAGCGTCACCAGTTCGTTGTCACCGGTCAGCACCTTCACGGCCACGCCGTGCGCGGCCAGCGCCTTGAGCGCAGGGGCAGTGGATTCCTTCGGTGGGTCCAGAAACGCCACGTAGCCAATCAGCGTGAGGCCCGACTCATCGGCCACGCTGTACACCGTCTGGTGGGGCGGCGTCTCCCTCATGGCCACCGCCACCACGCGCAGGCCCTCGTTGTTCAGGCCGCGCGTCACCTCCAGCACCCGTGCGCGCAGGGTGGCGTCCAGCGGCAGGTCTTGCACGCCGGTGTCTTCCACCACGCGGACCTGGGTGCACACGTCCAGCATCTCCTCCACCGCACCCTTGCAGATCAGCTCGTGGTGGTCGTTGCGCTCGCTGACGATGACCGACATGCGCCGGCGCATGAAGTCGAAAGGCACCTCATCGACCTTGCGGTAGTCCTGCGCCAGGCGCAGGTCGGTCTGCAGCTCCACATGCTCCAGCACGGCGTGGTCCAGCAGGTTCTTCAGGCCGCTCTGGTAGTGGCTGTTGAGGTAGGCAAAGGCCAGCACCTCGTCACTGTTGTGGCCGAACACGTCGGTGTGCCGCTCCAGAAAGATCTTGTCCTGCGTGAGCGTGCCGGTCTTGTCGGTGCACAGCACGTCCATGGCGCCAAAGTTCTGGATCGCGTCCAGCCGCTTGACCACCACCTTCTTGCGCGACAGCAGCACGGCCCCTTTGGCCAGCGTGCTGGTCACGATCATGGGCAGCATCTCGGGCGTGAGGCCCACAGCCACCGACAGCGCGAACAGAAACGCCTCCAGCCAGTCGCCCTTGGTAAAGCCGTTGACCACCAGCACGATGGGCACCATGACCAGCGCAAAGCGGATCAGCAGCCAGCTCACGCTGTTGACGCCTGCCTGGAACGCGGTGGGCGTGCGGTCGGTGGCCGTGACGCGGGTGGCCAGCGTGCCAAAGTAGGTGTGGTTGCCCGTGGCCACCACCAGTGCCGTGGCCGAGCCCGAGACCACGTTGGTGCCCATGAACAGCAGGTTGGTGGCGTCCAGCGCACTGGTGCCGGGCTGGCTGCGCTCGGCAAATTTTTCGACCGGCAGCGATTCGCCCGTCATGGCCGACTGGCTCACGAACAGGTCCTTGGCCGTGAGCACGCGGCAGTCCGACGGGATCATGTCGCCCGCCGACAGCACGATGTGGTCGCCCGGCACCAGCTGGTGGATGGGCAGCTCGCGCGGCGTGGCTGCACTTGCGGCACCCACCGTGTCGGTGCGGCGCAGCACCGTGGCGGTGTTGCTGACCAGCGACTTGAGGCGCTCGGCCGCGCGGTTGGAGCGGCCCTCCTGCACAAACCGCAGCAGCGTGGAGAGCACCACCATGGCCAGAATCACGACGGTGGCCTCGTGGTCCTCAGTGAGGTACGAGATCAGTGCCAGCACCGTGAGCAGCACGTTGAACGGGTTCTTGTAGCAGTGCCACAGGTGCAGCCAGGCGGGCAGCGGCTTTTCGTGCTCCACCTCGTTGGGGCCGTGCTGGGCCAGGGCGGCGGCGGCCTGGGCGTCGCTCAGGCCTGCAGGGTCGGACTGCAGGCGCTCGATCAGTGCGGGCAGTTCATCGCTGGCGGCGCGCTGCAGTTCGCGGCTGAGCAGGTCGGGCGAGGTGGCGGGGGTGGGCGCGCGGCCCAGCGTGAGCGTGTCCAGAATCAGCCGCCGCGCAAAGTGGCGGGTGACATGGCGGGTGTGCAAAAAGCGGTCGAACAGGTGGTGCAGGAAGCTCATGGCGGTCTCCCTAGCAGCCAACGCTGACGGTATTGCGCGTCATGGGCTGTGGTGCCGTGTGCGCAGAAATGTGGATGAAACGGAACATGGTGAGTCACTCCTTCTGGCCCGCAACGGCCAGAGGATGCGGCTCACGCGGTCACGCAAGCCATCGCCTCGGGCCTTGGGCCTGGTATGCAAAGTTCAATGGGGATGTGGTGTGGGGCGGCGCTTCGGAGCGCCTGCGCGGGTCTGGGTCCATGGGGCCTCCTGGGTAGTGGTTGCAATACAGGCGTGGGCCGGCTTAAAGCGGCCGCGCCCGGCGGCGCAATGCCCGCGCAGGCGGCTGGCCATGCAGGTAGCAGCGAATGCGGTGCGTGGGCCACAACGTGGTGCCGTCAAGTTCGGCCACCGCTTGCAGGCTGCCAGCGGCCCCATGGGCAGGGCCCTGTACGCCTGAAGGCAGCGATGCAGCATGCTCGGCGTGTTCAGCGCCAGGCGCCACCGCACGCTGGAAAAGGCGGGGCAGATCCACAACAAAAAAACGCATGGCCGTTGTCCTTGGCAGGCAGGGCGGAGCACGCAGACGCAGATGGGTGCCAGGGGCACCGTCACAGCAGGCGGGCCATGCCCCGGCCAAAGGGGCACGGCCCGTGCAGACGGCACAGATGCAGCAAAGCGGCAAGACGGTATAGCCACCCACACCGCCATGGCCGACGGGGGCGCACGGGGCACAACAGGGGTTGGGAGGGACGGGGCCGGAGCTTGCACAAGGCAACCCACGGCCCAGGAGCGGGCGTCAGGAGGCCTGGCAGGCAGCAGCCGTCACGGCTTGCTGGGTTTCACTGCAACAACTGGCACTTTCCACGCTGGGGCTCCGGAAATGAAGGTGCGCGATTATTGCGCTGCAACATGACGAGGTCAATGCGTTTTTTTGGCCCCGCCGGTCACCCTTCAAACTGGGGATGCAACTGCCGGATGCGGTTCATGGCCATGGCCGCTGCTGCGGTGCGTGTTTCCACCCCCAGCTTGGCGAACACACGCTCCAGGTGCTTCTTGACGGTGGCAGGGCTGGCGCCCAGGATGTCGCCGATGTCGCGGTTGATCTTGCCCTTGACGACCCAGTACAGCACCTCGGCCTCGCGCGCCGTGAGCTTGAAGGACAGGCTCATGGATTCGATGATCTTCGCGTCGGACACCTCGCGCATCACGATGAGCCAGTCGCCACCGCCTGCGCTGTCGCCCGCCTGCTGATGCAGGCGGAAGGTGAGGCGGCGCGCGCCCTGCTCCACCGCCAGGCGCGGCGGCTCGGCCAGCGAAGCCTCCAGCAGCTCGGCCGCGTTGTCGGCCAATACATGGCGGCGCAGCCAGGCCTGCACGGGCTCGGGTGCCCACTGGCCAAACGGGGTGGGCATACCATCGGGGCCGACCTCGCCAAAGTAGCTTTGCAGCAGCTCGCGCGCCAGCGGGGTCTGCCACACGATGCGGCCATCCGCTGCGCGCACGGTGATGCTGGCGTAGCCAAACGCATCCAGCGCGTTGCGCGCCTCACGCGCCTGGCGGGCGTCCTGCCGGGCCTTGCGGGCTGCGCCCAGGTGCACGCTCATGCGGGCCATGACCTCGCGCGGCTTGATGGGCTTGGTGACATAGTCCACGCCGCCCGCCTCCAGCGCGGCGACCAGGTGCTCGGTCTCGGTCAGGCCCGTCATGAAGATGATGGGAATGTGCGCCGTGGCAGGTGATGCCTTGAGGCGCCGGGCGACTTCAAAGCCGTCCATGCCCGGCATCATGGCGTCGAGCAACACAATGTCGGGCAGCGCCTGGGCCGCACGCTGCAGCGCCGCCTCGCCGTGCATGGCCACCAGCACGGTGTAGCCCGATTCATCCAGCGCATCGTGCAGGACTGCCAGGTTGTCGGGCACGTCATCCACGATCAGCACCACATCGCTGTCGCTGCGGTCCAGCGCGCTGGCGGGCGCTGTGGGGGGGTGAGAGGAAAAGGGATTGGCAGTGGTCATCACGAGGGTGCCTGCTCCAGGATCTGGCCCATGGCATCGAACTGGAATTGCTTGGCCAGCTGCCGCATGGTGCCGACAAAAGCGCTGTGCGCGGGCTGGCTGCGTTCAATATCGTCCAGCGTGTTGAGAATGCCCCGGTAGTAGCCCAAGGACACCGCCTGTGCCAGAGCCAGCAACGCAGCGGCATCGGGGTACGTGAGGGGTGCGGGCGCCGCAGACGCCACGGCGGGTTCAGCACCCGCGGGCGCTGTAGTGGCCTCGTCGTATTGCCACTGCAGGCCCAGGCGGCGCTCCAGCCAGTCCAGCAGCTCGCTGTGGCGCACGGGTTTGACGATGAAGTCTTCGGGGCGGATGTCCACGTCGTTGTCGAGCGCCTTGTCGAAAGCATTGGCGGAAACGATGGCACATTGCACGTGGGGCAGGTGCATCTGCCGCACGCGCCGCAGCGTTTCCCACCCGTCGATGCCCGGCATGGCCAGGTCCATGAAGATCACGTGCGGACGGTAGCCGGTGGCCAGCAGGTCCAGCGCATCGTGGCCGCTCGCGGCCTGGCGCAGTTCAAAACCCAGCGGCTCCAGCAGTTGCACCAGCAGCTCGCGGTCGGGCTCTTCGTTGTCCACCACCAGGATGCGGCGGCGCTCGCCCGCATAGCCCTTGCGCTGGCGTTGGCCATGGGCAGCCAGGGCCGCTGGCGCTGCGGCCTTGCCCAGCGCATCGCCATGCACCTCGGGCAAGAACAGCTTGACATGGAACACCGAGCCCACGCCCGGGGTGCTGCTCACCGTCAGCTCGCCGCCCATGAGCGCAGTGAGCATCTTGGCGATGGTCAGGCCCAGCCCTGCACCCGGCGCGGCAGCGGTGTTGCCACCGCCCGATCCGCCGCGCGCGAAGGGCTCAAAGATGCGCTCAATCTCCTCGGCCGTGAGGCCCGGGCCCGTGTCCTGCACCTCGATGCGTGCCATTTCGCGCGCATAGCGCACCCGCAAGGTGACGGTGCCCTGCGCCGTGAACTTGACGGCATTGCCCAGCAGGTTGATGAGGATCTGGCGCAGCCGCTTGTCGTCGGCGCGCACCACCTCCGGAATCACCCCTTGCACGTCGAACGTGAACGCCAGGCCCTTGGCGGCGGCCTGCAGCTCGAACAGGCCGGCCATCTCGTGCAGCCCGTCCGCAAACCGCATGGGCGCGACATCCAGCGTGAGCTTGCCCGACTCGATGCGCGCGATGTCCAGCGTCCCCTCGATGAGCGACAACAAATGCTCGCCCCCGCGCCGGATCACGTGCACCGCCTGCTTGCGGTGCGGGGGCACGCCCGCGTCCTCGCCCATGAGCTGCGCGTAGCCCAGGATGGAGTTGAGCGGGGTGCGGATCTCGTGGCTGATGGCGCTGATGTAGCGGCTCTTGGCCTGGTTGGCCTGGTCGGCCCGCAAGCGGGCTTCCTCAGCCTGCTGCTGCGCCGCCTCTGCCACGCTGCGCGCGGTCTGCAATGCTTCGTCGGTCTGGCGGTGCAGCTCGATCTCGCGCACCAGCAGGCCCGTCTGGCGGTTGGATTCCTCTTGCGCCACCTGGCGGCTCTTGTGCGCCAGCACCAACCACCACGCCACGATGCCCGAGATGACCAGCAGCGCGAGATAGGCCTTGAGCAGGCCCGAGCGCAGCGCCACTTCAGGGGCGGCCAGCACCTCGGTGTCGGTGGCGGCCTGGGCAATGGTGTTGAGCTCCTGGTGGTACAGCAGCCCCATCACCGACGCCAGCAGCGGCGCGATCACCAGCATCAGCAGCAGGAAGTGGCCCAGGCCCGTGTCCAGATAGCGCCAGATGGCACGCGGCAGCACCCAGCGCAGCGCGGCCGACCACTGCACCGCCATGCTCGCATGGGGCTTGCACAGGTCGCCGCAGCGCGCATCGAGCGTGCAGCACAGCGAGCAGATGGCGCCCCGGTAAGCGGGGCACTGGGCCATGTCGGGCGCTTCGTATTCGCGTTCGCAGATCACGCAACGCTGCACAGTGAAGCGCTGGTAGCTGCTCATGTCGGCAGCCCGCGCGCCAGGCACGGGCCCCGCCACAGGCACAGCCACCGGCTCGCTCTGCCGCGCGATGTAGTACTTGCCGCGCGTGGCCCAGGCGATCAACGGCGCAGTCACAAAGGCCACCGCCATCGCAATCACGGCCGAGAACGCCTGCGGCAGCGGGCCAAACAGCCCCAGGTGCGCACTGATGGACAGCACAGACGCCAGTGCCATTGATCCCACGCCCACGGGATTGATGTCGTACAGGTGCGCACGTTTGAACTCGATGCCCTTGGGCGAGAGGCCCAGCGGCTTGTTGATGACGAGGTCCGCCACCACCGACATGATCCAGGCGATGGCGATGTTGGAGTACAGCCCCAGCACCTCGCCCATGGCGCGGAACACGTTCATCTCCATCAGCATGAAGGCAATGAGCGTGTTGAACACCACCCACACCACCCGCCCCGGGTGGCTGTGCGTGAGGCGCGAGAAGAAGTTGGACCACGCGAGCGAGCCCGCGTAGGCGTTGGTCACGTTGATCTTCATCTGCGAGACCACCACAAACAGCGCCGTGGCCGCCACCGCCCAGCCATAGTGCGGGAAGACGTATTCATAGGCCACCAGGTACATCTGGTTCGGGTCCACCGCGCGCTCGGCGGGCACCATGTGCGTGAGCGCCAGGTAGGCCAGCAGCGCGCCGCCCAGCATCTTGAGCACGCCCAGCACCACCCAGCCCGGCCCACCCACCAGCACCCCCAGCCACCAGCGGCCACGCGTGGTGGCGGTGCGGGCGGGCATGAAACGCAGGTAGTCGGCCTGCTCCCCCATCTGGGTAATGAGCGCAATGCCCACGGTGAGAGCCGCACCAAACAAGGGCAGCTGGAACGTAGCGCCGCGCGCAAATTCACCACCGTAGTGCACAACCCCAGAAAACGCACCAGGATCGCGCACTAGCACGTACACAAACGGCACCACCAGCATCAGCAGCCACAGCGGCTGCGTCCACACCTGCAGACGGCTGATGGCCGACACGCCGTGGGTGACCAGCGGAATCACCACAATGGCGCAGATCAGGTAGCCCCAGGTGGGCGGAATGTCGAGCGCCAGCTCCAGCGCATAGGCCATCACGGCGGCTTCGAGCGCGAAGAAGATGAAGGTGAAGCTCGCGTAGATCAGCGAGGTGAGCGTGGAACCGATGTAGCCAAAGCCCGCGCCGCGCGTGAGCAGGTCCATGTCCACCCCGTAGCGGGCCGCGTACACGCTGATGGGCAGCCCCGCCAGAAAGATGATGAGCCCCGTGGCCACAATGGCCCAGAAGGCGTTGATGAAGCCGTACTGCACCAGCAGCGTGGCGCCCACGGCTTCGAGGATCAGAAAGGATGCCGCGCCGAAAGCCGTGTTGGCCACCCGCCATTCGGACCACTTGCGAAAGCGCTGGGGCGTGTAGCGCAGCGCGTAGTCCTCCATGGTCTCGGTGGCCACCCAGCTGTTGTAGTCGCGCCGGACCTTGACCACCTGCTGGGGCGCCTGCGCGTCGGCGTCCGGCCCTGGCACAGGGGCCGAATTCGCGTCGGGCGGGGCAAGGGAGGCGGTGGAGGGGGGCATGGGCAAAGGGCGGCGACAGCCCCTGCAAGTGCAGTTTCCATGCCACGGGTCGGCTTCATGTCCAGTGCACCTTCGCCCTCTGGCGTATGGCGGGCACGGGGCTTGCTGCCTATGATGGATTCGTATTCACTCGCTCAATCGGCACACCATGGAACTCACCCCTCGCGAGAAAGACAAGCTGCTGATCTTCACCGCCGCCCTGCTGGCCGAGCGCCGCAAGGCCCGGGGGCTGAAGCTCAACTACCCCGAGGCGGTGGCCCTGATCAGCGCCGCCGTGATGGAAGGCGCGCGCGACGGCAAGACTGTGGCCCAGCTCATGAGCGAAGGCCGCACCGTGCTGACCCGGGCCGATGTGATGGAAGGCATCCCCGAGATGATTCCGGACATCCAGGTCGAGGCCACGTTCCCCGACGGCACCAAGCTGGTCACCGTGCACCAGCCGATCGTCTGAACCCCCTTCTACTTTCTATTCCCCCTCTTCTCTCCGTGGAGCCCCCCATGCGCATCACACCCTCACACCGTCACACAGCCGCTCTTCTTTTCATAGCAGCCAGTGCAATCAGTTCTGGCGCCTTCGCCCATACCGGCGCTGAATCCCACATCCACAACAGTTTTCTGAGCGGCTTGGCCCACCCCCTGTTCGGCCTGGACCACCTGGCCGCCATGGTGGCCGTGGGCCTGTGGAGCGCCCTGGCCGCCCGCAGCGCGGGGCGCGACCTGCTGTGGGGCCCCGTGGGCTTTGCGGCCATGTTGCTGGTGGGCGCCGTGCTGGGCCTGCAGGGTGTGGCGCTGCCAGCGGTGGAGCCCATGATTGCCGCGTCGCTGCTGGTCACCGGCCTGCTGGTCGTGTCGCGCCTGCGCGTTCCCGGGCTGGCGGCGGCGCTGGGTGTGGGCGTGTTTGCCGTCTTCCACGGCGTGGCCCATGGCTATGAGCTGGCAGGTAGCGACAGCGCCTGGTTGACCCTGGCAGGCATGCTCACGGCTACCGTGCTGCTGCACAGCGCAGGCCTGGCCGCTGGCTGGGCACTGCGCCACCGCCATGTGTGGCTGGCCCGCGCTGCAGGTGCTGGCGTGGCTGCGTTCGGTGGCGCGCTGCTGGCGCAGATGGCCTGAGCATTCCCTGCAAGGAGCTTTCATGATCCCCGGCGAACTTCTCACCGAACCCGGTGAACACCTGCTCAACACCGGCCGCCGCACCCTCACGCTGGTGGTGCGCAACACCGGCGACCGGCCCATCCAGGTGGGCTCGCACTACCACTTTGCCGAGACCAACAACGCCCTGGGCTTTGACCGTGCGGCTGCGCGCGGCATGCGGCTCAACATCGCATCTGGCACCGCCGTGCGCTTTGAGCCTGGCCAGGAGCGCACCGTGGAGCTGGTGGACTACGCGGGCGAGCGCCGCGTGTTCGGCTTCCAGGGCCTGAAGCAGGGCGCGCTGTAGCAGCTTCAAGCCAAATTGGCAGATAGCGCAGGTATTTATTGCCCAAGCAGCTATCAAAAATAGAGTAAACCGTTCTCACGGAGCACCCCACCCATGGCAACCATTGGACGACGCGCCTACGCCGAGATGTTCGGCCCCACCGTGGGCGACCGCGTGCGGCTGGCCGACACCGAACTCCTCCTCGAAGTCGAGGCCGACTACACCCTGCGCGCGGGCAGCTACGGCGAAGAGGTGAAGTTTGGCGGCGGCAAGACGATTCGCGACGGCATGGCGCAGTCGCAACGCAGCAATGCCCAGGGCGCTGTGGATACCGTGCTGACCAATGCGCTCGTTGTCGATCACACCGGCATCTTCAAGGCCGACATCGGCCTGCGCGCGGGCCGCATCGCCTCCATCGGCAAGGCCGGCAACCCCGACACGCAACCGGGCGTGGACATCATCATCGGCCCCGGCACCGAGGTCATCAGCTGCGAGGGCAACATCGTCACCGCAGGCGGCATCGACAGCCACATCCACTTCATCTGCCCGCAGCAGATCGAAGAAGCCCTGGCCAGCGGCGTGACCACCATGCTGGGGGGCGGCACCGGCCCCGCCACGGGCACGCTGGCCACCACCTGCACGTCCGGCCCCTTCAACATGGAGCGCATGCTGCAGGCGGCCGACGCGTTCCCGATGAACCTGGGCTTCCTCGGCAAGGGCAACGCCAGCCTGCCCGATGCGCTGCACGAGCAGATCAACGCGGGTGCCATCGGCCTCAAGCTTCACGAAGACTGGGGCACCACGCCCTCGGCCATCAGCAACTGCCTGGACGTGGCGGACGAGACGGACACCCAAGTCGCCATCCACAGCGACACGCTCAACGAATCGGGCTTTGTGGAGAACACCATCGCCGCCGTGGGCGGGCGCGGCATCTGCGCCTTTCACACCGAAGGCGCGGGCGGCGGGCACGCCCCCGACATCCTGCGCGTGGTGGGCGAGGACAACTTTCTGCCATCGTCCACCAACCCCACCATGCCCTACACCCAGAACACGCTGGACGAGCATGTGGACATGCTCATGGTGTGCCACCACCTCGACGCCAGCATTGCCGAAGACCTGGCCTTTGCCGAAAGCCGCATTCGCAAGGAAACCATCGCCGCCGAAGACATCCTGCACGACCTGGGCGCCATCAGCATGATGAGCAGCGACAGCCAGGCCATGGGCCGCGTGGGCGAAGTCATCCTGCGCACCTGGCAGACCGCGCACAAGATGAAGGTGCAGCGCGGCTGGCTGGCCCCCACCGCAGGGCGCGACGAGCTGGCGGAAGTCCTGCAGCGCAACGACAACTTCCGCATTAAGCGCTACGTGGCCAAGTACACGATCAACCCCGCCATTGCGCACGGCATTGCCCACGAGGTGGGCTCACTGGAGGTGGGCAAGTGGGCCGACATCGTGATCTGGAAGCCTGCCTTCTTCGGCGTCAAACCCGCGCTCATCCTGAAGGGCGGGCTGATCGCCATGGCTGCGATGGGCGACCCGAATGCATCCATCCCCACCCCCCAGCCCGTGCACTACCGGCCCATGTTCGGCGCGTTCGGCGGGGCCATTGCCAAGACCTCGCTCACTTTTGTGTCGCAAGCGGGCCTGAACGCTGGCATTGGCGAGCGCTTTGGCCTGCGCAAGCAGCTCAGCGCTGTGGGCAACATCCGTGGCGTGCGCAAGCAGCACATGGTGCACAACAGCTACACGCCCAAGATGGAGGTGGACGCGCAGACCTACACCGTGCGCGCCGACGGCCAGCTGCTCACCTGCGAGCCAGCCACCCTGCTGCCCATGGCGCAGCGCTACTTTTTGTTCTGACACTCCCCCCACAATGAGCAGTTTGCTGGACAGCCTCTCCCTGCGCCTGGACGACCTGAGCGACCCGCGCATTGCCGCCTTCATGGAAGAGCATCTGCAGGACATGCGCGCCACCTCGCCGCCCGAGAGCGTGCATGCGCTGGACATGGACCAACTGCGCCGCCCCGAGATCCGCTTCTGGACGGCGTGGCTGCCGGACGACACCGAACCCGCGCCCGGGCGACTGGTGGGCACCGGCGCCCTCAAACACCTGAGCGCCGACCACGTCGAGCTCAAATCCATGCGTGCCGCAGAGTCCCTGCGCGGCCTCGGTGTAGGCCGGGCCATCCTTGAACACATCCTGGGCCAGGCCGTGGACCTGGGCTACCAGCGCATCAGCCTGGAAACGGGCACCCAGCCCTTCTTTGAACCCGCTCACCAGCTCTACCTGCGCTATGGCTTTACCGACTGCGCGCCGTTCGGCAGCTACCAGCTTGACCCCCACAGCCGGTACATGAGCCGCGCGCTGTAGAGCCAGCCCGTGCCACCCCGCAGCCAAGGCCACAATGTGGACCTCGCCTTGCCGGCACCGAAATCCTCTCTCGCCATGATCCAGGTCTCCAAACTCCTCCCCCAAGGCCAAGGCCTCGCGCCCGTCCTGCTCAAGCGCGCCGCCACCGTCGAACTCGACTGGGACGTGCGCCAGAAAAGCCGCTTTGCCGCCACCGACTCTGCCGGGCGCGAACTGGGCATCTTCCTGCCACGCGGCACGCTGGTGCGCGGTGGCGACGTGCTGGTGGCCGAAGACGGCTCCATGGTCCGCGTGATTGCAGCGCCCCAGCCCGTGCTGGTCATCACCCACTGCCAACACCACGGCACGCCGTTTGACCTGACCCGCGCCGCCTACCACCTGGGCAACCGCCATGTGCCCATCGAGCTGCAGCCTGACCACCTCAAGATCGAACCCGACCACGTGCTGGCCGACATGCTGCGCGCCATGCACCTGATCGTGACCGCACAGAACCTGGCGTTTGAGCCCGAAGGCGGTGCCTATGCAGCGGGGCATGGTGGTGGACACAGCCATGGGGGGCATGGACACGACCACTCACATGACCATTCACATGGCCATACCCATGAACATGGGCATAGCCACGATCACAACCATGCAGCCGCCCCCAGCGCAGTCCCTGCCCGTGGGCGCACCGTGTCCATCCCCGTGGTCGCCCAAGAGCATGTGCACGGCCCCGACTGCAACCACGACCACTGACTCCCCGCTCCATGCGCCTGGACCGCCCCACGCCCCTGCCCGCCGCCAGCTTCTTGCAGCTGATGTGGCTGGCCTCTCCCGCGCTGCCCGTCGGCGGGTTCTCGTATTCCGAAGGGCTGGAAAGCGCCATTGAAAACGCGAGCCTCGCCAGCGAAGCCGCCGTGGGCGACTGGCTGCTGGACCAGCTCCACATCACCCAGGCACGCGGCGACATGGCGCTCATCGCCAAGGCCATGGGCGCCTGGCGGCGCGGCGACATGGAGCACGTGAAAGAACTCAACGACTGGGTGCTGCACACCCGCGAGACGAGCGAGCTGCGCCTGCAGACCGAGCAAATGGGCCGCTCGCTGGCCGAATGGCTGCGCAACCAGTACCAGGGCGACGAAGCCCTGATGCCCGCCGTGCGCCACCTGGCCGCTCTGCCCCCCACCTACCCTGTGGCCTTCGCACTGGCCGCGTCGCCCACCCAGGCCAGCGTGCGCGAGGTGCTGCTGGCCTACGCCTTTGGCTGGGCCGAGAACATGGTGCAGGCCGCACTCAAATCCATGCAATTGGGCCAAAGCGCAGGCCAGCGCATCCTGGCCCGGCTGGCCGCCGCCATCCCGCTCGCCGCAGACCACGCCGCCAGCCTGATGGACAGCGAGCGCCAGGCGTTCTCGCCCATGCTCGCCATTCTGAGCGCGCAGCACGAAGTGCAATATTCAAGACTTTTCCGCTCCTAGCGCAAGCAATACAAGCGCAGGTAGCTATTTATTTGGTAGCGAATGACGCCACCACTAGCACCATGACCAACGCCCTGCACCACATCCCCAACCGCACCAAAAACCTGCCCCCTCTGCGCGTGGGCATCGGCGGCCCCGTCGGCTCCGGCAAGACCACGCTGCTGGAGATGCTGTGCAAGACCATGCGCGATGACTACGACCTCATCGCCATCACCAACGACATCTACACCAAGGAAGACCAGCGCCTGCTCACCGTCAGCGGTGCCCTGCCCGCCGAGCGCATCCTGGGCGTGGAAACCGGCGGCTGCCCGCACACTGCCATCCGCGAGGATTGCTCCATCAACCTCGAAGCCATCGACCGCATGCTGCGCGAGTTCCCCAACGCCGACATCGTGTTTGTGGAAAGCGGCGGCGACAACCTGGCCGCCACCTTCAGCCCCGAGCTGAGCGACCTCACCATCTACGTCATCGACGTGGCCGCGGGCGAAAAAATCCCCCGCAAGGGCGGCCCCGGCATCACCAAAAGCGACCTGTTCATCATCAACAAGACCGACCTGGCCCCCCACGTGGGCGCCAACCTGGAAGTGATGCACGCCGACACCACCCGCATGCGCACCACCACCCAGGGCCTCAAGCCCTTCGTGATGACCAACCTCAAAACCCTGGCGGGCGTGGCCGACGTGGTGAAGTTCATCGAGACCCGCGGCATGCTGCAAAAGAAATCAGCCCCCGCAGTCAGCTAGAATTCGCGCCTTCCCTCCCGGAGACTTGGGTGAGTGGTTTAAACCAGCAGTCTTGAAAACTGCCGACGGGCAACCGTCCGTGAGTTCGAATCTCACAGTCTCCGCCAGTTCTTGGCCCGGCGCAGTTCCAACCGCGAAATGTGCGCCCAGGCCCGCACGGCAACATGTCTGTTGCCGAAAACCCTCCCCCAATACAGTTCACAAGAACACATCCGCCCCCTAGACTGTGTTTGGCGGAGCCTTGCCGCATCCATGGGCAGGATGGAGGATTTGGTGTGAGCCAGCTGCGTGAAGTGGCCGGCTATTTCGAGGAGTGAAAGATGTTGTCGTCCGCCCTCTACGCATCGTTCTTTTTCACGGTGGCCCTGCTGGTCACCACCGCCTACTTCTTGATGGGGGGCGTGCCGCTTCTCACGCTGAAACATGACACCCCACTGGACGCGCGTTTCGTTCGGGGGTTTTTCAACGTGTACTACCGTGCAGCGTTCTGGGCGTCGCTGGGGGCGTTTGTCAGCTATGCGCTTTGGGGCAGGTATCCCTTTGCCTTAGGCGTGGCGGTCAATGCCTGCGTCGTCTCGCTGCTGCGCAAGCACTTGCTGCAGGCCATGCAGCAGCTCGGCGCAAAGATCGAGGCCAGCAGCGACGGGGCGATTCAGCACTTTCGTCGTGTGCATACGGCAGCGCTCTGCGTCAACCTGGTTCAGCTGGTGGCCATCGTCTGGGGGCTGCTGTGGCTGTCCCGGCAGCTCAGATAACCATCTCGGTAGCGAGCCAGACCACGCCTGCGCTCTGCGTGCAGTCTTATTTCTACCTCGTCAGCCCCGCTCCCTGCGGTGTTATGGGGGTCAAATCTTCAGGGCGGCACACCTCTTCGCTGTGCGCCAACCGAATCCACAGGCCGGTGCGTTTGATGATGACGTAGTCCACGCTCACCGTTCTGCCTTTGTAGAGAAATTGCGTGCCGGGTTTGTACAGAATCATTCTTGTGATGTAGCGCGCTGGGATGGCTGGGTGATGACGGCATCGCCCGTACCGCAATGGTGCCGACAGATGGACACCGGGGCTTTGCGGCTCGGCAAAAGGCCTACGGCGCAGTCGCTTTTTCATCCCTGTGTTGATGCCTTAGGGCGGGCAAAAAAAAGCCCGCAAATTGCGGGCTGAACACTTGCGCGATGCAAGCGGGAGGGATGTCGAGGGGATCGACGGACCAATGTTAGGACGGTGACTACTGAGGCCATGTAGGACAGGACCCATTCCTCCAAGCTCTGTCGATCAGCAGAAGGGAGGGATATGGAATCAGTACCCGAGCTATCGGCGCCTATGTTCCGTAAATCCTTGCGCAGCCCCGCCCCGTGGCCTTGGCGAGGTACATCGCGGAATCGGCCTTGCGCAGGAGTTCTTCGGCCTCGGTGCCGTCGCCGGGCGACAGGACAATGCCGATGGACGCGCCGATTTGCAGCGCGTGCGCTTCGATCTCGGTGGGCTGGCCCAGGGCTTGCACCAGACGGTCGGCCAGGCGGTACGCGCTGTCACCGTCCGATACCCCCCGCTGCAGCAGCGCGAACTCATCGCCGCCCAGGCGCGCCACCACATCGTCCTCGCGCGCGGCCTGCGTCAGTTGCCGGGCCACCCACACCAGCAACTGGTCACCCACGGCGTGCCCGTAGCGGTCATTGACCGGTTTGAACCCATCCAGATCCACGTACAAGACAGCGAAACCACGGCCCGACCGGTGCACGTCGGTGGCTGCGGCCTGCAACGCTTGCAAAAAGGCGGTGCGGTTGAGCAAGCCGGTCAGGCCGTCGTGCTCTGCCACATGGCGGATCTGCTGCTCGGCCTGCTTGCGCTGGGTGACGTCGGTAAAAGTGCGCAGCGCGCCGCCGCCTTTGATGGGCACGGTCTGGACCTCCAGAATGCGGCCGTCGGGCCGGGGACGGTCATACACCTGGGGCTGATCGACCCCGCCATTGCTGTGCCGCAGCAGGTCCTGCACTTCTTGCGATGCGCCCTGGAATTCGCCACGAGCCCGCAGGTAGGCCAGCACATTCACCAGCGTGGGCTTGGACGCCATCAGCTCGGCTGGCAGGTCCAGCAGTTCCATGGCCCGGCGGTTGCACAGCTCGACCACCCCCGTGGCGCTGATCTTGGCCACGCCCTGGTCCATGTGCTCCAGCGTGGCTTCGAGCAGGATGGATTTCTCCCGCAATTGCGCCTCGCTGTCGCGGGCGCTGCGTTCGGCCTGCGCCAGCAAGCGCTGCTGGCGCTTGAGCTCGGTGATGTCCACATGGGCGTAGAACACGGTGCCGTCGCTGCCCTGCTTGGCGATGACGCGGCTCCAGCGGCTGCGTGGCAAGGGCACTTCAAACGGTGCCCCCGCAAACCGCATGTGCTCCTGCAGGGTCGATAGCCCGTCGTAAAACGGTGCCATGTCGCCCTCGCCCCCGACGGACCATGCGTGGCGGTACACCTCGTCAAACGCCAGGCCCACTGCGGCAGCGCGGTCCGGCAGGTGGTACATCTGCATGAAAGGCTGGTTGACCCACTGGATGCGCTGGTCTTCCGTGCAGATCATCAGCCCATCGGGAATGCGGTCAAACAGCTCGGTGCTTTCGATCACTGGACTGCGCAGGTAGCCGGGTTCGTGGATGTCGCCGCTGGACTGCGCAGCCATGTCAGTGGATGCGCTCTGAGCCGTTAGCGCCTCGGCACGCCACACACGCACCCGCCCCACGCCATCGATGGGCAACGACGACACATGGACGCGCAGCCCCCGGTGCTCAAAGCTGTAAGGCCGGGTCTGTGCCCGGTGCCGCTCGACCCCGGCCGTGATGTAGCGCTCGATGTTGGGCAGCTCCTGGGCATCCAGCCGCTGGGTGTAGAAGCGGCGCAGATTGGCCTCGTAGGGCTCGCCTACGTACACATGCCCCGCGTGCTCTGGAAAGAACTTGAAGAAGGTGCTGTTCCAGGCCAGCGTGCGGTCGCTGTCGTCAAACGCGCACAGCGCCACGTCCAGACCATCCAGGGTGTCGCCCAGGGCACGGATGAGGCGAAGGCGGGAATCGTCAGGCATGGTCAGAAGGTTCGGTACGGCGACGTCGACACAGGCCCGCGCATCACGCAGCCCCAGATGGCACGAGCCCGCCGCTGCCAACACACAACGCACAACGCACAACGGCGGACGCTCCATTGTGCGGAACCGGGCTTACGGCAACCCGTCGAGGAGTGGTGGCCCAGCGATCAGTTGGCGAGCATGTTGCCCTTGCACAACACATCTTGATACAAGTCAAGAACCCGCTCCAGTGGAGACGGATGCAGGCAACAGCCCGTTACGGCTGGAAACCGGCCCATATTGCTACGGAAACCCCATGGCACCTGCGTTCCGCTATGGTGGGCGTTTTGAACTCAGGAGCCCGGTGCCATGATGAAGAAGACCCTCACCCCTTTTGCCGTCGCCTGCAGCCTGGCCCTGGGAGCGGCCGTCACCGGTTGCGCGGGTTATGGGCAGACACCCGCGCCGTCGGCGGGCTCGGCCGCCGCAGGGTCTGGATCACTCCCCGCCAGCGTGTGCAACGCCCAGCCTGCACAGTTCGTCGTGGGGCAAAACAGCACCGCATCGGTTGTTGAATCTGCCCGTCAGCGCTCGGGCGCGCAGACGGCGCGCATCCTGCGCCCTGGGCAGATCATCACCAAGGAATACGACACCCAGCGGCTGAACCTCGAAGTGGACGGCTCCGGCCGCATCCTCGCCGCAAAGTGCGGCTGAGCGGAGGTTGCGCTGCCGATGAGGGGTGACTGAAACCCGCGCGGTCAGTCCGCCAGAAACAGTTCCTGCAGATCGCTCAGAAAGTCAAAACCCCGCTCGGTAGGCCGCACGCGCGCCATGTCGCGTTCGATCAGGCCCTTGCGTTCGGCTGCCTCCAGCCCCTTGGCGATCGCGGTCAGCGGCAGGCCTGTGCGGGCCATGAAGTCCTGCAGCGCAAAGCCCTCGCGCAGGCGCAGGGCGTTGAGCATGTACTCAAACGGCAGATCGGCGCGGCGCACCTCGTCGTCCTGGGCCACGGCATGGCCCGCCAGGGCGTTGTCCATGTAGCGCGCGGGGTCCCGAAAGCGCACCTGCCGCACCACGCGGTGCGCAAAGCTCAGCTTGCTGTGCGCACCCGCGCCGATGCCCAAATAGTCGCCAAACTGCCAGTAGTTGGTGTTGTGAAAACACTGGTGGCCCGGCTGCGCGTAGGCCGAGATTTCGTAGCGGGTCATGCCCGCCTGGCCCGTCATCTCGGTGATGCGGTCGAGCATGGCGTAGGCCTGATCGTCCTCGGGGATGGCCGGGGGGAACTTGGCGAAGTAGGTGTTGGGCTCGATGGTGAGGTGGTAGATGGAGATGTGCGGCGGCTTGAAGGCCAGCGCGGTCTGCAGGTCCTGCTCCAGCTCTGGTAGCGTCTGGCCCGGCAGCGCGTACATGATGTCGAGGTTGAAGGTGTCGAAGGACGCAGCAGCCTCCTCCACCGCCGCCATCGCCTGGGCGCGGTCGTGCACGCGGCCCAGGGCCTTGAGGTGCTGGTCGTTGAAGCTCTGCACCCCCACCGACAGGCGCGTGACGCCCGCCGCGCGGAAGGCGCGAAAACGGTCTTTCTCGAACGTGCCGGGGTTGGCCTCCATCGTGATCTCGCAATCGGGCTCAAGCCGCAGGCGGGCGCGGATATCGCCAATCAGCCGGTCGATGGCTGCGGGCGAAAACAGGCTGGGCGTGCCGCCACCGATGAAGATGCTGTGCACGGACCGCCCCCAGACCAGGGGCAACGCGGCCTCCAGGTCGGCCATCAGGGCGTCGATATAGCGCTGCTCGGGCACCTCGCCGCCGGTGCTAGCACCCGCGCGGAATTCATGCGAGTTGAAGTCGCAGTACGGGCATTTCTTGAGGCACCAGGGCAGGTGCACATACAGCGACAACGGCGGCAGGCTGGGCAGCTGCAGCAGGCCCGGGCGCATGTAGTGCTGGATGTCGCGCACCACGGCGGGCTCGGTATCGCCCTGCGGCGTGATCGGGATGTGAACCACGGTCAGCGCCCTTCTACAGCCAGCGTTCGCGCATCAGCGCCAGCATTTGCGCGGCCGAGCGGCCCCGGTGGCTGTGGGCGTTTTTCACCTCCACGGGCAGCTCGGCAAAGGTCTTGCCGAACTCGGGGATGAACATCACGGGGTCGAAGCCAAAGCCATTGCTGCCCCGGGGTTCGGTGGTGATCTCGCCGACCACGCGGCCCACGGCAATCAGCGGCTCCGGGTCTTGCGGGCTGCGCACGGCGACCAGGGTGCTGACCATGGCGGCGCGGCGGTTGGTCACGCCTTGCAGCTGCTCCAGCAAGGCACGCACGTTGTTGTCATCGCTTTTCTCGTAGCCGAACTGGGTGCAGTAGTAAGCGGTGTCCACGCCGGGCAGGCCGCCAAAGGCATCCACGCACATGCCGGCATCGTCGGCCAGCGCGGGCAGGCCTGTGTGCTCCGACGCAAACCGTGCCTTGGCCAGGGCGTTTTCGACAAAGGTGCGGAAGGGCTCCTCGGCCTCGCCCACGCCCAGATCGGCTTGGCGCACCAGCTCCACGCCCAGGGGCGCAAACATGGCCTGCAATTCGGCCAGCTTGCCGCGGTTGTTGGATGCTAGAACAATTTTCATGGTCAAAACGGCCACAAGCGCCAGTGGAATATGCGCCAGCAGCTATCAATTAAGGAGTATTTTGCAACGCCTGCTGCTGCAGCTGCACCAGTTGGGCAATGCCCTGTTCGGCCAGGCCCAGCAGCTGGTCCATCTCGGCGCGGGTAAAGGCCACGCCCTCGGCCGTGCCCTGCACCTCCACATAGTGGCCCGCGCCGGTCATCACCACGTTCATGTCGGTGTCGCAATCCACGTCTTCCACGTATTCCAGGTCCAGCAGCGGCGTGCCCTGCACGATGCCGACCGAGATCGCCGCCACGGGTTGCAGCAGGGGCGACTGGGTGATCTTGCCGCTGGCCAGCAGCTGGTTGACCGCATCTTGCGCCGCCACCCAGGCACCAGTGATGGCAGCGGTGCGCGTGCCACCATCGGCCTGGATCACATCACAGTCGAGCTGGATGGTGCGCTCGCCGAGCAGCTTCAGATCAAACACGGCGCGCAGGCTGCGGCCAATCAGGCGCTGAATCTCTTGCGTGCGGCCTGTCTGCTTGCCCCGTGCGGCCTCGCGGTCGCTGCGGGTGTGGGTGGCGCGCGGCAGCATGCCGTATTCGGCCGTGACCCAGCCTTCGCCACTGCCGCGTTTGTGCGGAGGCACGCGTTCTTCCACCGACGCGGTGCAGAGCACCTTGGTGTTGCCAAACTCGATCAGCACCGAGCCCTCGGCGTGCATGGTGTAGTGGCGCGTGATGCGCACAGGGCGCAGTTGGTTGGCGGCGCGGTTGCCGGTGCGGGTGAATGTGGTCATGGTTCTTGGGGGTTCAAAAAATGCCTTCCATGCGTCGCCCAAAGCGCACGCCAGAAAACGGAACGTTTCAACTGACAGGCATCAGCCCAATGCACGAGGCTGCGCAGCCCCGGCCGGGCCCATCACGTCCGTCAGGCTTTGCGGGCCGCAGAGCGGCGAATCGCCTCGTTGATTTCGGCAATCGAGCGCTCGATGGCCGCATCGTCCAGGTCATCCACCAGCCCATCGAGCGGACCGGCCTGGATGGTGGAGGCGAACACGTCGTCGCTGATGCTGTCGGTGGACACGCCTTGGGTGGACTCGAACGCATCCGGCGTCTCCCACTCCAGGGCCACCACCGTCACGTTGTCACTGCTGTCCCCGGCTTTGCGCAAGGCGTCTTCCACCAGCTCGGGCACGGCATGCGATACGGTGTTGCGGCCCAGCTGCTTGGCGATTTCGTCGTCGCTGAGCGTGCCCCACAGGCCATCAGAGCACAACAGGATGCGGTCACCCTGCTCCAGGTACACCGGGCCGGTGATGTCGTAGATGGGCTTGGTGGGCGAGCCCAGGCAGGTGAACAACACGTTGCGGTTGATGCGCTCCAGCCCGGGCGGCGGCGTGTTGCGCAGTTCCATGTACGAGTGGTCCCTCGTACGGGTCAGCAGGTCGCCATCGCGCACCATGTACAGGCGCGAATCGCCGCAGTGGATCCAGGTGGCGGTACCGGCCTGCAACACCGCCGCAACCAGGGTGGTGCGCGGTGTGTCGAGCATGCCTTTTTCTGTGGCGTAGCGCAGGATCTGGTGGTGCGCCGCGAGCAACGCGCCGGACAGGAACTCCTGCACATCCTTGAGCTGGGGCTTGGCCTGGCGCTGGAACAACGCCGAGATGGTCTGCAGCGCGATCTGCGCAGCCACTTCGCCCTCGGGGTGGCCGCCCATGCCATCAGCCAACACAAACAGGCCCGATTCGCGCGTGTAGCAATAGCCCATGCGGTCTTCGTTCTTCTCGCGGCCGCCGCGGCGGCTGATCTGGAATACCGAGAACTTCATAAGGACTCACGCAAACGAGGATGCACCGGGGCGCCATCCATGGACACATGCCTCGCCCGAACCTGCATCGCGTGCGCCTGGTTCATTTGGGCTTGGCTCCGATTCCGGTGGCTTCACCCACCTTCTGCACATTCTTCTTGGTGTCAGACACCAGGGTGTCGAGCTGCAACCGCATCTTCTCGGCCACGGTGAGCTTGGTGTAGCGGCGCTCCCCTTCGCGGCTGAGCTCCTTTTGCAAGGCGAACACCGACTGGGGACGGGACAGCGGGTCAAGCGCCATGCACCACTCCACCACCTCGATCAGGTTGTCGGAATACACACCGCGCAGCTTGGTCAAGGCCAGCGACAGGCGGTCCTTGTCCACACGCTGCGGCGCCTCGTTGGGCGGGAAGCCCTGCATGCAGGCGTAGATACAGGCGCCGATGGCGTAGATATCCGTCCACGGCCCCATCTGCGAGTCGCGCCGGTACATCTCGGGCGCTGCAAAGCCGGGGGTGTACATGGGGCGGATGAAATTGCCTTCCTTGCTCAGCACTTCACGCGCAGCGCCGAAGTCGATCATCACGGCCTTGTTGTCGTCGGTGATGAAGATGTTGGCGGGCTTGATGTCCAGGTGCAGCATCTTGTGCTGGTGCACGATGCGCAGGCCGCGCAGCACCTCGTCGAACAGCGAGCGGATGGTGGACTCGCGGAACACCTTCTGGGTCTTGAGGTCGCGGGCGGTGATGATGAAGTCCTGCAGGGTCGCGCCCTCCAGGTAGTTCATCACCATGTAGACGGTTTCGTTCTCGCGGAAGAAATTGAGCACGCTCACCACGGAGGCGTGCGAAATCTGCGCCAGCGAGCGGCCCTCTTCAAAAAAGCTCTTGAGCCCCAGGCGGTACAGCGAGAGTTTTTCGGGCGGCACCTTGGGCAGAAGCTCGCCGGGAGCGCGGGTCGCGAGGGATGAGGGAAGGTATTCCTTGATGGCGACCTGCTGGCCTTCGGCGTCGAGGGCCAGATAGACCACTCCAAAACCACCGGAGGACAACCGGCGCACCACACGGTAGCCGCCAATTGCGGTATCGGGCGGCAAGGGGGCCGGTTTGATTTTTGACATATTTTGCGAAGATGATTCGGGGGTAAGGCGGAACCCGGATAATCGCCGGATCGCAAGCAACCATCAAAAAGTCCAATGGCAGTTTACAGCATGACCGGATACGCCAGCGCACAGCATGGCGCATCTGCCACTGGCGCTGAAACCGACGCCCGCGCCCCCCAGACGCGCAGGCTGGGACTGGAAATCCGATCCGTCAACAGCCGCTTTCTGGACCTGTCGTTCCGTCTGCCCGACGAGCTGCGCGCCATGGAGCCCACGCTGCGCGCACTGCTCACAGCGCGCCTGAAGCGCGGCAAGGTCGAAGTGCGCGCGGCCCTCGACAGCGACGATGGCAACAGCCTGCAAGACCCACCCGCAAGGCTGCTGCAGCGCCTGAACTCTCTGCAAGACTCCGTCCGGGCCTGGCTGCCCAGCGCCGCACCCCTTACTGTGGCGGACGCCTTGCGCCTGTGCGCCAACGCACACTCGGGCAGCGAAGACTGGAGCGAGGCCGTGCCCGCCCTGGCCGAAGAAGCCCTGACCGCCTTGCTGGCCGCACGGGAGCGCGAAGGCAAGCGCTTGGCGACCATGCTGCTGGATCGCGTCAAGCAGCTACGGGCCTTGGCCGAACAGGCCGTTCCCATGGTGCCGCTGCTGGTGGAGCAGCAACGCCAGCGCTTCATGGAGCGCTGGAAAGAGGCGATGGCCCTCACCGATGGCTCCACGCTGCCCGAGGCCGCCCGCGATCGCGCGTTGACCGAAGCCACCGCCTTTGCCATCCGTATCGATGTGGCCGAAGAGATCACTCGGCTGGATTCGCACCTGGACGAGATTGAGCGCCTGCTGAAAAAAGGCGGCGAGGTGGGCAAACGCCTCGACTTTCTGATCCAGGAGCTGCACCGCGAAGCCAATACCCTGGGCTCCAAATCTGCCGCGCTCGACCTCACCCGCATCAGCGTGGACATGAAGGTGCTGATCGAGCAGATGCGCGAGCAAGTGCAAAATATCGAATAACACTCATTTTTTGATAGCGTCTGGCGCACATCAACCATGGACTATCCTGGAAATCTCATCGTAGTGGCAGCCCCCAGTGGTGCCGGCAAGTCCAGCCTGGTCAAGGCACTGCTGGAGCTGGATTCGCACGTTCACCTCTCGGTCTCACACACCACCCGCGCACCGCGCGGCCAGGAGAAACACGGCCGCGACTACTACTTCGCGTCGCAATCTGAGTTTGACGCGATGGTGCAGAGCAATGCCTTCGTGGAGTGGGCGCATGTGCACGGCAATCGTTACGGCACCTCCAAGAAAGCCATCGAAGAGCGCATTGCCCAGGGCTCGGATGTGATCCTGGAGATCGACTTCCAGGGTGCACTGCAGATCAGGGAGGCCTTCGCCAACGCCGTGCTGGTCTTCATCCTGCCGCCCAGCTGGGAAGAGCTGCGCTCTCGCCTGGAGCGGCGCGGCGAAGACACACCAGAGGTGATCGAGGTCCGCCTCAAGAATGCGGCCGAAGAGATGGCGCAGGTCAGCAAATTCGACTTCGTTATAATCAACGAGTTGTTTGAGCGCGCGCTTTTCGACCTGAAAGCCGTAGTTCACGCCCAGCGACTCAAGTACGCCGCCCAGCGCCGCGCCCGTGCTGACACCTTCCAGTCGCTCAATATCACCTGAATCCCCGGAGTAAACGATGGCACGCATCACCGTAGAAGACTGTCTGGAAAAGATCCCCAACCGCTTCCAGCTCGTGCTGGCCGCCACGTACCGCGCTCGCATGCTGAGCCAGGGCCACGCTCCCCGCATTGAAAGCCGCAACAAGCCGGCAGTGACCGCCCTGCGTGAGATCGCCGAAGGCAAAGTGGGCTTGGAGATGCTCAAGAAGGTTCCCGGTTGAACGTTTTTCTGGGCAAAGCCCATCCAAAAGCACCGCGCCAGCGGTGCTTTTTTTTGCCCAAAAGTCCTCTGGCGCTGTCCCGCGCTACATTTAAGGCATGAACGCGGTGCTCAACTCACCTTCTGCAACGCAGCCCCGGCCCGGTGAACCGGCCCCGACAGGCAATCTTTCGGCAGCCGCTGCGGCCGCCAATGCGGCTGCGGCCAGCTTCGCCGCACTGACCGACAGCCTGGACTACCTGGACGCCACCAGCATCGAACAGGTGCGCCAGGCGTACCGCTTTGCCGACGAAGCCCACCTGGGGCAATTGCGTAACAGTGGCGAGCCTTACATCACCCACCCCATTGCGGTCGCCGCACAGTGCGCGGCCTGGAAGCTTGACGCCCAGGCGCTGATGGCGGCGCTGCTGCACGACGCGATGGAAGACTGTGGTGTGACCAAGGCCGACCTGATCGACCGGTTTGGCGCCCCCGTGGCCGAGCTGGTGGACGGCCTCACCAAGCTGGACAAGCTCCAGTTCAACACCCGCGAAGAGAACCAGGCCGAGTCGTTTCGCAAAATGCTGCTGGCCATGGCGCGGGATGTGCGCGTCATCCTCATCAAACTGGCCGACCGCACCCACAACATGCGCACGCTGTCGGACATGCCGCGCAGCAAATGGGGCCGCATCTCGTCCGAGACGCTGGAAATCTATGCCCCTATTGCCCACCGCCTCGGCCTGAACCAGACCTATCGCGAACTGCAGGATCTGGCCTTCCGGCACCTGCACCCCTGGCGCTACGCCACGCTGGCCAAAGCGGTCAACAAATCCCGCAACCGCCGACGCGATCTGGTTCAAAAAGTGCAGGCTGAAGTGGATGCTGCGTTCTCCAAGATCGGCATGAAGGTGCGCCTGGCTGGGCGCGAGAAAACGCTGTACGCCATCTATCAAAAGATGGACCTCAAGCACCTGAGCTTTGCCCAGGTGACGGACATCTACGGCTTTCGGGTCATTGTGCCTACCGTGACCGATTGCTACACGGCGCTGGGTGTTTTGCACCAGATGTACAAGCCAGTGCCCGGTAAGTTCAAAGACCACATCGCGATTGCCAAACTCAACGGCTACCAGTCGCTGCACACCACGCTGGTTGGCCCCTCGGGCGTGAACATCGAGTTCCAGATGCGCACCGACGAGATGCATGTGATTGCCGAAGCCGGCGTGGCAGCGCACTGGCTGTACAAGGCCCAGGACGGAGAAGGCACTGCCGCTGAGCGCCTGGGAACCAAGTGGCTGCAGTCCCTGCTGGACATCCAGAACGAAACGCGGGATGCGGCGGAGTTCTGGGACCACGTCAAGGTGGACCTCTTTCCCGATGCGGTGTATGTCTTCACTCCCAAGAGCCAGATCATGGCCTTGCCGCGTGGTGCCACGGTAGTGGATTTCGCCTACGCGATTCACAGCAACGTGGGCGACCGTACCACCGCCGCGAAAATCAATAACGAGCAGGTCCCGCTGCGCACGGAACTGAAAAACGGTGACGTGGTCGAGATCATTACTGCCCCGGTCTCCACACCCAACCCTGCGTGGCTGGGTTTTGTACGCACAGGTCGCGCGCGATCCAAGATCCGTCATTACCTCAAAACCTTGGCCCAAACCGAGTCCGAAGGGCTGGGCGAAAAGCTGTTGACGCAGGCGATTCGCGCGGAAGGCCTCGAACAACTGCCCCCCGTCAACCCCGAGACCCAACCGCTGTGGGACAAACTGCTGCGCTTTACCGGCAACCGCACGCGCAGCGAGCTGATGACCGACCTGGGTCTGGGCAAACGCATTGCCAGCATCGTCGCCAAACGGCTCATGGTGTTGATGTCAGAGCATGGCCACCGTCCGGACGCCCTGCTCATGACCCGTGAGCGCTACACATCCCACGAAAACCTGTCGCAAGGGGCTGTCACGCTGGACGGTAGCGAGAATGCTTCCGTGCAATACGCCACCTGCTGCCGCCCCGTGCCAGGCGACAGCATCGTTGGTTATCTGGGCCGCGGCGAGGGGCTGGTCGTGCACAACGCACATTGCAGTGTTGCCAAACGGCTTCAGCATAAAGACAGCGAACGGTTCATTGCCGTGGACTGGTCGGACGAGCCCACACGCATGTTCGAAACGGGCGTGGTCGTCACTGTGAACAACGGCAAGGGGGTGCTGGCGCGCGTGGCGGCAGAGCTTGCCAACTCAGAGGCCGATATCACCCATGTAGATATGGACGATGAGGCAGCCCTGGACACCACGGATTTGCGGTTCATCGTGGCGGTTCGCGACCAAGCCCACCTCGAGCTGGCATTGCGCAACCTGCGGCGCACGCAGGCGGTGCTGCGCGCGGCAAGAATCACGCCGCAGCCCTGACACCTCCGCACGGAGCATCAAGCTCTGGGCTTTCCGCAACTGGCACACGGGCCGCCGCTTGTGCGCAAACAGGCTATGTGGCGGCGCTCCGAGGTGGGTACTGCACCTCCACCACCTCCAAATGGCGCACCCCACCCGGCGTGGGCAGCTGTACCTCATCCCCAACGCGAGCCTTCAACAGAGCCCGCGCCACGGGCGAAATCCAGCTGACTTGACCCATACGACTGTCCGCCTCGTCGATGCCCATGATGGTGATTGTGCGTTCACCGTCCTCGTCGTCGGAGTAGGTGACGGTGGCCCCAAAGAAGACCTGTTCACTGCCCGCATGCAAACTGGGGTCCACCACCTCGGCGATCTCGAGCCGCTTGGTCAAAAAACGGATGCGCCGATCAATTTCGCGCAGGCGCTTCTTGCCATAGAGGTAGTCGCCGTTTTCAGACCGATCTCCGTTGCTGGCCGCCCAGTGCACCACATCCACAATCTTGGGCCGCTCGTTGTCAATGAGATTCAAAAGCTCTGCCCTCAGGCGTGCATAGCCTGAGGGCGTGATGTAGTTTTTGCCACCCGGCGGCAAAGGAGGCAGTGCCAATCCTTCGTCATCGTCAGCGCTATCGGTTTCCTTGGTAAAAGCCTTGCTCATCGCCAGAACTCTCCAATCAGCGCAAAGCGCTTGGACAAATGAAAAAGCCTGCAATCTTGCGATTGCAGGCTTTAAACATTGGTGCGGCTGGCAGGAATCGAACCCACGACCCCTTGGTTCGTAGCCAAGTACTCTATCCAGCTGAGCTACAGCCGCTAAGCTTCGAATTATAGCATGATTTCTTGGCGACCCTTGAAATTTGCTTTTTTCTGATTGCTTTCCTGAGTCAGGCGCTGCAAACAGTCAGTCAATTCAACGCAAGCCGAGATTGTAACGCACGATGAAGGCTCCAAAAACAAACTGAGCGATTTGGATCACAAAACACGTCATTTGTTGATGGGTCCACCCTGCAAGCAAGGGTGGTAGGGCGTGTTGGACTTGAACCAACGACCAAAGGATTATGAGTCCTCTGCTCTAACCAACTGAGCTAACGCCCCCAGCCGTGCTCCAGCGCTATACAACGGGTCAAGCGCCGTATTGTAGGGGCTTACTTGCGGTGGCTGAGTGCGTTGGACACCAACTTGGAAGTGATATCCACGATCTGGATCATGCGGTCGTATGGCATGCGCGTAGGACCAATCACACCCAAAGTCCCCACCACCTTGCCGTCCACCTCATAAGGGGAGCTGACGATCGAGAGCTCTTCAAAAGGCACAACCTGGCTCTCGCCGCCGATGTAGATGCGCACCCCTTCGGCTTGGCTGGAGATATCCAGAAGGCGAAGAATCTGCGTCTTCTGCTCGAACAAGTCGAATGCCCTGCGCAGGTTACCCATGTCGCTGGAGAAATCACTGACGGAGAGCAGGTTGCGCTCGCCAGAAATTACCACCTCGTCCTGCGCCTCGGACAGCGCCTCCGAACCTACGTTGACTGCCGCCTGCATAAGCGATGCAATCTCTCCGCGCAGCACATCGACCTCGGACTTCAAACGCTCTCGCACCTGCTCCATCGCGAGTCCGGCATAGTGGGCATTCAGAAAATTGGAAGCTTCAACCAGTTGCGACTGGGAGTGATCCACCTCGGTGAAGATCACACGATTCTGTACGTCACCTTCCGGCGACACGATGATGACGAGAAAGCGCTTTTCAGATAGTCGTAGGAACTCTATGTGGCGAAATACTGAGGTGCGCCGAGGTGCCATCACCACACCGACGAACTGGGAGAGGTTGGACAGCAGCTGTGCGGCGTTGGCGATGACCTTTTGGGGTTGCTCCGGAGCCAACTGCGCCGGCATGACCGCCTCGCGCTGCACCGTCAGCATTGTGTCCACAAACAAGCGGTATCCACGCGCGGTGGGAATGCGGCCTGCGGAGGTATGTGGACTTGCAATCAGCCCCAGCTCTTCGAGGTCCGCCATAACGTTTCGAATCGTGGCGGGAGACAAATCCAGGCCAGACGCACGAGAAAGCGTCCGCGATCCCACGGGCTGCCCATCAGCGATGTAACGCTCGACCAGGGCTTTGAGCAACAACTTGGCACGGTCATCGAGCATGGAATGATTTTAATGATGTAATTTCGTGATGACGTCCAATTTCCGCCATGTCGCACTTATAGGCAAGTACCAGACTTCAGCCGCAGGCGCCTCCGGTGACGGCTCACGCAGGGCTTTGGAAGACATTGCACATTTCTTGGAGCGCCAGGGATGTGAGGTTGCGCTGGAAGCAGAAACCGCCAGCAATACCGGACTGACACACTATCCATCTTTGAATGTAGACCAGATCGGTGCGCGGTGCGATCTGGGCCTGGTGGTCGGGGGTGATGGGACGATGCTGGGCATCGGTCGCCGCCTGGCGCGCTTTGGAACGCCACTGATCGGCATCAACCAGGGCCGACTGGGCTTCATCACCGATATCCCTTTCGACACCTATCAGACCACACTGCCGCCCATGCTTCGAGGGGCCTATGAAGAAGACCAGCGGCCATTGATGCACGCTACCGTGGTTCGCGATGAGCGTGTGGTGTTTGAAGCCCTGGCCATGAACGATGTGGTCGTCAACCGTGGAGCAACTTCGGGCATGGTGGAGCTGCGCGTGGAAGTGGGTGGACAGTTTGTGGCCAACCAGAGGGCCGACGGTCTCATCATTGCATCCCCGACCGGATCGACAGCCTATTCGCTGTCCGCAGGAGGCCCGATGCTTCATCCCTCCATCCCAGGCTGGGTGCTGGTTCCTATCGCACCGCATACGCTGTCCAACCGCCCCATCGTGCTCTCCGATGCGACGGAAGTGGCCGTGGAAGTGGTGAGCGGCCGCGATGTCAGCGCAAACTTCGACATGCAGTCTCTCGCATCCTTACTGCATGGTGACCGCATCCTCGTCAAACGGTCGGAACACCGTGTACGGTTTTTACACCCGCAGGGCTGGAACTACTTCGCGACACTGCGCAAGAAGCTGCGCTGGAATGAAGGGGGCTACTGACCATGGCGTTGCGGCAGATTACCCTGCGCGATTTCGTGATCGTACAAACGCTGGAACTGGATTTGCGCAATGGCTTCACCGTGTTGACCGGGGAGACAGGTGCAGGAAAGTCCATTCTGATCGACGCATTGCAACTGGCCTTGGGGGCGCGTGCAGATGCGGGCGTGGTGCGAGAGGGATGCAGTAAGACCGATATTTGCGCGGAATTTGACTGCCCCGCGCACGCCCGCCCCTGGCTGGATGAAGGAGGGTTTGAAGCCGATGACCGGTTGCTGCTGCGCCGTACCGTCGACGCGCAGGGCAAGAGCCGCGCGTGGATCAATGGCACCCCTGCTACAGCCTCCCAGTTGCGCTCGCTGGGCGAGATGCTTGTCGACATCCACGGTCAGCACGCGTGGCAAAGCCTGACCCGACCAGAGTCGGTGCGAGGCTTGCTTGACGCTTTCGCCGGTGTGAACACCCGGGATACAGCATCCCGCTGGGCGCAATGGCGGGCGGACCTCAAGGCATTGCAACAGGCGCGCGCCGCGCAAGCCACACTGCAGCAAGAGCGCGAGCGCCTGCAGTGGCAAATCAGCGAAGTGGACAAGCTGGGGCCCGGTGATGACGAGTGGGATGAGCTCGACACCCAACACAAACGCCTGTCCCATGCACAGGCCCTGCTGGACGGAGCGCAGGGGACGCTTCAGGCCTTGCAGGAAGACGAAGGTGGAGCTGTTTCCGCTCTGACCCGCGCGCATGCCCTTCTGCAAGCCCAGGAACATATTGAGCCAGAATTCGCCAATCTGGCCGATATCCTCGCGTCGAGCCTGGCGCAGACGACCGATGTAGTGCACTCGCTGCACAGCTACCTGCGCCATGCCGACATCGATCCGCAACGGTTGACAGAGCTGGACGAGCGCATGTCCCAGTGGATGGGACTGGCACGCCGGTACAAACGCCCTCCTGCAGAGCTCCCTGCGCTGCTCAAGGACTGGAAAGCATCCCTGCACGAGCTTGATGCCGCCTCCGACCTTGACAGACTGCAAGCCAGCGAGTCGGCCAGCGCCAAGGCATACCAGGCAGCAGCGCGCACGCTTTCTATGGCCCGCGCCAAAGCGGCCCCCAAACTCTCAGCCTCCATCTCTCAGGCCATGCAGGGACTCGGCATGGAGGGTGGCAAATTTGAGGTATCGGTGAGCAAAGCTTCAGAGCCCTCACCCGATGGGATTGACGATGTCGTGTTCCTGGTTGCAGGGCACCCCGGCATGACACCCAAGCCCGTCGGCAAGGTCGCATCGGGCGGCGAGCTGTCTCGCATTTCGCTCGCCATTGCGGTCACAACCAGCGAGTTGGGAGCAGCGCCTACGCTCATTTTTGACGAGGTGGACTCCGGCGTGGGTGGAGCAGTCGCCGAAACCGTAGGAAGGCTGATGCAACAGCTGGGTCGAGATCGGCAAGTGCTGGCGGTGACCCACCTGCCGCAAGTGGCAGCCTGTGCGCATCACCACCTCAAGGTGGCGAAAAACAAGAGCGCTCAGGGCACAACCAGCACGGTTCTGGTTATGCAGCAAGATGAACGAGTGGCAGAGATCGCTCGCATGCTGGGTGGCGAGCGCGCTACCGAGACCACACTGGCGCACGCGCGCGAAATGCTGGGCACTGCTGTTCCGACGTTGGCCAGAGCGCCAGCCCCACCTTCCAATTCCTCTATCTCCTCTACCGCCGCGAGGAAACGCTGATGGCTCTTGAGATCGTTGTCATCACAGGCATGTCGGGATCTGGAAAATCCGTCGCCTTGCACGCACTGGAAGATGCTGGCTACTACTGCGTAGACAACCTGCCACCCGAACTGCTGCCAGCCTTTGTAGCGCTGGAACACAAACACCATGGCAATCGCGTAGCCATTGCAGTGGATGTCCGCAGCGCCACCTCGCTGCACCAGGTGCCTCAGGAATTGAGCCGTTTGCGCATCCAGGGCGTGGCCGTGAAATCCCTTTTTCTTGACGCCACGATTGACACCCTGGTGCGGCGTTTCTCCGAAACGCGCCGCCGCCATCCCTTGTCGCACGACGATCTTCAACAAGGGCGCAGGGCGTTGGTCCAGATCATTGAACTGGAGCGGGAGTTGTTGGCAGAGCTGCGCGAACAGTCGCACGTGATCGACACCAGCACCATCCGCGCCTCTCAGTTGCAAAGTTATGTCAAAGGCCTGATGTCCACGGCGCAAGGGCAGTTGACCTTGGTGTTCCAGTCATTTGCGTTCAAACGCGGCATTCCCATGGACGCCGACTACGTCTTCGACGTGCGCATGCTGCCCAACCCGCACTATGAGACGGCCCTTCGAGACCTCACAGGACTGGACCAGCCGGTGGCCGACTTTCTGGACCTGCAACCGGACGTGGCTCTGATGCGTGCGCACATTGAACAGTTTCTGGCGCACTGGCTGGATGTGCTGGACCGCAACCACCGAAGCTACGTCACGGTAGCCATCGGTTGCACGGGCGGACAACACCGCTCCGTCTACTTGGTCGAAAGACTGGCCCAGGCTTTCAGTGACCGGTGGACTGCACTGAAGCGCCACCGCGAACTGGACGGGCGCTGACTCTTCCGCTGGCGCCCGATTGCTACGCGCCAACCTGCGCGCAGCACGAGTAACGGGATCTGGGCGCTGGCGAAGGCGGCACAGCCACTCGGTAGCACGACTTGCGCATTCACCACAGCGTCGATTGCGTGGTGTCCAGCAACTTGCGAATGGGCGCCGGCAACCCCACCGAGGGCCATTGGTCTGGCCCCAGCCACTCCCCCTCTTTTGCCAGAGCGATCATCCCGTTGGCCTGTATCAACAGGGGATGAAGGTGCAGGTCCCGGTGCGTCAGCACATGTACGAAGGGCTGCAGCTCTTGTTGCACGACTTGCTCATTGCCACCCAAGCTATTCACAAAAGTATCCCGGGACTCGATGTCAGGGAAGACGGGCACGCAGTGCATTCCCGCCCAGATCCCTGTTGGAGGGCGGCGCTGCAGCCAGATGCGGCCCTGGCCATCGCGCAGGATCGCCAATTGCCAGGATTCGGCCCGGCGTGACAGTTTCCGGGTTCTGACGGGATAGCGTTCAGCATTGCCTTGCTTGAAAGCGACGCAATCGCTCGCCAAAGGACAATCGGAGCATTTTGGAGCGCGAGGCGTGCACAGGGATGCCCCCAAGTCCATCAAGCCCTGGGTGTAACGGGGCATCGCCACATCGAGATCGCGCACAGGCAACAGCGCATCGGCATGCTCCCATAGAAGGCGCTCGTTCTTGGCAGAGGCCAGATCTTTGTCGAAGCCCAGCAGCCGCGTCAGGACCCTACGCACATTGGCATCCAGAATGGGTACGCGCTCTGAAAAACAGAACGATGCAATGGCGCCGGCGGTCGAACGCCCGATGCCCGGCAAAGACGCTAGCACCGACGCCGTTCGCGGGAAGGCACCATCATGGTCAGTCATGATCTGCTGGGCGCAGCGATGGAGATTGCGTGCACGGCTGTAGTAACCCAAACCACTCCACAAGCCCAGAACTTCGTCCTGAGGGGCTGCCGCCAGGGCGCTCACATCAGGAAACCGGTCCAGAAAGCGCGTGTAGTAGTCCAGCACGGTGGTGACCTGGGTTTGCTGCAGCATGATCTCCGACAGCCATACCCGGTAGGGATCTCGGGTCTGCTGCCAGGGCAGATGGTTGCGTCCATGTACAGCCTGCCAAGCGACTACCCGCTCGGCCACACCCTCTCGGGATTCAGCACTCATGCAGAAACCGGATGCGCGTCAGTCAATGCGGGTGTAGCCCCTGGCAGAGCCACCAACTTAGAGGTGAGCTCGTGGAGCTTGCGCTCCAGCTGTCCAAGCTCTTCCTCGCCAGCCTCGATCTCCGAGATTCGTTCCACCAACCCGCTGGCAGCCTGTTGGATGCGGTCTACCGCCTCCATGCGACGAGCGAAGCTGCGCCGCCGCTCCCGCAGCTGCGCGTCCAATTGCGCGGTGGCGGATTTGCTCCACAGTTCCAGGTCGTTGGCGGCCGACTCATAGACCGTACGCAACCGCATCGCCAAAGCGCGCACCAAGCGCTCGGCAAACTCGGGTTGCGCCAGCTTGAGCGCATTGCCCATGCCCAGGTACTGCAAATGGCTCTGCTCGATTTGGTGCAGGTCCTGCGCAAAATGCTCCAGCTGTGGCGGCGTAGGCACCTGCAAGGAAAAACCAAACTCGGCATTCAGCTGCCGGAAGGTCCCGCTCAGCATGGCCTGGATCTCGGTTCCAGAGGCTTGCGCTTTGTCCAAGGTGCCTCGCAGCTTGTCAAAGGTCTGGACGTATATCTTCTTGACGCCGAGCTTGAGCCCTTTTTGCTGCAGCGTCTGGGCCAGCTCGGCCAGCTCTGCCTTGAGAGCCTTGGCTCCCAGCTGTTGGAACACATCACGCAGCAACTTGAGATGAACCGCGCGAACCGCCTGAATCTTGGCGGTACTGAGGTCGAATTCACGCTGCTCCTGCTCTATGCGATGGCGCATGGATTCGATCACCGATGCATTCTTGCCCCGCAGGCTGCGAAGCTCTGCCATCTGGTCATCGAGGTCCCGCCGCCGAATGTTGATGACACGCGACGTTTCAGTGCGCAGGCTCGCCACGCCCGTGGCCACAGCAGCTCGCAATATGGACTGGCGCCTGCCCATGATGCCTTTGGCCAGGGCCTCCTCCAGCGCGGGGAGTCCACTGGTTTCCAGCAATACGTCATCCGCGGTGATCTTGGCGACCAAGCCCTTTTGGGCCGATACCGGCACCACACGATCCAGGGACACACCAAGCATCTCCGCCGAGGTCGCGCACTGCCGCTCCATCTGAGACTGGACCTGCTCGGCGGTGTTGAGCGTGTCCCAGAGCGTATCGATCTTGTTCAACACCACCAAACGCGCTTCCACGCTCTCTGGTGAGATGGCCAGGTGCTCACGCCAGATCGAGAGGTCCGAGCGCGTCACACCGGTATCAGCGCTCAGGATGAACACTACCGCGTGTGCCTGGGGAATGAGGTTGACGGTCAACTCCGGCTCCGCACCCACAGCGTTCAGGCCGGGCGTGTCCAGAATCACCAGCCCTTGCTTCAAAAGAGGGTGCGGGATATTGATGATGGCGTGGCGCCACATGGGCACCTCCACCATGCCCTGCGCATCGGGCACAGGATTCTCGTCCGTCAGATCGTCATGCCAAAAACCCAGCGCACGCGCGTTGTCCAAACTGACCTTGCGCACCTCCGCCACTTTTTCGAGGGCTTTGGCAATCTGGTCCGCGTTGCCGACGTCCAGGGGGATCTCGTGCCAGCGGTCTGACTTGACGCGCCACTCCGCCAGACTCTGCATCTGAAGCCGGGTTTCAATCGGTAGCAGCCGCAAGCTGGGCGCCACATTGGCGTCGTAACCCAGCTCGGTGGGACACATGGTCGTGCGGCCTGCGCTGGCAGGCATGATGCGGCGGCCGTAGTCAGCAAAAAAGATCGCATTGATCAGCTCTGACTTGCCGCGCGAAAACTCCGCCACAAACGCCACCATGACCTTGTCGCTGCGTACCTGCTCCTCCAGGCGTTGTAGGCGCTCTTGCACCGCTGCGTCCATGAGGTCATGCGTGGCCATCCAATCGGCCAGCCGCTTGAGCTGCTGGGCGAACTCCCGTCGCCAGACGCCATGCTGGTCAAACTGTTCGTTGAATGAAGGTCCCACTTTGCTCCCAGAGATCTATGGATGGCCCGCGAGGCAGGTATATACAAAATATAGCATCGACCGTCCGCCCGCTGTCACAAACCGCTGATCGGACTGTCGGCACCTAGGGGCGCTGACACTGCCGGCAGAAGTAAGTGCTTCTTTGTCCCTGGCGAATCAGCTCGATGGCTGTACCACATGCATGGCATGGCTGACCATCGCGGCCATACACGTTCGCTGCCGTCTGAAAGTGGCCCGCCATTCCGTCGGCATTCGAAAAGTCGCGCAGTGTGCTCCCCCCCATTTCTACAGCGCGGGCCAGCACCGAACGAATGGCCTGATGCAGCTTGTGGACCCGGGCAGCGCCGATGCGGGAAGCCACCGTAGTGGGACGGATGCCTGACAGGAAAAGCACCTCGGAGGCATAGATATTCCCCACCCCTACCACCAAGCGTCCCGCCAGAAGCAATTGCTTGATGGGCATCCGGCTTTTCTTGAGTCCCGCCTGAAAAGTCGGGAGCAGAAACTCCTCTGACAAGGGCTCCATGCCCAACCCACCCAACAACTTGGCGGCCACGGGCGAATCCTCTGATGGCGCATAGACCACCGCGCCAAATCGGCGTGGGTCGTGCAGGCGCAGCGTGCCCCGGTGGGTGACGAGGTCAAAGTGGTCATGCGGGCCCGCTTCCGGCATGTCAGCAGCAAACCGCAGGCTGCCGGACATGCCCAGATGCAGAAGCAGCAGGCCTTGCTCCATATCCAGCAACAGGTACTTGCCCCGCCGGCGCACTCCGACCACTTGCTGACCCACCAGCAATTGCGGGTCACAACCCAGAGGCCATCGCAAGGACTTGCCCATCACCACCGCTTCGATCCGGGCTCCAGTGATCGCGTTAGCAAAACTGCGCCGCGTCACTTCCACTTCAGGCAACTCAGGCATACAAACAACCGGGCAACGGCTTAACAGGCATGGATTATTATGGCCCGATGGTGTTATCCCACAGCTTTCGTACCGTCGCCTTGGCCACTGTGATTGCGGCCGCCGCCCACTCTGCCTGGGCCCAAAAGCCCGCCGGCGAAAGCCCTCCCCCGAGCGAGTCCTCCTCTCCAGTGGCGTCCAACCCCGCGCTGGACGCAGAGCTGTTCTACGAAATCTTCCTGGGCGAGATCAGTGCGCGCACCGGGGACCCCGGTGCCGGCTACGCATTCATGCTGGAGGCCGCGCGCCGTAGTGCGGATGGTCAGCTTTACCAACGCGCCGCTGACATTGCCTTGCAGTCACGATCGGGCGAATACGCCCTGGCTGCCGCCAGAGCCTGGAAGGAAGCCTTGCCCCAGTCGCGCGAGGCCAATCAATATGTGCTGCAAATCCTGATCGCGTTGAACCGCATCGCCGAAACACCGGAATTGCTGCGCCAGGAACTCGCACAGGCCTCTCCCCGGTCCAAGGCTTCGGCGCTGGCCTCCCTGCCACAACTGTATGGACGTGCGAGCGACAAAGCGCTGGCCGCCAAAGTGGTGGAACAAGCCCTGGTCAACGAACTCACCAATCCAGCGACTGGGCCCGAGGCCTGGGTATCGCTGGGCCGCGTGAGACTTGCTGCGGGCGACAAGGCCGGCGCGCTGGACGCGGCACGCAGGGCGCAGGGCTTGGACAATGCCAGCGAAAGTGCCGCCCGGCTGGCGCTGGAGCTGATGGACGAAGGCCTGCTGGACGCGGAGCCCATCGTGACGCAAACCCTGTCCAAGCAGCCCATCCCGGACCTGCGCATGGCGTACGCCCGGGTATTGCTGGGCCTGCAGCGCTACCCAGAGGCCAGTCGCCAGCTGGAAACCGTTACGAAGGAAAAGCCAGATCTGACGGAGGCCTGGCTGGTGGCGGCCACTCTGCAATACCAAGACAACCGGCTGCCCGCTGCTGAGGCGTCGCTGCAGCGGTTCATGGAGCTTGCCTCTGCGTCCGCCGATGCCGACCTGCGGCGAAAGAGTCTCACGCAGGCGTACTTGCTGCACGCACAGATTGCCGAGAAAAAGAAAGACTTTGCGGGCGCAGAAGCCTGGCTCGCACGCATCGACAACGCAGAGGAAGTCTTTGGTGCACAGACGCGTCGCGCATCATTGCTGGCACGCCAGGGCAAGCTCGCCGAGGCACGGGCCTTGTTGCGCAGCTTGCCAGGCAATTCCCCAGAGAGCCACCGCCTGAAACTCATGGCCGAAGTACAGCTGCTGCGCGACCAACGTCTGTACCAGGAAGCTTACAAAGTACAAACGGAACTGGTGGCCATAGCTCCGGACGATGCGGAACTGGTCTACGACCAGGCCATGCTCGCCGAAAAGGCTGGCCAGCCCGACACCATGGAACAGCTGCTGCGCCAGGTGATCGCGCGCCAGCCCGACTACCACCACGCCTACAACGCCCTCGGCTATTCGCTCGCGGACCGGGGCGTGCGGCTGGACGAGGCCAAACAGCTCATCCTGAAGGCCCTGCAGTTTGCCCCCAACGACCCCTTCATCATGGACAGCCTGGGATGGGTGGAATTCCGCCTGGGCAACAAGGCCGACGCGCGCAAGCACCTCGAAGCGGCCTTCAAGGCCCGGCCCGACGTGGAGATAGCCGCACATCTGGGTGAGGTTCTCTGGAGCATGGGTGACAAGGACGGCGCAACGCGCGTCTGGAAAGAAGGACAGCGCGCCAGCCCCGACAACGACACCCTCAAAGAGACCCTGAAACGCCTCGGAGCCTCCCTCTGATGCCAAGCCTGTTTGGCAACATCGTCAGCCCACTGACCGGAACGCTTCGCCATCGATGGATGGGCTGGCTGGTGTTGTGTGCCTTGTGGCTTGCGGGCTGTGCGCAGCCAATGCCATCAGCCCCCGTGGAGGAAAACAGCTGGAACGGTCGCATCGCACTTCAGATTGACGGGCAGGCCTCGCAGTCTTTTTCTGCCATGTTTGAGCTGCGCGGCACCGCCCAGGCCGGTGGACTCGTTTTGCTCAGCCCTTTCGGCAATCGCATTGCGCAACTCGACTGGAAGGATGGGCATGCGCAACTGGTCAGCGGCCAGGACACCCGCACCTCTGATTCCCTCGACACGCTGCTCCAGGATGTGACCGGTACACGCATTCCCGTGACCGCCCTGTTTAGCTGGCTCAAGGGCACCCAGGCCAGTGCGACGGGGTGGCAAGCAGACCTCACCGGCATTGTCGACGGACGGCTGACGGCACGCCGTGACGATCCACAGCCCACCGCCACGCTGCGCATTGCGCTGACTCCCTGACGGCCAGCCCTCTGCGACGGCCAGCAGCACCGTTCGCACGGCACCACCTCGTACCACCTCCCCATGCAAGCCTTGTATGACGTGCCGGCCCCGGCCAAGCTCAATCTCTTTCTGCACATTACCGGGCGCCGTGCGGATGGCTACCACTTGCTGCAGTCCGTGTTCATGCTTGTGGACTGGTGCGACACCTTGCACTTCGAGCGCCGAGCCGATGGGTTGATTTCGCGGGAAGACCTGTCGATGGCACTGCCCGAAGTGGATCTCTCGGTTCGTGCAGCTCGCGCGCTGCAAGCAGCCACGGGCTGCAGCGAGGGTGCGCACATCAGCATCCTGAAACGCGTGCCTGCACAAGCGGGCATGGGAGGAGGCTCGTCTGATGCCGCAACCACGCTGCTCGCATTGAACCGGTTGTGGGGGCTCAACCTGCCAAGACATGCGTTGGCCAAGATCGGTTTGCAACTGGGTGCAGATGTTCCGTTTTTTTTATGCGGTCACAACGCCTGGGTGGAGGGAATTGGTGAGACAATCACGCCGCTTGAGAAAGCGCACCAGCTGCCGCAAGCGAGCTTTGTGATCGTGAAGCCCGCTGCAGGTTTGGAGACAAAAGAAATTTTTTTGTCTCCAAGTTTGAAACGCGATTCAGATAGTGCTACAATCTTAGGCTTTGCTGCAGCACACTTTGACTTCGGTCGAAACGACTTGCAGCCGGTTGCTCAGGCTCTTTGCCCGGATGTTTCGCAAGCCATTGAATGGCTCAACGATCGCGGTCTCAAAGGCAGAATGACAGGCTCAGGCAGTGCAGTGTTTGCACAGATGTCACATGCAGTCGACCTGTGCGGAGCCCCAGAGGGCTGGCAAGTGAAGGCATGTGAAAATCTGATGATTCATCCTCTGGCAGGTTGGGCATCAGGAGAAATTTAAGGTTGGTTGCCTTCGGCAATTGACCTGTGTAGGGGAGTCGCCAAGCTGGTTAAGGCACCGGATTTTGATTCCGGCATGCGAAGGTTCGAATCCTTCTTCCCCTGCCAAACGCTTTCCGCGTACGGGCTTTTATTTCAGACTGCTGGGACGCTCATGCAAGCCAACCACCCCGACTTCATGGTTTTCACCGGCAATGCCAATCCTGGCATGGCAGCTGAAATTGCCCAACACCTCGGCACCACCCTCGGTGCGGCTGACGTGGGTCGCTTCTCTGACGGTGAAGTCACCGTCGAAATCAAGCAAAACGTGCGTGCACGTGACGTTTTCGTGGTGCAGTCCACCTGCGCACCTACCAACGAAAACCTCATGGAACTGCTGATCATGGTCGATGCGCTCAAGCGTGCATCGGCTGAACGCATCAGCGCCGTGATTCCTTATTTCGGTTACGCCCGCCAGGACCGCCGCCCCCGCTCTACCCGTGTGCCGATCACGGCCAAGGTGGTGGCCAACATGCTGCAAGCCGTGGGCGTGGCCCGCGTGCTGACCATGGACCTGCACGCCGACCAGATCCAAGGGTTCTTCGACATCCCCGTGGACAACATCTACGCCTCTCCGGTGCTGCTGGGCGACCTGCGCCAGAAGAACTACGAGGACCTGATCGTCGTCTCCCCCGACGTGGGTGGCGTGGTGCGAGCCCGTGCACTGGCCAAGCAACTGGGTTGTGACCTGGCCATCATCGACAAGCGCCGCCCCAAGGCCAACGTGTCGGAAGTCATGCACGTGATCGGCGAGATCGAAGGCCGCAACTGCGTGATCATGGACGACATGATCGACACCGCCGGCACGCTGGTGAAGGCGGCCGAAGTGCTCAAGGAGCGTGGCGCCAAGAGCGTGTACGCCTACTGCACGCACCCCATTTTTTCGGGTCCTGCCATCGAACGCATCGCCAAGGGCTCGGCCCTCGATGAAGTGGTGGTGACCAACACCATCCCGCTGAGCGACAACGCCAAGGGATGTTCCAAGATCCGCCAACTCTCCGTGGCCCCGCTGATCGCCGAAACGATCCAGCGCATTGCCAAGGGTGAGTCGGTCATGAGTCTGTTCTCGGACCAGGACAACCTGTTCTAACGCGCTCCCCCGGGAGCGTTGCAGTCGGATTGCACGCAGGCCTCCTTCGGGAGGCTTGTCTGTTCGAGAGCAATGCGCAGGCCTGCCGCCACAGTGGCGTCACAGGTCTTTTTTAATCGGGATACGACTGGTCGCGGTCTGTCCTTTTCAGGAGCTAACTATGAACTTCGTCGCTTTTGAGCGCGCCAAGCAGGGTACGGGTGCGAGCCGCCGTCTGCGTAATTCGGGCAAGACGCCTGGCATCGTGTACGGTGGTGCTGCCGAACCCCAACTGATCGAGGTGGACCACAACGCTCTGTGGCACGCCCTCAAGAAGGAAGCTTTCCACTCCAGCGTGCTGGACATGGAAGTGGCTGGCACTACGTCCAAGGTCGTGCTGCGTGACGTGCAATACCACCCCTACAAGCAACTGGTGCTGCACATCGACTTCCAGCGCGTGGACGACAAGACCAAGCTGCACCTGAAGGTGCCACTGCACTACAGCGGTGCTGAAGAGTCCAACGCCGTCAAGGTGGACAAGTGCATGGTCAACCCCGTCGTGAACGAACTGGACGTGACCTGCATGCCTTCGGACCTGCCCGAATTCATCGCTGTGGACCTGTCCAAGCTGGAAAAGGGTGCTTCCCTGCACCTGAAGGACATCAAGCTGCCCAAGGGCGTGGTGGCCAAGGTCCGTGGTGGCCAGAACAACAACCCCGTGCTGGTGTCCGTGGTGCCTCCAGTCGTGGTCGTCGAGACCCCTGCTGAAGCCGCTCCTGCTGCCGATGCCAAGGGCAAGGGCAAGGGCAAGAAGTAATTCGCCGGTCAACGACCTCGATCACTTCACCCGGTCAACCCGCTTTGCGGTGTTGACCACGAAACGGCCCACCTTGCGTGGGCCGTTTTCATTGGTGTGGCGCACTTTGCACGCCGCACCTCTCTCTCGCCGACTGCATCCTCAGGCAGCGGCAGCAATGCCGACGACCTTTCCACACCCCAGCCACCGATAATCCCGCACATGATCAAGCTGTTTGTAGGCCTGGGAAACCCCGGGCCAGACTACGAGGACACGCGGCACAACGCCGGCTTCTGGTGGATTGATGCCCTGGCGCGCGAACTCAAGACCACGCTGGTGCCCGAGCGCAGTTACCACGGCCTGGTGGCACGCACCACGGTGCACGGCCAGAACGTGTGGCTGCTGGAACCGCAGACCTTCATGAACCTCTCGGGCAAGTCCGTGGCCTCGCTGGCGCGCTTTTTCAAGATCCTGCCCGAGGAAATCCTGGTGGTGCACGACGAACTGGACATCGCACCGGGCCAGGTCAAGCTCAAGCGCGGCGGCAGCCATGCCGGGCACAACGGCCTGCGTGACATTCACGGACAGCTGGGCTCGCCCGACTACTGGCGCCTGCGCATCGGCATCGGCCATCCGGGCGTCAAAAGCGAAGTCGCCAACTGGGTGCTCAAGAAGCCGTCGCAAGACCAGCGCACGCTGATCGAGGACAGCATCGCCCACTCGCTCAAGGCCTACCCCGCTCTGTTGGCGGGGGACATGGAAAAGGCCACGCTGCTCATCCACACCACCAAACCGCCCCGCCCCAAGCCCCCTCGGCCTGTGGAGGACTGAGGGGCCACCAGTCCATCCAGCCGTTGCGCTGTGGATATTGCTATTTATTCAATAGCGCCCAAGGCATGACCTACTAGCGCAAGCGGTCGATTTGGTTCAAATTACGTCGGTGTGGCTGCCTGCAGCCGCTGGAACTTCTGCCACAGGGTTTCGCGGCTTTCCACGTGCTGCGGGTTCACGGGAATGCAGGCCACAGGGCAGACCTGCACACACTGGGGCTCGTCGAAATGCCCTACACATTCCGTGCACTTGTTCGGGTCGATTTCGTAGATCTCCTGCCCCAGGTAGATCGCCTGGTTGGGGCATTCGGGCTCGCACACATCGCAGTTGATGCACTCGTCCGTGATCATCAGCGCCATACAGCCTCCCAGTGCACAGGGCCAAAAACAGGGGCAACGGAGCGAGCGGCGCAGTTCATGCTCCGTATTATCCCGCGCCGGTGGCATGTGCCTTGCGTGCCACACTGCAACCCACCACCGCTGACGGGGACGTTTTTACCGTTATGCTGTGTATACACATTAATTTTGACGCCCCTGCGTCTGACCCACCTGCCAACGCACCCCACCCATGGGCCTGTTTTTTCTCAAGCGGTTTGTCACCCTCCTGGCCACGTTGATTGGCGCCTCCATCGTCGTGTTCCTGGTGCTGGAAATCCTGCCGGGCAATGCCGCGCAGATTCTGATGGGTCCCGATGCCTCTCCCGATGCGGTGGCAGCTCTGGCCACCAAGCTGGGTCTGGACCAGCCCGCCAGCCTGCGCTACTGGCAATGGGTGAGCGGCCTGGTGGTGGGCAACATGGGCGACAGCTACGCCTACAGCTCGCCCGTGCTCGACCTGGTGCTGGAGCGCCTGGCACTTACCGTGCCGTTGGCCCTGATGGCCATGGTGATCACCACGGTGCTGGCATTGGCCGCCGGTGTGTACGCCGCGGCGCGCCACAACAAGCTGGGTGACGTGGGCGTGATGGGCCTGGCGCAGATCGGCATTGCCATCCCCAACTTCTGGTTCGCCATCCTGCTGATCCTGCTGTTCTCGGTGAAGCTGCAGTGGTTCTCGGCCGGCGGCTTTCCGGGCTGGACGGAAGACGCTGGCGGCAGCCCGCTAGAAGCCCTCAAAGCCCTGCTGCTGCCCGCCATTGCGCTGGCTGTGGTGCAGGCTGCCATCCTCGCGCGCATCACCCGCTCGGCCGTGCTGGAGGTGCTGCGTGAAGACTTTGTACGCACGGCCCGCGCCAAAGGTCTCACGCAGCGCGCAGCGCTGTGGGGCCATGTGCTGCGCAACGCCATGATCCCGGTGGTTACCGTGATGGGGCTGCAGTTTGCCAACCTGCTGGCGGGCACCATCGTGGTCGAGAACGTGTTCTATCTGCCCGGCCTCGGGCGCCTGATCTTCCAGTCCATCTCCAACCGCGACCTGATCGTGGTGCGCAATTGCGTGATGCTGCTCGCCGCCATGGTGGTGATCGTGAACTTCGTCGTGGACATCCTCTACGCCGTGATCGACCCCCGCGTGAAGGCTTCCGACATCTGATCCCCATGAGCGCCGCCGTGTCCACCCTCTCCTCTTCCACACCCTCCGCCCCCGGCTGGCTGCACCGCGCGCTGCGCCACCGCAGTTTTGTCATCGGTGCGGTGTTGTCGGCGCTGCTGATCCTTGCTGCGCTGCTCTCCTTTGTCTGGACGCCCTGGTCGCCCTACGAGATGGACCTGGCCAACAAGCTGGCGAGTCCCTCCGGCACCCACTGGCTGGGCACCGATGCCTTTGGCCGCGACGTGGCCTCGCTGCTGCTGGTGGGCGCCCGCAACTCCATCCTGGTGGGCGTGATCGCGGTGGGCATCGGTCTCACCATCGGCACGGCTCTGGGCCTGCTGGCCGCCGCCAAGCGCGGCTGGGTGGAAGAACTGATCATGCGGCTGGCAGACTTCACTTTCGCCTTCCCCGCCATCCTCTCAGCCATCATGATGACGGCGGTGTTTGGTGCAGGCATTGTGAATTCCATCATCGCCATCGGCATCTTCAACATCCCGACGTTTGCACGCGTCACGCGCGCATCGGCCAACGCCGTGTGGTCGCGCGAATACATCCTGGCCTCACGTGCCTGCGGCAAAGGCAGCTGGCGCATCACGCTGGAACACGTGCTGCCCAACATCCTGTCGGTGCTCATCGTGCAGGCCACCATCCAGTTCGCCATCGCCATCCTGGCCGAGGCCGCCCTGTCGTACCTGGGCCTGGGCACCCAGCCGCCCCAGCCCTCCTGGGGCCGCATGCTCAGCGAGGCACAGACCCTGATGTTCCAGGCCCCGCTGCTGGCCGTGTGGCCGGGCGTGGCGATTGCACTGGCCGTGCTGGGGCTGAACCTGCTGGGCGATGGCCTGCGCGACCTCCTAGACCCCCGCCTCTCGCGTAAGCGTTGACCCCGCCAAGAAGCCTCCCAGACCCCACGATGTCTCTGTTAGAAGTCTCCAACCTCCGCATCCGCCTGCAGACGCACCGAGGCCCCGCCGATGCCGTGCGCGGCGTGAGCTTTTCGCTGGCGCGCGGTGAAACCCTGGGCCTGATCGGTGAATCAGGCTGTGGCAAGTCCATCACCGCCATGTCGCTCATGGGCCTGCTGCCCGAGAGCGCGCAGGTCACCGGCAGCATCCGCTTTGACGGCCAAGAGCTGGTGGGCCGCACCGATGCGCAGATGTGCCAGATGCGCGGTAACCGCATTGGCATGGTGTTCCAGGAGCCCATGACGGCCCTCAACCCCGTGCACACCATTGGCCGCCAGGTGGCAGAGCCGCTGCGCCTGCACCGGGGCATGAATGCGGCAGCCGCACGCACCGAAGCCATTGCCCTGCTGGACCGCGTGGGCATCCCCAACGCCGCGCAGCGTTTTGACGCCTACCCGCACCAGTTCTCGGGCGGGCAGCGCCAGCGCATCACCATTGCGATGGCACTGGCCTGCGGGCCCGACCTGCTGATTGCCGACGAGCCCACCACGGCACTGGATGTGACCATCCAGCAGCAGATCCTGGACCTCATCAGCGACCTGGTGGCCGAGCGCAACATGGCGCTGATCCTGATCTCGCACGACCTGGGCGTGATCTCGCAGAACGTGGACCGCATGATGGTGATGTACGGCGGCAGCGTGGTCGAAAGTGGCTCCACCGCCTCGGTCTTCTCGGCCATGGCGCACCCCTACACACGCGGGCTTTTCGCCGCCCGGCCCCACCTGGGTGCCGTGCACGCGCCTGGGCAACGCCCTCGTTTGTCCACCATTCCGGGCACGGTGCCCGAGCTGGTAGACCTGCCCGCAGGCTGCCCCTTTGCGGGGCGCTGCAGCTACACGGTGGATGACTGCCACCACCAACAACCCGAGGCCACGCTCGTGGCCACCGATGCCGACGGCGACCACCTGGTGCGCTGCCTGCGGCGCGAGGCCATTGCCGAGGCGCAGAGTGCGAACGTGGTGAACATCGTCGAGGTGGCTGCATGACCCACGCCAATCACACCACCGTCGCCCCAACCGCCGCGCCGCTGCTCCAAGTGACCGACCTGGTGCGCGAATACACCCTGCCCCGCGAGCACCTGTTCCGCCCGCCGGGCAAGGTGCAAGCCCTCAACGGCGTGAGCTTCTCGATTGCCGCAGGCCGCAGCCTGGGCATCGTCGGTGAATCAGGCTCGGGCAAATCCACCCTGGCACGGCTGGTGATGGCGCTGGATGCGCCCACCTCCGGCACGGTGGAACTGCTGGGCCGCAACCTGCACCAGCTGCCCGCCGAAGAGCTGCGCCAGGCGCGGCGCGACTTCCAGATGGTGTTCCAGGACCCCTACGGATCGCTGGACCCGCGCCAGACCGTGGAACGTATCGTGACCGAGCCGCTGCAGGCGCAGGGCCAGACCACACGCGCCGAGCAACGCGAGCAGGCCGCCCAGGTGCTATCGCAAGTGGGCCTGCGCACCAACGACCTGGGCAAGTACCCACACGAATTTTCTGGCGGCCAGCGCCAGCGCATCGCCATTGCACGTGCCCTCATCACGCGGCCGCGCCTCATCGTGGCCGACGAGCCCGTGAGTGCGCTCGACGTGTCGGTGCAGGCCCAGGTGCTCAACCTGATGCAGGACCTGCAGCAGCAGTTCGGCATCACCTACATGCTCATCAGCCACGACCTCGCGGTGGTCAACCACCTGTGCGACGAGGTGGTGGTGCTGTACCAGGGGCGCATCGTGGAGCGCGGCTCGCCGGGCGAGCTGTTCCGCAACGCGCAGCACCCGTACACACAGTCACTGGTGGGCGCCGTGCCCCAGGTGCAGCCGGGCCGCGCACGGGCGCGCCGTGCGGCAGCCGCTGCTGCTGCAACGGCAAAAACCGCATAACCACATGCAGGTGTGATGGTGTAAAAAGCTTCTTTCCTCCCCGGTAACAAATTGCACCGGGGCTTATGGTCAAGACTTACGCAAAACAAGGCGTGGGCAAACGGCTCGCTCCTAAGCAAGTTAGTTGTTGCATCCTTGTTTGCGAAGTCCCAATGTTTGTTGTCTGGTTTTTTTGTCTGGAGAGTCCGAACATGCTGAACCGCCGTACCGTTCTTGCCACTGGCGCCATCGCCGCTGTGCCCTTGACCACCTCGCTTGGCGCCCTGGCGCAAGGCCGCAAAGATGCGGTGACGCTGGCGATGACGCTGGAGCCCCCAGGCCTCGACCCGACCGCCGGTGCGGCCTCCGCCATCGCCGAGATCGTTCAGTACAACATCTTCGAGACGCTCACCAAGATCAACCCCGACGGCAGCGTGTCGCCCCTGCTGGCCGAAAGCTGGGAGGTCTCGCCCGACCTCAAGACCTACACCTTCAAGCTGCGCCGTGGTGTGAAGTTCCAGAACGGCGAGCCCTTCACCGCTGCGGCCGTCAAGTTCTCGTACGACCGCGCAGGCGGCGAGAAGAGCACCAACAAGGACAAGCGCACCTTTGCCGGCATCACCACCCAGGTGGTGGACGACTACACCGTGGTGCTGCTCAACAAGGAGATCGACCCCGACCTGCTGTTCGTGCTGGGCCAGGCCACCTCCATCATCGTGGAACCCAAGAGCGCCGACACCAACGCCAACAAACCCGTGGGCACCGGCCCCTACCAGCTGCAGGCCTGGAACAAGGGTTCGTCGGTCGTGCTGACCGCGTGGGCCGACTACCGCGATGCCAAGGCCATCAAGATCAAGCGCGCCACCTTCCGCTTCATCTCCGACCCAGCCGCCCAGGTGGCTGCCTTGCTGGCCGGTGACGTGGACGCCTTCCCGCGCGTCACGCCGCGCAGCGTGGCGCAGTTCAAGGCCAACCCCAAGTTCCAGGTGGTGGTCAGTGGCTCGCGCGCCAAGACCATTCTGGCCATCAACAACGGCAAGAAGCCGCTGGACGACGTGCGCGTGCGCCGCGCCATTGCCGCCGCCATTGACCGCAAGGCCGTCATTGAAGGTGCAGGCGACGGCTACGGCGCGCCCATCGGCAGCCACTACGTGCCCGGCGCGTTTGGCTACGTGGACACCACGGGCGTGAACCCCTACGACCCCGAGAAGGCCAAGAAGCTGCTGGCCGAAGCCGGCATCAAGACGCCGCTGGAGCTAACGATGACGCTGCCCCCCACGCCCTACGCGCGCCAGGGTGGCGAGGTGATTGCAGCCCAGCTGGCCAAGGTCGGCATCGCCGCCAAGATCCAGAACGTGGAATGGGCGCAGTGGCTCAGCGGCACCTACGGCAGCAAGAACTATGACCTGACCGTGATCAGCCACGTGGAGCCCTTTGACTTGGGCAACTTTGCCAAGCCTGACTACTACTGGGCCTACAACTCGCCCAAGTTCAACGACCTGTTCAACCAGATCAAGAACGCCGCCCGCCCCGCCGACCGCGCCAAGCTGCTGGGCGATGCGCAGCGCCTGCTGGCCGAGGACTCGGTGCACGCCTTCCTGTACTCCAACCAGTGGATCACGGTGGCCAACAAGAACCTCAAGGGCCTGTGGAAAGACATGCCCGTGTTCGTCAACGACATCTCCGCGCTGTCCTGGTCCTGACCGCCACGCGCCGCAACACAACGCGGCGCGTGCAGGAGCCAATACTCCTAAAACAATAGCTGCCAGCGCTTGATCCACTAGCGCTTGCAGCCTTTTTTTATTGATAAACGCCGCTACGGCGACCCCCACCCCGCCATGACCGAACTGCACGACCTGCCCGCCCACGACCTGATCGCCGCCTACCGCCAGCGCAAGCTGTCACCGGTTGAGGTCACGCAGGCCGTGCTGGCCCACATCGAACGGTGGGAGCCCCACATCCAGGCCACCTACCTGCTGCGCCCCGAGGCCGCCCTGGCGCAAGCCCGAGCCTCCGAGGCCCGCTGGCTGCGCGGCGAGCCCAAGGGCGCGCTCGACGGCGTGCCCAGCACCATCAAGGAAAACATTGCCACCGAAGGCGACCCCACCCCGCTGGGCACGGCCGCCGTCGAGTTGGTGCCCGCTGCCGCAGACGCCCCCCCTGCCGCCCGCATGCGCGAGGCCGGTGCCGTCATCGTCGCCAAGACCACCATGCCCGACTACGGCATGCTGTCCTCGGGCCTGTCCACCTTTCACCCGCTGTCGCGCAACCCCTGGGACGTGAGCAAGGGCCCTGGCGGCTCCAGCGCCGGTGGTGGCGCTGCGGCTGCTGCGGGCTACGGCCCGCTGCACATTGGCACCGACATTGGCGGCTCGCTGCGCCTGCCCGCCAGCTGGTGCGGCATCTTCAGCCTCAAGCCCAGCCTGGGCCGCATCCCGATTGACCCACCCTACACCGGCCGCGCCGCCGGCCCCATGACCCGCACCGTGGCCGACGCCGCGCTGATGATGCAGGTGCTGAGCCAGCCCGACGCACGTGACAGCATGAGCCTGCCCTACCAGGACATCGCGTGGAGCCAGTTCAACAAGGGCGCTGAACGCCTGCGCGGCCTGCGCATCGGCCTGCTGCTGGACGCTGGCTGCGGCCTGCCCGTGGAGCCCGAAGTGAAGGCCGCCGTGGAGCGCGCCGCAAAACTCATGGAAGCCGCCGGCGCCACCATCGTGCCCATGGCACCGTTCATGACCCAGGCCATGCTCGACGGCATGGACCATTTCTGGCGCATGCGGTCCCACATCGACCTGCAGGCCCTGCCTGCGGCGCGGCGCGACAAGGTGCTGCCCTACATCCGCACCTGGGCCGACAGCGCTGCCGGCATGAGCGGCACCGAAGTCTTTAACGCCAGCCACCAGTTTCACCTGACCCGGGTGAACACGGTCAAGGCCTGCAGCGCGTTCGACTACGTGATCTCGCCCGTGGCGCCCAACGTCGCCTTCCAGGCCGAGCTGCCCTCGCCCACCAACGACCCACTACGGCCGCTGGAGCACATCGGGTTTACCGTGCCATTCAACATGTCCGAGCAACCTGCGGCCTCGGTCAACTGCGGCTACACCCGCTCCGGTTTGCCCATCGGCCTGCAGATTGCGGGTGCGCGTTTTGACGACCTGGGCGTGCTGCAGGTCGCGCATGCCTTCGAGCTCATCCGCGAGCCCCAGCGCGCATGGCCACAGCCGCCTGCGGCATAACCCTGCGTCTGTTGTGCGCTGTTATTGGTAACCTTGGGGGATACGCTCTGACGCTGGCACCACCGCTGGAGCCCCCCGCCCTACCAACCACCACCCCACCACCGCATGGACATCATCATCCTGGCGATCCTCATCGCCACCGGCACCTTCATGCTCAACGCCAAAGAGCAGCGCAAACGCATTGCACTGCTGGGCAAACACCTGGCCAACTACCAGATCGAAAAGCTGATGGAGGCGCTGACCGACGGCTACCTGCGCGCCCTGGGTGAAAGCACCGACGAGCGCCGCAGCCAGATCTGGAGCCTGCTGAGCACCACCGAGTCGCAGCTGAGCGAGCAGTTCAGCCGCTTTGCCGCCGACTTTGCCAAGGTGGACGAAGCCCACGCGCGTGTCAGCCGGCTCTCCGTGCCGATACCGTTTGCCGACAAGCTGCTGCCCGCCATGACCTTTGACGTGCGCCGAGCCCTGGCCATCCACGCGCGCGGCATTGCCCATGTGGTGCAGAACACCAGCCACCTGTCACCCAAGGACCGCGCCTACATGATGACGGCCGAGCTGTTTCTGATGCAGCACACCTGCCACTGGTACTGCAAGTCCAAAACCGTGGCCAGCGCCCGCATGCTGGCGCGGCACCAGACGCCGCACGAACAACTCGTGGCCTCGGTGTCCGCCGAAACCCGCAACGCCTACCTGACCTTGATCAACGGCGGCTGAGCCCAGCGACCCAACAATGCCCCATGCCATCCTCCACGCACACCCGCATGACCGACAGCCTGGGCAACCCCATCACGCTGCACGACGCCACCAGCGCAACGGCGCTGAATGAATTTGTAGAAGGCTTCATCGCCTGCGAGGCCCGCGCGGTGAACGTTCTGAACGCGGCGGCCGACACCAGCCCCATCGTCCAGGCCAGCTGCGCGGCGCTGCACATGTTTGCCGAGTCGGCAGACGCCCCGCGCAACGCGCGCCCCTTCATCGACCAGGCCCTGGCCCGTGCCGCAGAAGCCAGCGAGCGTGAACAACGCTTTGTGGCCGCCATCGCCGCCTGGGTGGATGGCGACCTGCCCCGCGCCATTGCGCTGCACGAAGAGCAAGCCTGCCTGCACCCGCGCGATCTCGCCTCCCTCAAGCTCGGCCAATACCATCTGTTCAACCGGGGCGACTCACCCGGCATGCTGCGCCTGGCGCTGCAGGCCCTGCCCGCAGCGGCCGACGTACCGTATCTGCACGGCATGCTCGCCTTCGGCTGGGAGCAATGCCACCGCCTGCCCGAGGCCGAAAGCGCCGCCCGCCACGCCATCAGCCTGTGCCGCAAAGAGCCCTGGGCCCACCACGCACTGGCCCACGTCATGCTGACCCAGGGCCGCATCCGCGAAGGTACCGACTTCATGGCCAGCGTGAGCGACACCTGGACGGGCCTGAACTCCTTCATGGTCACGCACAACTGGTGGCACCAAGCGCTGTTTTTGCTGGAGCAAGACCGCCACGCCGAGGTGCTGGCGCTGTACGACAGCCAAGTGTGGGGCGTGGTCAAGGAATACACGCAAGACCAGATCAACGCCGTGTCCCTGCTCGCCCGGCTGGAGCTGGCGGGCGTGGACGTAGGCGACCGCTGGGCCGACGTGGCCGACCACTTGGCGCCGCGCCTGGCCGACCATGTACTGCCCTTCCTGGACCTGCAATACCTCTACGGCCTGGCCCGCGCCGGGCGCATGGAGGCAGCACTCACGCTGCAAAACAACATCGCAGCCCACGCAGCCTCCCGTACCGAGGCGCATGAGCGCATGGTGTGGCAGCAAGTGTGTGTACCTGCCGCTCAGGGCCTGCTGGGGCATGCGCGGGGCGACTGGGCGACCGCTGTGGAGAAGCTGGGCGTGGCCCTGCCCCGGCTGGTGGAGATTGGCGGGAGCCATGCGCAGCGCGATCTGTTCCACCAGATCTGGCTGGATGCCCTGCAGCGCAACGGACAGTGGGCGGCGGTGCAGAACGTGTTGCAGCCGATGGTGAATGGGCAGCCGGAGTCGGTGAGGCTGGCGCGGCAAATGAAGGCAACAGACGAACAACTGGGGCTACCTGATACGTACAAAAAGCCTCCCTCGCCGATCACCAAGTTGCGTCTGAGACTAATGCACGAGGACGCCCTACAGAGACTGATTGACGCTGACTTACTCTACGCGGCCTCAGATGAAGTAGATCGATCTGACTCTTACTACCTGCTGCGCTTACTAAGCCTAGAGCTTTTGCTCAAAGTAGTTTTTGAACGAACGCTCAATGAAAATGCGCATGGACACAAGTATGAGAAGCTGTTCAAACGTTTGCCGAAAGAGATACAAGTTCGCCTACTCTCCCTGGCAGGAGAGCGAATTGGGCCATCTGGTTTAACCAACAACCATCAGAGCGTTTTCAAGGAATGGGGACAGAACTTTGTGGCCCTCCGATATCCATGGGAGCGGTACGAAGGGCTGTCGGAAGAACAATACGTGCAGCGGGGAGAAGAGTGGCTTGCCAAGGGCGCGCCCCTCGCACAAGCCACCATGAGATATCACCCCGAAGAACTCTTTGGGATGCTTTACGCGCTGCGAACCGTAGCAGAGGAGTTGAGCACTTCGTGATTTTCGATGAGCACACCGCCGAATCTAATTCGCGCTAGCTAGCCTCACCGCACCACCAGTTTCGTCTGGTCATACACGGGCTGCTCCGGCAAATCCGCCAGGTGCCGCACGTCGGCCCAGTCCAGCACCTCCACCACCTCGCCGCTCACCCGCACGCGGTTGAGCCCTGCGTTGGGGATGTCGCTCTGGCGGGGGCCGTCCAGCCCCGTGCCACGTGCCGTGCGCCAGATCATGTCGAGCACGCCGCCGTGGGTGACCACCATAACGGTCTGGCCGCTGTGTTGCTGGGCGATGCGGTAGACGGCGTCCATCACGCGGGTGTGGAACTGGCGGGTGGTCTCGCCGCCGGGCATGCCGTAGTCGGCTTCAAAGCGCAGCCACTGGTTCCATGCGTCGGCGTGCTCCAACTTGACGTCATCCACGCGCTTGCCGTCCACAACGCCAAAGTTTTGCTCGCGCAGGGCGCTGTCGGTGAGGGTGTCGATGCGGGCCTCAGGGAACAGCACCTGCAGGCTGGGCGTGGCGGTCTGCTGGGTGCGGATGAGGTCGCTGCAGATGAGGTGGTGCACCACGGGGCGCTCTGCGGCCAGGCGCTCGGCCAGGCGGCGGGCCTGTTCGTGGCCAGTGGCGTTGAGGGGCACGTCCACGTGGCCCTGGAAGCGCAGTTCGCGGTTCCAGTCGGTCTCGCCGTGGCGAATCAGGATGAGTTCGGTCATGCATGCCATTATCGAATGTACACACAGCATTGCAAGCTCTTTTGCCCGCAAGCGCTTATGCAATAAGCGCTGATAGCTATGTTTTTTATAACAACCGCCTGCGCACCACCTACCGAGCGGCGCGTCACCGCATGGGCACGACCAGCACCTTGCGGCGCGGCTGGCAGCCGGGGCCTTCGTAGGCGGCGCTGTCCTGCTCCCAGCCCGGGCCGGGCGAGGTTTGCGCGCACACACGCTGACCGTCGACTAGGCTGCGCCAGTAGTACCAGGGCGCGGGGGCGGCCTGCAGCAGCAGTGGGGCCAGCAAGACGAGCAGTGCGAACAGCGCGCACAGCACGCACGAAAGGCGGGGGGCGAAAGGCATGGGCAAGCAAAGCATCCAGCGTGTCCTACCCATGCTACGCAGCCTGCGGCGGTTTGATGCCCGGAAAAGCGGCAGGTTCGTCAGTCAGGGCTTGTCCGCCGTGACGATCCAGCCTTCGAGCGGGTCGAGCCCTGACGGTAGGCCATAGAGCGCATCTCCCTCGGCATGGCGCTGCTGGGCCCAGGCGGCCTGCAGCAGGCACAGCACGGCGTCCAGGCTGTCGCCGCTGGCGTCCTGCACCAGCGCATCGCGCTGGGCGTGGCTGAGCTTGAGGCGCAGGCCCAGGCGGGTCTGGCCCAGCTCCAGCGCGTTGACCAGGTCTTTGCGGGCGATGAGGCGGTCGGGCGTTTGCTTGGCGCGGTCGTCGCTTTTGTAGCTGCGGCGCTGCAGCACCTCGCGCGCCAGCAGGCCGGGGTAGGCCTCCAGCGCCACCCGGCGGGGGTCGCCTGCGTGTAGGCCCGGCAGGTGCACGCCCGCGTCCAGCAGCAGCGGCAGGCCCGCGTGCAGCATGTAGGCCACGGGCGGGTTCACCCATTTCATCGACGGGCTGGAGCCTGCGGGCCCGTCGGTGGCGCGGTGGGCAAACTTGCCGCCCACCGGGCGCGCATCGCAGAACGCTGCAAACTGCGCGCGGATCTGCTCGCGGCTAAGGTGGCGATAGTGCTGCATGCAGGCGTACCAACTGGTGGGCCAGCCCAGCGCCTGCACCAGCTCGCGCGGCAGGCCAAAGGGCAGATCAAAACCGCCCACCCAGTCGCCGGGCTGCGCCAGCCATTGGCCGAATGCGGCCAGGGTGTCGAACGGCTGCAGCGCGCTGAGCACCACGCGCGCACCCTGGCGCTGGCCCAGCGCCAGCACGATGGGTTTGCGCCGCGTGGGGCTGCTGGAGAAGTCGCAGCCCAGCAGCTGGATTGGAAGTTGTTGGGGTGCCACGGCGGTCATCCCAATGCCAGGGCCGTGACGCCCGCCGCAATGCACAGCGCGCCACAGATGCGCGCCACACGGTCACCCTCGCCCAGCAGGTGCCCGCCAATCAGCGCCGCAAACAGCATGGACACCTCGCGCGCGGGGGCCACGTGCGACAGGGGCGCCTGCTGCATGGCGTAGAGCACCAGCACATAGGCCACGGGGCTCACCACCGCCACGGCCAGAGCAAAACGCCACTGGGCCAGCCACAGCGTGCGGGCCGTGGGCAGGTCGCGCAGCACCACGGGCGCCAGCAGACCCACGCGCACAAAGTTGCCCATGTAGTCCACCAAGATGGGCGACATGAGCAGGAACTTGACCGCGTAGCCATCAACCACCGTGTAGCTGGCAATGAAAGCCCCCGTCAGAACCCCGTAGGCCATCCCCTTGTGCACCCGTGCCCGTGCGGCAGGGTCATGCGCGGCGCGCAGCAGGCCCGGGCCGCCCGCGATCAAAAAGACGCCACCGACCACGCCCACAATGCCCAGGGCGCCCAGCGCCGAGATCTGCTCACCCAGCAGCGTGATGGCCACCAGCGACGACAACAGCGGCCCCGAGCCCCGCGCCAGCGGATAGACCACGGTAAGGTCCGCCACGCGGTAGCCGCGCAGCAGGATGACGAAGTACGCCACATGCAGCAGCCCGCTGGCGGCCACAAAGCCCCATTCCACCGCCCCCCAATGCGGCACCGCGTCGCGCCCCAGGTACCAGCCCAGCGGCGCCCAGACCACCATCATGATCACCGAGGTGAAGAACGCAAACCGCGAGTCACCCCCGGCCTTCTTGGCCACGATGTTCCAGCACGCGTGGATGAGGCCGGCGAGGATGATGAGGGCGAAGGCGGTGAAGGTCACAGGTCAGAAAGAGAGAGGGCTTGAATGCAAAAAGCCGCAGCGCGATGGCGGCTGCGGCTTGGATTGAAGGGCTAGGTACCGCTCACGGCATCTGCAACTGGCGCGGCCCAAGCTGGGGGCCACCGTGCAAGGGCCGCCCCGCCGCACTGGTGGCGTCCCCCTGCCCGCACCGCGAAGTGGTGCGAGAGCGGGGGGAAGGCGCGCAGCGCCTCAGGGGGGTGATCTCTATGCTCTTCCGATGATGGAGGCCGTGGCCATCAACTCTTCGAGCAGCGCAAACGACACCTTGCCCGACACGGAGTACGGGTCCAGCTCAGGCTTCTCGGAGTATTTCAGCAGGATGGAGTGGTTGATCTTGGACAGGTTGACCTGGCCCATGGTCCAGCCGCCAAAACGGCGCTCGGCGATCTCTTCGTAGTGCAACAGCACCACGTCCTTGTGGCGCGAGTCCTTCTGGATGTGGCCATACAGCTCGCTCACCGCAGAGCGGCCGCCCTCGATGGCTTGCAGGAACACGCCACCGCCATAGCACAGCACGCCGGTGATGCCGGAGCCCGGGTTGTGCTGGCGCGACTGCGTCAGGATGGCTTCGATGGCGGCGGGCGAGGTATCGACCGCGCGACTGGCGTAAAGCAGGCGTACCAGCATGGTCAGTTCTTTCCAGGAATGAGGGACAAAAATTCACGGCGCAGGGCGCTGTCCTTGAGGAACACGCCACGCATGACCGAGTTGATCATGCGGCTGTCGTTGTCGCGCACGCCGCGCCAGGACATGCAGAAGTGGCTGGCTTCCATGACGATGGCGAGGCCGTCGGGCTGGGTCTTTTCCATGATCAGGTCGGCCAGCTGCACCACGGCTTCTTCCTGGATCTGGGGGCGGCCCATGATCCAGTCCACCAGGCGCGCGTATTTGGACAGGCCGATCACGTTGGTGTGCTCGTTGGGCATCACGCCGATCCAGATCTTGCCGATCACGGGGCAGAAGTGGTGGCTGCAGGCGCTGCGCACGGTGAGCGGGCCCACGATCATCAGCTCGTTGAGGTGCTCGGCGTTCGGGAATTCGGTGATGGGCGGCTGCGCTACGTAGCGGCCCTTGAACACCTCGTTGAGGTACATCTTGGCCACGCGGCGCGCGGTGTTGTTGGTGTTGTGGTCGCCTTCGGTGTTGATCACCAGGCTGTCGAGCACGCCCTGCATCTTGACCTCAACCTCGTCGAGCAGCTTCTCCAGCTCGCCGGGCTCGATGAATTCGGCAATGTTGTCGTTGGCGTGAAAGCGCTTGCGCGCGGCGGCAAGGCGTTCTCGGATCTTGACGGAAACGGGCGTGCCTTCGTCCGGTGGGATGGGCGTCATATCGGCGGCAGGTTGGCTGGACATGGGTGGCATCGTACCAGCGAACACAGTTTGATCGATTACAAGGGTTTTAGGCAGCAAGCGCTAGTGCAATATGCCTGAGCAGCTATCAATAAAGTAGCAAGCTCGATAAAACTCTCTCAATACCGCTTGCCCGTCACCCACAGCGCCAGGCGCATGAGACCAAACGCCACGCGGTCCAGCACCCGCTGGCGCAGCGGGCGGCCGGCATAGCGTGCAGGGTCCATGCGGCGGCCCGCGTGCTGCATGGCGTGCACCAGGCGCTGGCGCAGGTCGATGGCAAAAGCAGCGTCTTCCACCACCACATTGGCCTCGCGCGCCAGCAGCAGCGAGAGCGGGTCAAGGTTGGACGAGCCCACCGTGGCCCAGGGCCGGTCACCCTGCGCATCGATGACGGCCACCTTGGCGTGCAAAAAGCTGGGGGCGTACTCGTAGATCTCGACCCCGGCCTCCAGCAGCGCGCCATACACCGGGCGGGCTGCGTGGTACTGCATGAAGTATTCGTACCGCCCCTGCAGCAGCAGCCGCACGCGAACGCCCCGGCGCGCGGCCATCACCAGCGCGCGGCGCAGCTTGCCGCCGGGCATGAAGTAGGCGTTGGCGATGATGACCTCGTGCCGCGCCGCGCCGATGGCCTTGCGGTACGCCTTCTCGATCTGGCTGCGGTTGCGCACGTTGTCGCGCAGCACCAGGGTGGCGCGCACGGGGGGGCCGGCATCGGGGTCGCCACCCTGCTCCGCGTGCCGTGCGGCGCTGGCCGCGCGCAGGGCCCGCAGGGCCTCCGGCAGACGGCGCTGGCGCGCGTCGCGCACGGCCTGCATGCGCCACCAGAGCTGGTCCATGGTGTCGCTGGCCGAGGCCACCAGGCTGCCGGTGGCCCGCACCGCAAAGTCAAAGCGGGGCGCATCCAGCGTGCCGTGATTAGGGTCGTGAAAGTCATCCAGCACGTTGATGCCGCCGCAGAACAGCACCCGCCCATCCACCACGCACAGCTTGCGGTGCAGGCGCCGCCAGCGGTGCGGCAGCAGCAGCCCCAGTGGCCCCAGCGGCGAATACACGCTGCACAGCACACCGGCGGCCTGCAACTGCTCGGCCCAGGCCTTGGGCAGGGCCCCGGTGCCCACGCCATCGACCACGAGATGGGTGCGCACGCCGCGCGCTGCAGCGCGCATCAGTGCCTGGGCCACCGAGGCTCCGGCGCCGGTGAAGTCAAAGATATAGGTCTCGAACTGGATGTCCGCCATGGCGGCATCCATGGCCTCAATCAGCGCCGGGAAGAACTCCTCAGCACCTTGCAGCAGACGGACCTGGTGGTCGTCGGCGGGCCCGGTGCCTGGGGCCTGCGCAAAGGGCTTGCGCCTCATCCGGTCACCCCGCCACCGCACACACCAAGCACGCCCCGCCCGGGCCTCACAGCCGGAACTCCGCAATCAAGGGCAGATGGTCCGACATGCGCCACCAGATGCGGCCACGGGGCACCTGCAGCGACAGCGGCGTGAGCCCGCGCGCATACACATGGTCGAGCTGCGCCAAGGGCAGGCGTGCGGGGTAGGTGAAGGTGCGGGGCGCATCCCATTCATACAGGCCAAAACCCGCCAGCATGCGCTTGAGCAACTGCCCCCAGTCGTTGAAGTCACCCGCCACCACCAGCGGCGTGCCGGGCGGCACCTCGCGCTCGATGAAGGCCTGCAGGCGCTCGATCTGGCGGATGCGGCTGCCGGGGATCAGGCCCAGGTGCACAACGATCACATGCACATTGCGGCCCTGCACGTCCACCTCCACGTGCAGCAGGCCGCGCTGTTCAAAGCGATGGTCCGAGATGTCTTCATGCTGGTGCCCGATCACCGGCCAGCGGGTCAGCAGCGCATTGCCATGTTCGCCGTGCTTGGTGATGGCGTTGGTGCGGTACACCGCCTCGTAGCCTTCGGGCGCCAGAAACTCGGCCTGCGGCAGCTCAGGCCAGCGCTGGAAATACGCCGCCTCGCGCCGGTGCAGCTTGCGCACCTCCTGCAGGCACACGATGTCGGCATCGAGCTGCTCCACCGCCAGGCCCAGGTTGTGAATCTCCAGCCGCCGCGCGGGCCCGATGCCTTGCACCCCCTTGTGGATGTTGTAGGTGGCTACGCGCAGGATGTCGTCGTGTTGCATGGTCCTAGGAGGGGTAGTTGAACGCGCTCGCCAGCGCCGCGATGGGTGCGATAGGCAAGGCGCGAGGACGCGGCGGGCTCATGCCCGCAAGGAGGAGCAACGCCGCATGGCGCTCCCAGCTCGGTGCTGGCGAATGCGTAGCGTGCCCACTCGACAAGCGAACGTCAACGAAGCAGCGAGAGTCAGTATCCATGAGGCGCCCTTGAAAACGGCAAGCGGTCAATTGCCGCTCCTAGGACTGGAGATTGTGTCGCAAGCCATGGTAGCAAGGGGTTTGCCCGACGACCGCAGGATGGTGCTGCGCCTTACACTGACACCCCTAATTTATTGAGCACGCAGGGACGGCCCCGACCCCCATGGCTACCGAGAGCGGCCCCAATCCCGCCCCACCGACCCAGGCGCTGATCGTGGACAGCAATGCCACATCGCGCAGCATCCTGGTGGGACAGTTGCGCGAATACGGCGTGACCCGCATCGTGCAATGCTCCCGTGTGCAGGACGCGCGCGCCCGGCTGGAGCACACGGTGTTCGACTACGTGTTGTGCGACCAGTTTTTTGGCGAGTCCAACTACTCGGGCCAGACCCTGCTGGACGACCTGCGGCGCGCGCAGCTGCTGCCGTTTTCCACCGTGTTCTTCATGGTGACGGCCGAGGCGTCGTATGCCGCCGTGGCCGAGGCTGCCGAGTCGGCCCTGGACGGCTACCTGCTCAAGCCCTTCACGCCCAGCGCGCTGTTCGAGCGCCTGAGCCTGGCGCGCCTGCGCAAGATCCATCTCAAACCCATTTTCGACGCCATCGAGGCCGAGGATTTCGAGCAGGCCGCCGCGCTGTGCGTGGAGCGCTTTGAGGCCCACAAGCCCTACTGGCTGTACGCCGCCCGCATTGGGTCGGAGCTGCTGCTGCGCCTGGGCCGGCACGACGAGGCGCGCACCCTGTTCGAGGCCGTGATCGCGGCGCGTGCCCTCCCCTGGGCCAAGCTGGGCGTGGCCCGTGCGCAGATCGAATCAGGACAGGCCGCGCGCGCCATCACCACCTTGCAGGAGCTGATTGGCGAGGACGCCTCGTTTGCCGACGCCTACGACGTGCTGGGCCGCGCGCAGGTGGAGATGGGCAACTTTGCGCAGGCCATCGAGACCTACCGAACGGCCAGCACCCTCACGCCCGACTCGGTCGTGCGGCTTCAGAAGCTGGGAATGATGTCGTATTACATGGGCGACCGCGCCACGGCCACCAAGGTGCTGGCGCGCGCCACGGTGCTGGGCATTGACTCCAAGCTGTTCGACTACCAGTCGCTGGTGCTGCTGACGTTTGCCTATTACGCCGAAAACGACCGCAAGGGCATTGAGCGCTGCATGGCCGACTTTGCCCGCATCCTGGAGCGCCACCACAGCAGCGCACGCATCCGTCGGTTTGCGGAGGTGGCGCGCGCGCTGCAGCTCATCCAGCAGCGGCAGTTCTCGCAGGCAGTCGAATCGGTGCGTGGCATGGCCCGCGAGATCACGTCCAGCACCTTTGACTTTGAAGCCGCCTGCAACCTGGGCAGCCTGCTGGCCGTGTTGGCCGTCACATCCATTGAGCTGCCCGAGGGTGACAGCTGGGTGCGCGCCCTGGGCATGCGCTATGCCAACACAAGGGGTCTGACCGAGTTGATGGCCAATGCCTGCAACCTGCATGAGCCCTACAGCGAGCTGGTGCGCGACTGCCTGCAACGGGTCAACAAGACGGCCGAAGTCGCGATGGCACAAAGCCTGGGGGGCGACCCGGGCGGGGCTGTGCAAAACCTGCTGGCCGAGGCCGAGCGCACCCTCAACTCCAAACTGCTGGATATGGCCCAGCAGGTGCTGCTGCGCCACAGCGCGCGCATGGCCGCGCCCGAGCCGCTGCAGGCAGCCATCGACGCACTGCGCACCCGCATGGGCACGGCCCCGGCAAGGGCCATCCTGGGGCAAGACAGCGAGCGGCATCCCGGCGGCGTGGCACTGCGGGTGCGCAGCAGCGGCGACAACGCACCGGCACGCATCCCACCGCCTCCGCAAGACAGCCTGGCACTGAACCCAGCACCCACTGACGAGGCCGACGACCCTGCGGCAGCCCTGCGGCTGCGGCCGCCAGACTCTCCTTGAGACAACGGCGCCTGGCCCGCGGCCGTCCTCAACAACTGGCCAGCGGCCAGTGGCTCGCCGGATTTTCAGGGGCTCACGAACCGGGGCAGCAACAGGCAAGCCTCGGCATTGGAGGCAGAAAAACACCGGTCTGCTGCCTGCTGCCAGGGCAGCCACTCATAGGCATCGTGCTCGCGCGGGCTCAGCACCACGGGTGTCCCGGGGGGTACACACAGGCCAAACACGCGCTCGCGGTTGCGCACCACGCCGGGGGCATAACGGTGCAGCCATTGGGGCCAGATGTCGTACACGTTCTCCAGCGCCCAGTCGGTCAGCCGGCAACCCGGTGCCTGGGTGTCTATGCCGGTTTCTTCGGCGACTTCACGGCGGGCCGTCTCGGCAAAGGGCTCGTCCAGCGCGTCCTTGCTACCGGTGACCGACTGCCAATGCCCTTCGCCCCCGGTGCGACGGATCAGCAGCACGTCCAGCGCAGGCGTGTGGATCACCACCAGCACCGACTCCGGAAGCTTGTACGGCCGCTGCGGCCCGGCGGTTGCCATGGCTCGGCGCCCTTTGCCTTCAACCGCCCTTGGGGCGCTGGGCTGCCGTGGTGGTGGGTACGGGCGGGGGCAGCTCCTTGGCCTGCAACGCGCGCGCCTGCACCACCAGCTGGTTGTGTGCGTCCAGAAACGCTGCGGCGATGACCTTGCCCTCGTTGGTATTGCTCCAGCCAGCGCCTGCGGCGCCGCCCAGCTTGCCGAATACCAGGCCGCCCACCCCGAGGTCGGTAGTGCGTGCGGAGCCGGTGGCCGCTGCCACCTGCTCGGTGGTTTCGTTGTCGGACAGCAGCAAGGCCGTCTGCGCTTCCTTGAACTTGACCTGCTCCACCAGCCCGGCCAGGCCTGCAATGTCGCGCAGCACCGGGATCATGGCGATCACCCCGGCCAGGCCCCGGCCCGCATCCTGTTCGCTGAACGTGAGGCTGGGCGTGAGCGTGTACTGCGCCTCGTAGCCCTTGCCCTTGGCCACGGTGGAGTTGTTCTTGCGCAGCACACCTGCGTCCTTCAGTTCCTGCTCCTGAATCGTCCCCTTCAGGCCGGCCGCCCGGTCCACCACCCGGAAGCACCCGCTCTGCTGAGCCAGCAGCTTGACCAGCGGCACCGGCGACGAAGGCAGCTGGTAGCCTGAACCCATGATGTAGCCGTTGGGGTTCTCGGCCAGCGCCAGGGTGGCCACGGGCGCATCACAACGCACCAGCTCGCGGGCCGCGTTCTGCGCACCCTGCGGTCCGGCCGAGCCCGTGACCACCGAGCCGCCCTGCCCCAGTTCGGTCTTCTTCTCGCCACATCCGGCCAGGGCGATGCAGGCGGCCGCTGCCAGCAGCCAATGGGAGCGTGTCAACAAACGCATGGAGGTACCTCTTTCAATCCGCGCCCGGCGGTCAGCGGCCGACGCGCCGCGCATGAAAAAAGCGGCCCGGGCACCAGGCCCGAGCCGCTTGTTGTGCGATGCATGGCTGCATACGCGAAGGACGTGATGCGTCCGAAATCAGGCCGCAGTCTTGACCGCGTCGGGGTTGCGCAGGCGGATGTGCAGCTCGCGCAACTGCTTTTCGTCCACAGGGCTGGGCGCCTGCGTGAGCAGACACTGGGCGCGCTGGGTCTTGGGGAAGGCGATCACGTCGCGGATCGACTCGGCACCGGTCATCAGCGTCACGATGCGGTCCAGGCCAAAGGCCAGGCCACCGTGCGGGGGCGCGCCGTACTGCAGCGCGTCCAGCAGGAAGCCGAACTTGAGCTGGGCTTCCTCGGGCGTGATGTTGAGGGCGTCGAACACCTTCTGCTGCACATCGGCGCGGTGGATACGGACGGAGCCGCCACCCATTTCCCAGCCGTTGAGCACCATGTCGTAGCCCTTGGAGATGCACTTCTCGGGCGCGGTGACCATCCAGTCTTCGTGGCCGTCCTTGGGACTGGTGAAGGGGTGGTGCACCGAGTTCCAGCGCTGGTTTTCCTCGTCGTACTCGAACATCGGGAAGTCCACCACCCACAGCGGCGCCCAGCGGTCTTCAAACAGGCCGTTCTTCTTGCCGAACTCGCTGTGGCCGATCTTGATGCGCAGCGCGCCAATGGCGTCGTTGACGATCTTTTCCTTGTCGGCGCCGAAGAAGATCAGGTCGCCGTCTTGTGCACCGGTGCGCTCCAGCACCGCTTGCAGGGCGGTGTCGTGGATGTTCTTCACGATGGGCGACTGCAGGCCGTCACGGCCCTTGGCCAGCTCGTTCACGCGGATGTAGGCCAGGCCCTTGGCGCCGTATATCTTGACGAACTCGGTGTAGGCGTCGATCTCGCCGCGGCTGATGCCGCCGTTTTCCTTGGAGCCGCCGGGAATGCGCAGGGCCACGACGCGGCCGTTCTTCATGTTGGCGGCACCCGAGAACACCTTGAAGTCCACGTCCTTCATCACGTCGGTCAGCTCGGTGAATTCGAGCTTCACACGCAGGTCGGGCTTGTCGGAGCCATACAGGCGCGCAGCGTCCTGGTAGGTCATGACGGGGAACTCGCCCAGGTCCACGCCCAGCGTGTTCTGGAACACCGTCTTGATCATGCCCTGGAACATGTCGCGGATGTCCTGCTCTTCCATGAACGATGTTTCGATATCGATCTGGGTGAATTCAGGCTGGCGGTCAGCGCGCAGGTCTTCGTCGCGGAAGCACTTGGTGATCTGGTAATAACGGTCGAAGCCCGCCACCATCAGCAGCTGCTTGAACAGCTGGGGCGACTGGGGCAGCGCGAAGAACTGGCCGTCATGCACGCGGCTGGGCACGAGGTAGTCGCGCGCGCCTTCGGGCGTGCTCTTGGTGAGCATGGGGGTTTCGATGTCGATGAAGCCGTTGGCATCAAGGAACTTGCGCACCTCCATGGCCACCTTGTAGCGCAGCATCAGGTTGTTCTGCATGTACGGGCGGCGCAGGTCCAGCACGCGGTGCGTGAGGCGCGTGGTTTCGGACAGGTTGTCTTCGTCGATCTGGAACGGAGGCGTGACCGAAGGGTTGAGCACGTTCAGCTCATGGCACAGCACTTCGATCTGGCCGGTCTTGAGCTTGTCGTTGGTGGTGCCGGCGGGGCGAGCACGCACCACACCCTTGACCTGCACGCAGAACTCGTTGCGCACGTCTTCGGCGATCTTGAACATCTCGGCGCGGTCGGGGTCGCACACCACCTGCACGTAGCCTTCGCGGTCACGCAGGTCGATGAAGATCACGCCACCATGGTCACGGCGGCGGTTCACCCAGCCCGACAGGGTAACGGTTTGGCCCAACAGGGCTTCGGTCACAAGACCGCAATAGTGGGAACGCATGGCCATGACAAAACTTCCGGCGCCGCAGGGCGCGTTGACGTTGAAAGAGATTGCTTTTCTTCTTACTTGGGCGGGGGCAGCGTGGGGTCCGCCGGAGCCACCACACCCATGGAGACGATGTACTTGAGGGCACTGTCCACGCTCATTTCGAGCTCGACACAGTCGCTCTTGCGCACCATCACAAAATACCCACCGGTGGGATTCGGGGTGGTGGGCACGTATACGCTGACGAACTCGTCGCGCAGATAGGCAGCCACTTCACCATTGGGAGCACCCGTGACGAACGCCACGGTCCACACCCCTTCGCGGGGCCACTGCACGAGCACGGCCTTGCGAAAGGCGTTGCCGCTCTCGGAAAACAGCGTGTCCGACACCTGCTTGACGCTGGAGTAGATGGACCGCACCACGGGAATGCGGTGCACCAGCGCATCGCCCCACTCCACGAGCTTGCGGCCCGCGAAGTTGCTGGCAATGGCACCCACCACCAGCAAGATGGCCAGCGTGAGCACCACGCCAAAGCCCGGGACATGCACCCCGAGCAGCTTGTCGGGCTGCCACGCGCCCGGCAGGATCTGCAGGGTCTGGTCGAGCGTGCTCACAATCCAGTTGAGCACCCAGGCCGTGATGACACCGGGCACGATGACCAGAAGGCCTGTCAACAGCCATTTGCGCAAGGCAGCCATGCAGGTCCTCAGCTCGAAGAGGAAGAAGTGCCGCTGGCACTTCCAGCGCTAGTGGTACTTGCGCTGGATGCTTCCTTTTTAGGAGCATCACCACCACTGGCAGATGCAGAAGACTCGGTCTTGGATTCCGACTTGGCTTCGGTCGCGGGAGCGGAGCTGCCCCCGCTGCCTCCCCGGAAATCCGTCACATACCAGCCCGAACCTTTGAGCTGGAATCCCGCCGCAGTGACCTGCTTGGAGAAGGCTTCAGCGCCGCAGGCGGGGCACACCGTCAGGGGTGCATCGGAGATTTTTTGCAGCACATCCTTGGCATGGCCGCAGGAGCCGCATTTGTAGGCGTAAATAGGCATGTCAGTGTGTTGAGGGAAAGTGCAAAACCCTCAATTATAGGCGGCATGCCTATCTGCAAGGCCCGCACCATGGCGCGGGCCCGGGCATTCAGCTGGCACTGCCTTGGTAGTGGGTGACGTGCCCCTTGTGATCATCAATCCACTGCGGCGCCAACGAACCCGCCAGCATGCCTACCAAAGCGGCCAGCACACCTGCCAGTTGTTGCGGGAAAGCCTCCGAAAGCATGGGGCTCGCCACAAACAGCAGCCAGACACCCAGGCCCATTGCCACGGCCAGCAGGGCGCCTTGGGTGGTGGCGCGTTTCCAGTACAGGCCAAACACCAGCGGCACAAAGGCACCGACCAACGGCACCTGGTACGCACCCGACACCAACTCATAGATCGAGGTGCCCTGCATGGTGATGGCATAGGTCAGCACACAGCCCGTGAACACCAACACGGAGATGCGCATTGCCTTGAGGGTCTGCTGATCATTCATCCCAGGGCGCAGGTTGTGCAGGATGTTTTCAACAAATGTGGTGGAAGGCGCCAGCAAGGTAGCGGATGCAGTAGACATGATGGCCGATAGAAGCGCGCCAAAAAACGCCACCTGTAGCATCAATGGCATGCGCTCCATCACCAGGGTGGGCAATACCTTCTGGGGGTCATCTTTGAGCAGCGCCTGCGCCGTTTCGGGCATCACCAAGACTGCAGCGGTGACCACGAACATCGGGATGAAGGCAAACAGCAAATACAACAGGCCGCCGATCACCGGTCCCTTGCGCGCGGTGGCAGCGCTATTGGACGACATGACGCGCTGGAACACGTCCTGCTGAGGGATGGAGCCCAGCATCATGGTGATGGCAGCAGCGATGAAAAATGTCCATTCCTTGACGCCCCCGGTCGGGAAGAAATGGAACTTACCCTCACGCGCCGCAAATTCGACCACCTTGCCTGCACCACCCGCCAGGTCGGCCGCATACCAGGCAATGGCCAGCAGGCCCACGCCGATGACGATCATTTGCACAAAGTCGGTCATGGCGACAGACCACATACCGCCGTACAGGGTGTAAACCAGCACCACCAGCGTGCCAATGATCATGCCCATGGTGATCGACACAGCGCCTTGGGTGAGCAGGTTGAACACCAGGCCCAGGGCCGTGATCTGCGCAGCCACCCAGCCCAGGTAGCTGAACATGATGATGGCCGAGCAGGCCACTTCAATCACACGGCCGTAGCGCTGGCGGTAGTAGTCGCCCAGGGTGATAAGGTTCTTTTGGTAGAGCTTGTAGGCGAAAAACAGTCCCACCAACACCAGACACATGGACGCGCCAAAGGGGTCTTCCACGACGGCGCCCAGCCCTCCATCCACAAAGCGGGCAGAAACCCCCAGCACGGTTTCGGATCCAAACCAGGTGGCAAACGTGGTGGCTATCACCACCGCCAGCGGCAGGCTACGCCCGGCTACCGCATAGTCAGCGGTGTTGTGCACGCGAGTGGCCGCATACAGGCCCACACCAATCGAAACCAACAGGTACAGAACGATGAATGACAACAGCATGGCGCCGCTCCAAAACTCCAGGGGTGGTAGCGAAAAAGGCAGCGCGCGCGCAAAGTGGCTGGGGTGGTCACACTGCGGCGCCTGACGACCATGGGGCCGCAGCCCCGCTTACAAACACGTTACAAAATTGCTGCGGATTATGAAGGCAACTTTTGTGCCGCAGACGCTAAAAAACCCGGATGCGCATGAATAGCTGCATGGCAAGCAGCCCCAGCACAAACCCCACACCGCCATAAATGATGGATTGCAGCAGCCGGTTGGTGCGTTTTTGTGCCTCCAGCAACTCGCGCAGGGCGGGCTGGTGGTCTGCGGGGCGCTGGCGCAGCGCGTCGTAGATCAGGCGCGGCAGCTCGGGCAACAGCTTGGCGTAGTGCGGCGCCTCGGCCCGCAGTTCGCGCCACAGGCGCTGGGGGCCCATCTGTTCCAGCATCCACTTTTCGAGGAACGGCTTGGCCGTGCTCCACAGGTCCAGGTCCGGGTCCAGCTCGCGGCCTAGGCCCTCGATGTTGAGCAGGGTTTTTTGCAGCAGCACCAGCTGGGGCTGGATCTCGACGTGGAAGCGGCGCGAGGTCTGGAACAGGCGCATCAGCACCAGGCCGAGCGAGATTTCCTTGAGCGGGCGGTCAAAGTACGGCTCGCACACGGCGCGGATGGCCGATTCGAGATCGTTGACCCGCGTTTCGGGCGGTACCCAGCCGCTTTCGATGTGCAGCTCGGCCACGCGCTTGTAGTCGCGCCGGAAGAACGCCACAAAGTTCTGCGCCAGGTATTCCTTGTCCACTTCGGTCAGCGTGCCCACGATGCCGAAGTCCAGCGAGATGTAGCGGCCGAACGTGGCGGGCTCCAGGCTCACCTGGATGTTGCCCGGGTGCATGTCGGCGTGGAAGAACCCGTCGCGAAACACCTGGGTGAAGAAGATGGTCACGCCGTCGCGCGCCAGCTTGGGGATGTCCACCCCTGCTTCGCGCAGGCGCTCGATCTGGCTGATGGGCACGCCCTTCATGCGCTGCATCACCATGACCTCGGGGTGGCAGAAGTCCCAGAAGATCTCGGGGATCAGCACCAGGTCGAGCCCCGCCATGTTGCGGCGCAGCTGGGCCGCGTTGGAGGCCTCGCGCACCAGGTCCAGCTCGTCGTGCAGGTAGTTGTCGAACTCGGCGACCACCTCGCGGGGCTTGAGGCGCTTGCCGTCGGCCGACAGACTCTCCACCCAGCCCGCCATCATGCGCATGAGGCTCAGGTCCTTTTCGATCACCGGCAGCATGCCAGGCCGCAGTACCTTGACGGCCACCTCGCGCTCAATGCCCTGGCGGTCGCGCAGCGTGGCGAAATGCACCTGGGCGATGGACGCGCTGGCCACCGGTGTGCGGTCGAAGGAGGTGAACACCTCGTCCACCGGACGACGGAAGGCACGCTCGATGGTGGCGATGGCGATGTCGGGGTCGAATGGCGGCACGCGGTCCTGCAGGCGGGCCAGTTCGTCCGCGATGTCGGGCGGAAGCAGGTCGCGGCGGGTGGACAGCACCTGGCCGAACTTGACGAAGATGGGCCCCAGGCTTTCCAGCGCCTCGCGCAGGCGTTGCCCACGCGGTGCATCCAGATTGCGCCCGATGGACACGATGCGCGAGATCATGCGCAGCCAGGGCTTTTGAAAGCTGTCGAGCAGCAAGCCATCCAGGCCGAACCGGAACACCACCCACAGGATGGCCGCCCCCCGCAAGAAGCGCTTCATGCGTCGGCCCGGTCCGAACCACCCGAGGGTGACAGCGGTGCAGCCGCCGGAGCGCCGGGCGCCACCGGTGCCGTCGCAACCACCACCGAGGAAGACGCCGCGCTGGCGGCGGCCATGCGCGAACCTACAAACTGGCGCAATGTCTGGGCCGCCCGGCCGGCGACCTGCGCCAGCGTGTGTGCAGGGGCATCACCGATCACGCGGGCCAGGTCTTCTTCCACATCCCAGCGCACATGGTCCACCAGCCAGTTGATCTCTGCCGCCAGTTGCACGTCACCTTCAATGCGGATGGACGGCTTGTCGCCACGCAACGCGGCCTGGGCCAGGGTGATGGGAGAGGTGTCGGTCACTTCCAGCCGCAGGTCGGGCACCGCGGATTCGGGCGCCAGGTTGAGCAGGCCAGCCGGGGTGATGACCAGCGACAGGGAATAGGCCCGCCACTGCACCCGCGCGATGCGGCCTTTTTGGCGCACCAGCCGGTCCGTGGCCTCTTTTTCCTGCATCAGCACATGGTTGAGAAACAGCACCAGGCGTTGCTGCACTTCGTGGACCAGCCATTGCGGGGGCTGCGGGCCAGCGGCCAGGCGCTCGAAGAGGCCGTCCAGAAAAGGAAAAGGGGACTGTGGTGTTGCCATAGTCCCCGATTATTCCCTGAACTGGAATGCCCGTGACCCGCAGGGGCCCCATGGGCTGCGTTTACTGCAGCGCTTGCACGCCAGCCACCAGCCAGCCGGTGTTGCCGGTCTTGGGCTTGGTCATGTTCCAGACCTCCCGGAACGGGCTGGGCCCGGCCGAGGGTTCTTCGCGGATCATGCCGGAGAACTCGACGCTGGCCATGTAGCCATCGCCCAGGTCTTCGATGCCCAGCAGCTGCGCCTCGATCATCACCACATCGGTGTGGTTGGGCTGCGTGCCCCGGTGGGCTTCGCGCTCGGCCAGCTGGGTGCGGATTTCATCGAGCATGTTGTCCGTCATCATGGACCGCAGGGTTGCTATGTCCGAACGGTCCCACGCGCCTTGCAGGGTCACAAAGTTGCGCTTGGCGGCCGACAGGAAACCCTCGGTGTCGAAATCTGCGGGCACACCCCAGTTCTGCGAGCCCGACAGGCCCGAGCCGATCACCACACCCGAGCCCACGCCCCCCTGACCGGCACGCGAGGCGTCAAACGCCATGCTGCTGCGCTCCCAGGGGCGGGCCGATGCGTCGTTGCCCACGTTGTTGGGGCTGTACTGCGGAGGCACCTGCGCAGCGGCAGGCGTTGCGGCCCCCGCGCCCTGGAAGGCGAACGGAGCGCCACCCGCCGCATTGCCAGCGCCATTGCCGCCACCGTTGCGCGACCGCATGACCATCTTGAAGATGGCAAACGCCGCCAGCGCCAGCAGCGCAATCATCAGAATGTTGGCAAAGCCTGCGCCCAGACCCAGCGAGTGCGCTAGCCAGGCCAGGCCCAGCCCAGCTGCCAGGCCGCCCAGCATGGCGCCCCAGGGCTTCTTGGCCGGAGCGGCCGGGGCTGCCGCAGGGGTGGCGGTGGCAGGCTTGGCGGCCGCCGCCGTGTTGGTCGCACTCTGTGCGGGTGCGCCCGGTGCAGCGGGCGGCGTGGCCGACTCGCGCTGCGTCACGTTGCTGGACTGCTTGCCCACCGATTTGCCACCACCCAGTCGCCGCGCGGCGTCGGCATCGGCGTGTGCAAACGCCAGCATCGCGACCAACACCACAGACCACAGTTTCATCATGACTTCTCCGTCTCCGTTATCGACCGAGCAAACCGCTCAGCACTTGATTCCAACATGGAGGGCGACAATTCCCCCCGTCATGTTGTGATAGTCCACATGCCCAAAACCATTTTTTTGCATGAGGCTTTTGAGTTCTTCCTGCCCCGGGTGCATGCGGATGGACTCGGCCAGGTAGCGGTAGCTGGCGTCGTCGCCCGCCACCAGCTTGCCCAGCTGGGGCAGTACCTTGAATGAGTACCAGTCGTACACCTTCTCCAGCGGCTTGGCCACCTTGGAAAACTCCAGCACCAGCAGCTTGCCGCCGGGCTTGAGCACTCGGCACATTTCGGCAATGGCCTGGTCCTTGTGGGTCATGTTGCGCAAGCCAAAAGCCACGCTCACCACGTCGAAATGCGCGTCGGGGAACGGCAGCTTTTCAGCGTCGCAGACCAGCGTAGGCAGCACCACGCCCTCGTTGATGAGACGGTCACGGCCCACACGCAGCATGGCCTCGTTGATGTCGGTGTGCACCACACGGCCCGAGGCGCCCACCTTCTTGGAAAACGCCAGCGCCAGGTCACCCGTGCCACCGGCAATGTCCAGCACCTGGCTGCCTTCGCGCAGGTTGGCCACCATCACGGTGTAAGCCTTCCAGGCGCGGTGCAGGCCCGCCGACATGAGGTCGTTCATCACGTCGTATTTGGAGGCCACGGAATCGAACACACCGCGCACGCGGCGTGCCTTTTCCTGCTCGTCCACCGACTGAAAACCGAAATGCGTGGTGCTCATAAGAATCATGCTAGGCGCGTGAACGCCAGAGGTACAGCGACAACCCCGCACTGAATTGGGGCATCTGTCGCAATTTGGAGAACGCTATTGAAACAAAACCAGCCGCTAGCGCAAGCAAATATTGCGTTGACAGCTATATTTTCAATAGCACCTTGGTGAACAGGGGCTTGTGCAGCTGAAGGTGCCAGCCCCCCCCCCGCGCGTCTGCGCACAGCCTCAGTGGCCGCCGCAGGCATGGCCCCCTGCACCACCCTTGGGCGCCATGGGCGCGTCGCGATCGGCTCCGGCCGCAGCCAGCCGCTCGGTGTACTGGGCCCACAGCGCGTCCTGCTTCTGGCCCAGTTCGTAAAGGTAGTCCCAGGTGAAGATGCCGCTGTCGTGCCCGTCAGAGAACGTGGGCTTGACGGCGTAGTTGCCCACGGGCTCCAGGTTGACCAGCGCCACATTGCGCTTGCCCGTCTGCAGCACCTCTTGGCCCGGGCCGTGGCCCTGCACTTCGGCCGAGGGCGAGTACACGCGCATCAGCTCGAACGGAATGCGGAACGTGGCGCCATCCGAAAAGCCCACCTCCAGCACGCGCGACTGTTCATGCACCGTCAGGGCCTGTGGCGTGGGAGCGCCCGCTTTCAAACCTGCCATGGAATCACCTTGAGAAAACTGTTGTCAGAAACGACGGCTGCCATTGTCCCACCCGCCCCGGCACACGCTGCCAGCAAGGTTACCGGGCGGCCCACTGCGCTAGCTGGGACTCCAGCTGCGCCTCCAGCGCGGGCAGCAGGGCCAACACGGCGGCCTCTTGCGCTGCGGGGCTGGGCCGCTGCGCTGCGGCCCATACCGGGGCAGGGAAGTGGCTGTCCCAGTCAAACCGTGCAATCACATGCCAGTGCAGGTGCGGCACCATGTTGCCCAGGGCCGCGATGTTGACCTTGGTGGGCGCCAGGTGCTGGCGCAGGGCCTGCTCCACCAGCGTCACCGCCTCCATGCAGTGCACGCGGTCGGCGGCAGTCAGGTCCGAGAACTCAGCCACGTGCACGTTCCACACCACGCGGTAGAAGGCGGGGAAACCCACCTCCTGCGCGCGGATGACACGCAGGCGCTCGCCACGCCAGACCAATGCGCCGCCGTCTTCAGCGCACAAGGGGCAGGCCATCAGACCAGCACCCGCTCAATGCCGCCGTTGTTGGCACGGTGTACGTACTCGGGCATCCAGTTCTCGCCCAGAATCTCGCGCGCCATCTCGACCACGATGTAGTCGGCTTCGAGCAGGCCGTTGTTCAGGTCGCCTTCGTAGCGGTTCAGGCCCTGCAGGCAGCTAGGGCAGCTGGTGAGGATCTTCACGTTGTCCTGGGCACCCACGGCACCGCTCTCGCGCAGCTTGGCTTCGCCCTTGCGGATTTCTTCTTCCTTGCGGAAGCGCACCTGCGTGGACACGTCGGGCCGAGTCACACCCAGCGTGCCCGACTCGCCGCAGCAGCGGTCGCTCTTGAGCACCTGTTCACCCACCAGCGCCTTCACCGTCTTCATCGAGTCCTGCTGCTTCATGGGGTTGTGGCAGGGCTCGTGGTACAGGTAGGCGCCCTTGCCTTGCAGCTGGATGCCCTTTTCGAGCAGGTACTCGTGGATGTCGATGATGCGGCTGCCCGGGAAGATCTTGTCGAACTCGTAGCCCTGCAGCTGGTCGTAGCAGGTGCCGCAGCTCACCACCACGGTCTTGATGTCCAGGTAGTTGAGTGTGTTGGCCACGCGGTGGAAGAGCACGCGGTTGTCCGTGATCATCTTCTCGGCCTTGTCGAACTGGCCGGAGCCGCGCTGGGGGTAGCCGCAGCACAGGTAGCCCGGCGGCAGCACCGTCTGCACGCCCGCGTGCCACAGCATGGCCTGGGTTGCCAAGCCCACCTGCGAGAACAGGCGCTCCGAGCCACATCCCGGGAAGTAGAACACCGCCTCCGTCTCCGCCGTGGTGGCCTGCGGGTTGCGGATGATGGGCACGTAGTCCTTGTCCTCGATGTCGAGCAGCGCGCGCGCCGTCTTCTTGGGCAGGCCGCCGGGCAGCTTCTTGTTGATGAAGTGGATCACCTGCTCCTTGATCGGAGCCGTGCCCACCGTGGCTGGCGGCTTGGCCGTTTGCTTGCGGCCCACCTTGCGCAGCAGGTCCACGGCCATGCGCTGGGCCTTGAAGCCCACGTCCACCATGGCCGAGCGCATCAGCTTGATGGTGTCGGGGTTGGTGGCATTGAGCATGGTCATGGCCAGCGCGTTGCCAGGGCGGAAGGTCTTCTTGCCCATCTTGCGCAGCAGGTTGCGCATGTTCATGGTGACGTCGCCGAAGTCGATCTTCACCGGGCAAGGGCTCTCGCACTTGTGGCACACCGTGCAGTGGTCGGCCACGTCTTCAAACTCCTGCCAGTGCTTGATGCTCACGCCCCGGCGGGTCTGCTCTTCGTACAAAAACGCCTCGACCAGCAGCGAGGTCGCCAGGATCTTGTTACGCGGGCTGTACAGCAGGTTGGCGCGCGGCACGTGCGTGGAGCACACGGGCTTGCACTTGCCGCAGCGCAGGCAGTCCTTGACCGAATCGGCAATGGCGCCGATGTCGCTCTGCTGCATGATCAGCGACTCGTGGCCCATCAGCCCGAAGCTGGGCGTGTAGGCGTTGGTCAGATCGGCATGCAGCGCAGGTTTTGAAGCCGAATCGGCACCAAGCGCTAGTGGAACATGCCCTGGTTGCTCCTGATTTCGGAGCAGCTTGCCTTTATTGAAGCGGCCTTCCGGGTCCACCTTGCGCTTGTATTCGGCAAAGGGACGCAGTTCGTCGTCGGTCAAAAACTCCAGCTTGGTGATGCCAATGCCGTGTTCGCCGGAGATCACGCCATTGAGGCTGCGTGCCAGCACCATGATGCGCGCCACGGCCTCGTGCGCCGTCTGCAGCATCTCGTAGTCGTCGCTGTTGACGGGGATGTTGGTGTGCACGTTGCCATCGCCCGCATGCATGTGCAGCGCCACCCACACGCGGCCCTTGAGCACACGCTTGTGGATGGCCACGGCCTCGTCCAGGATGGGCTTGAACGCCGCACCGGTGAAGATGCCTTGCAGCGGCGCACGCAGTTGGGTCTTCCAGCTGGCACGCAGGGTGTGGTCCTGCAGCTGGGGGAACAGGGTTTCCACATCGTGCAGCCAGCCTTGCCAGAGGGCGCGCACCTCTTCGACCAGAGCGATGGCCTGGGCCACGCGGTCTTGCAGCAGTTCGGGCGAAGGCACTTCGTCGTCGGCGTCGTGCTTGCCCAGGGGCAGGTTGCCGCGTTCGAAGAACTCGGTCAGAGCGTCGCACAGCTTGAGCTTGTTGCGCAGGCTCAGTTCAATGTTGATGCGCTCGATGCCGTCGGTGTACTCGGCCATGCGCGGCAGGGGGATCACCACGTCTTCGTTGATCTTGAAGGCGTTGGTGTGGCGGCTGATGGCCGCCGTCTTCTTGCGGTCGGCCCAGAACTTCTTGCGCGCATCGGCCGTGATGGCGACAAAGCCTTCGCCGCTGCGGGTGTTGGCCAGGCGCACGACCTCGCTGGTCACGCGGGCCACGTCGTCGGCGTTGTCGCCGGCAATGTCGCCAATCAGCACCATCTTGGGCAGGCCGCCGTTGCCCTTCTTGCTCTTGGTGGCGTAGCCCACAGCCTTCAGGTAGCGGTCATCCAGGTGCTCCAGGCCCGCCAGCAGCACGCCACTGCGCTTTTGCTCGGCAAACATGAAGTCCTTGATCTCGACGATGCTGGGCACGGCGTCCTTGGCGTTGCCGAAGAACTCCAGGCACACGGTGCGCGTGTGCTCGGGCATGCGGTGCACCACCCAGCGCGCGCTGGTGATGAGGCCGTCGCAGCCTTCCTTCTGGATGCCGGGCAGCCCCGCCAAGAACTTGTCCGTCACGTCTTTGCCCAGGCCTTCCTTGCGGAAGGTGCGGCCCGGAATTTCAAGCCGCTCGGTGCGCACGGGCGTCTTGCCATCGGCCTCGAAGTACTGCAGCTCGAAGGTGGCGACCTCCACGTCATGGATCTTGCCCATGTTGTGGTCCAGGCGCGTCACCTCCAGCCACTGGGCGTCGGGCGTGACCATGCGCCAGCTGGCCAGGTTGTCGAGTGCGGTACCCCACAGCACGGCCTTTTTACCGCCTGCGTTCATGGCGATGTTGCCGCCAATGCAACTGGCCTCGGCGCTGGTCGGGTCCACCGCAAATACAAAACCGGCGCGCTCGGCCGCATCGGCCACGCGCTGGGTGACCACACCGGCTTCGGTCCACACCGTGCCCACTTCGCGGTCCAGGCCCGGCAGGCGGCGCATCTCCACCTCGGTCATGGCTTCGAGCTTTTCGGTGTTGATGACCACGCTCTTCCAGGTCAGCGGGATCGCGCCGCCGGTGTAGCCGGTGCCGCCTCCACGCGGGATGATGGTCAGGCCCAGCTCAATACAGCCCTTGACCAGGCCCGCCATCTCGACTTCGGTGTCGGGGGTGAGCACCACAAACGGGTACTCGACACGCCAGTCGGTCGCGTCGGTCACGTGGGACACGCGCGAGAGGCCGTCGAACTTGATGTTGTCCTTGGCCGTAAGGCGGCCCAGCGTGCGCTGAATCTGGCGGCGCAGCTGCGCGGCCTGCTCGAAGGTGGCGTTGAACTCGGCCACCGCACGGCGCGCGGCGACGACGAGCTCGCCCACGAGGCGGTCGCGGTCGGCGTCGTCGGCGGGGGTGCGGCGCTTTTCAATCTCGGCCAGCCGATGGTTCAGCGCATCGACCAGCAGCTTGCGGCGGCCGGGGTTGTCCAGCAGGTCGTCCTGCAGGTAGGGGTTGCGTTGCACCACCCAGATATCGCCCAGCACCTCATACAGCATGCGGGCCGAACGGCCGGTGCGGCGCTCTTTGCGCAGTTGGTCCAGCACCTCCCAGGAGGCGGAGCCCAGCAGCCGGATCACGATCTCCCGGTCGGAGAACGAGGTGTAGTTATAGGGAATTTCTCGCAGTCGGGCAGGCTCGGCGGCCTGCGTCTGCAAGGCCGCCAGCGCGATCGGTACATTCATGGGGGTCTACCTGGGGTGGGGGCGCGATTTTAAGCCACCGGCCTATGGCTTGCCGGGCCAGGGCTGCCCGGCTGAGCCGAAGCAGCCCTGCCAGAGCCTCAGAACAGCACGCGGCTGCGCAGGGTGCCGCTCACCCGGGCCAGCTTGTCCAGCGCCAGGTCGGACGAGGCGGCATCGATGTCGATCACCACATAGCCGATCTTCTCGTTGGTCTGCAGGTACTGGGCCGAGACATTGATGGCGTTGTCCGAGAAGATGCGGTTGATCTCGGACAGCACGCCCGGCACGTTGCGGTGGATGTGCAGCAGGCGGTGCTTGCCGGGGTGGGCCGGCAGCGCCACCTCGGGGAAGTTGACCGACGAGGTGCTGGTGCCGTTGTCGCTGTACTTCACCAGCTTCTCGGCCACCTCCAGACCAATGTTGGCCTGCGCCTCCATGGTGGAGCCGCCGATGTGCGGGGTCAGGATCACATTGTCCAGCCCGCGCAGGGGCGACTGGAACTCGTCCTTGTTGGTACGCGGCTCGACGGGGAACACGTCGATGGCGGCGCCCAGCAGCTTCTTGGCCTGGAGGGCCGCAGCCAGCGCTTCAATATCCACCACCGTACCCCGCGCGGCGTTGATGAGGATGCCGCCGGGTTTCATGGCCGCAATTTCGGCGGCGCCAATCATGCCCTCGGTGGAGGGCAGCTCGGGCACGTGCAGGCTCACGATGTCGCTCTGGCCCAGCAGGTCGTGCAGGTGTTGCACCTGCCGCGCATTGCCCAGGGGCAGCTTGTTGACCACATCAAAGAAGGCCACGTGCATGCCCAGCGCCTCGGCCAGCACCGACAGCTGCGTGCCGATGGAGCCATAACCCACGATACCCAGGGTCTTGCCGCGGATCTCGTAGGCGTTGTCGGCGCTCTTGAGCCAGCCGCCCCGATGCGCCACGGCGTTCTTCTCGGGCACCCCGCGCAGCAGCAGGATGGCCTCGGCCAGCACCAGCTCGGCCACAGAGCGGGTGTTGGAGTAAGGCGCGTTGAACACCGCAATCCCCCGCTCGCGCGCCGCATTCAGATCCACCTGGTTGGTGCCAATACAAAAGCAGCCCACAGCCACCAGCTTGTGGGCCTGGGCAAACACCTCTTCGGTGAGCTGGGTGCGCGAACGAATGCCCACAAAGTGCACATCGGCGATCTTGCGCTTGAGTTCCTCGTCAGGCAGCGCACCGGACACCGTCTCGATCTGCGTATAGCCCGCCGCCCGGATCACATCCACTGCGGAGGAGTGGATGCCTTCGAGCAGCAGAAACTTGATCTTGTTCTTGTCGAGCGAATTGGTGGCCATGGCGATGAAGGAGGAGGGATGAAAGAAGGAAAGGTCCGGCGCGCGACGGCGCGAACGAACCGAGGGTGCCCACGCAGGTGAGCAGTCACCAGCATGGTGCATTGCACAAAACCTTGCAAGCCTCGGCAAATGCGCCACACCTTGTCACAAAAAGGTCACAATCGCACCCCTCACGGGTAACCCAAGGGGTTTCCCCGGTTGATGCATGCCGCGAGGTCATGCGACAACGACATATCAATGTCACAAAGGCTGCATAGCATCCGGCCCTTGTGCTTTTCGTCATCCTCGGAGGAAATATTCATGAAAACGAAGCTTCTGGCGGTCTGTGCTGCTGTTGCCATGTCGGTCTGCGTGCCTGCACAAGCGCAGGCTCCCATTGAGATCCAATGGTGGCACTCGATGAGTGCAGCGCTGGGCGACTGGGTCAATGACCTGGCCAAGCAATACAACGCCAGCCAGACCCAGTACAAGGTGGTTCCCACGTACAAGGGTCAGTATGACGAATCGATGACTGGTGCCATCGCCGCGTTCCGCGCCGGCAATGCTCCCCACATCCTGCAGGTGTTCGAAGTGGGCACCGCCACCATGATGGCCAGCAAGGGCGCCATCGTGCCTGCGGCCAAGGTGCTGAACGACGCAGGCTTCAAGTTCGAGCCCACCGAGTACGTGTCCGCAGTGGCCGGCTACTACACCGCCCCCAACGGCCAGATGCTGAGCTACCCGCTCAACAGCTCCACCACCATCTTCTATTACAACAAGGACGCCTTCAAGAAGGCCGGCCTGGACGCCGACAAACCGCCCAAGACCTGGCCCGAAGTGTTCGCTGCTGCCTCCAAGCTAAAGGCCAACGGCCACAGCTGCCCGTTCACCACCAGCTGGGTGAGCTGGACGCAGCTGGAGAGCTTCTCGCTGTGGCACAACACCCTGTTCGCATCGAAGAACAACGGCTTTGATGGCAACGACGCCCAGCTGCAGATCAACACCCCCCTGCACGTTCGCCACTTCGAGAACCTGGCCAAGGCCTCCAAGGAAGGCAGCTTCGTCTACAAGGGCCGCAACAACACCGCCGATGCATCCTTCCCCTCCGGTGAATGCGCCATGATCACCGGCTCGTCGGGCCTGTACGCCCGCGTGGCCAAGGAAGCCAAGTTCGCCTACGGCATCTCCACCCTGCCCTACTACCCTGACGTGAAGGGCGCTCCCCAGAACACCGCCATCGGTGGTGCCAGCCTGTGGGTGATGGCCGGCAAGAAGCCCGAGGAGTACAAGGGCGTGGCCAGCTTCCTGAACTTCCTGAACGACACCAAGGTGCAGGCCGCCAGCCACCAGCGCACGGGCTATCTGCCTGTGACCATGGGCGCGTACAAGCTCACCGAAGCCTCCGGTTTCTATGACAAGAACCCCGGCACCGATGTGGCCGTGACGCAGATGATCCGCAAGGCCACCGACAAGTCGCGCGGCATCCGCCTGGGCAACTTCGTGCAGATCCGCACGATCATCGACGAGGAAACCGAACAGATCTGGTCGGGCAAGAAGTCGCCCAAGGAAGCCCTGGACACCGCTGTGACCCGTGGCAACGAACAACTGGCCCGCTTCGCACGCGCCAACAAGTAAGTACGGTCCACCATCTGTCGGTGCCACCCCGCCCCACAGCAGGGTGACACCGAAAGCCCGCCGCCCCGTCAGCCAGCATGGTTCACGGGGCGGCGGGGTTTTCTTTTTGAGAGTTTCGTCATGGAAAAACGCGTACTTTTCCGCTCTGCATGGCTGCCCTGGGTGCTTCTGGCGCCGCAGCTGGTCATCATCAGCGTGTTCTTCTTCTGGCCCGCAGGCCAAGCCCTGGTGCAGTCGTTCCAGATGCAGGACAGCTTTGGCATGTCCACCGAATGGGTGGGGCTAGACAACTTCAAGGCCCTGTTCGAGGACCCAGGCTACCTGGCATCGTTCAAGACCACGGCCTTCTTTTCGATCCTGGTGGCGGTGGTGGGCATTGGCCTGTCGCTGATCCTCGCCATCTTTGCCGACCGCATCATCAAGGGCGCCATCGTCTACAAGACCGCCCTGCTGCTGCCCTACGCCGTGGCTCCGGCGGTGGCGGGCGTGCTGTGGATGTTCATGTTCTCCCCCTCGCTGGGCGTGGTGGCGTACATGCTGCGCCAGTCGGGCTTTGACTGGAACCACATGCTCAACTCCGACCACGCGATGACACTGATCGTGATTGCTGCGGTCTGGAAGCAGATCTCCTACAACTTCCTGTTTTTCCTCGCGGGCCTGCAATCCATCCCCAAGTCCCTGATCGAAGCTGCCGCCATCGACGGCGCCGGCCCCTGGCGCCGGTTCTGGAGCATCCAGTTCCCGTTGCTGTCGCCCACCACGTTCTTCCTGCTGGTGATCAACGTCGTGTACGCGTTCTTCGACACCTTTGCCATCGTGGACTCCACCACGCAAGGCGGCCCCGGGCGCGACACCTCCATCCTGGTCTACAAGGTCTACCACGACGGTTTCAAGGCCATGGACATGGGCGGTTCGGCCGCGCAGTCGGTGGTGCTGATGGCCATCGTCGTGGTGCTGACGGTCATCCAATTCCGCTACGTCGAAAAGAAAGTGCAGTACTGAAATGGTTGAACGTAGTCCCTACCTCACCGCGTTCTCGCACCTCATCATGGTGCTGGGCGTGATCATCGTCGGCTTTCCGCTGTACCTGGCCTTCGTCGCCTCCACGCACACGGCGCAGGACATCGTGCAGGTGCCCATGCCCATGGTGCCCGGCAGCAACTTCTGGCAGACCTACCACGATGCGCTGTTTGGCGGCGGCTCCGGCCCCGGCTCCAGCGCCCCCGTGGCCCGCATGATGTGGGTGAGTTTCATCACCGCCATCGTCATCACCCTGGGCAAGATCGCCATCTCGCTGCTGTCGGCGTTTGCCATCGTGTACTTCCGCTTTCCCTTCAAGGGCATCTGCTTCTGGCTGATCTTCATCACGCTGATGCTGCCGGTGGAAGTGCGCATCGGGCCTACCTACCAGGTGGTGTCCAACCTGGGCATGCTCAACACCTACGCGGGCCTCACGGTGCCGCTGATCGCCTCGGCCACCGCCACCTTCCTGTTCCGGCAGTTCTTCCTGACGGTGCCCGATGAGCTGGTGGAGGCCGCGCGTGTGGACGGCGCCGGCCCCATGCGCTTCTTCAAGGACATCCTCGTGCCGCTGTCGCGCACCTCGATCGCAGCGCTGTTCGTGATCCAGTTCATCTACGGCTGGAACCAGTACCTCTGGCCCCTGCTGGTGACCACCTCCGAGGACATGTACCCCGTGGTGATCGGCATCAAGCGCATGCTGGCCGGCGGCGATGCAGGCAACGAGTGGAACATCGTGATGGCCACGGCCCTGCTGGCCATGCTGCCGCCCGCCTTTGTGGTGGTGGTGATGCAGCGCTGGTTCGTCAAAGGCCTGGTGGATACCGAAAAATAAGACAAAACCCCTGCAAGCGCTTGTTCAATAAGCCCCTGTAGCTATCAAATTCATTGCACATATGGCATCCCTCTCTCTTCGCAACATCGTCAAGCGCTACGGCGTGGGCCCCAAGGCCAACCAGGTCATCCACGGCGTGAACGCCGAGATCAAGGACGGCGAGTTCGTCGTCATCGTCGGTCCCTCGGGCTGCGGCAAGTCCACCCTGCTGCGCATGGTGGCGGGTCTGGAAGAAATCTCCGGCGGCGAATTGCGCATCGGCGACCGTGTGGTCAACGACCTGGAACCCGCCCAGCGCGACATCGCAATGGTGTTCCAGAACTACGCGCTGTACCCCCACATGACGAACTTCGAGAACATGGCCTATGGCCTGAAGATCGCCAAGGTGCCCAAGGAAGAAATCCAGCGCCGCGTGGACAAGGCCGCCAAGATCCTCGAACTCTCGCACCTGCTGGAGCGCAAGCCGCGCGAGCTGTCCGGCGGCCAGCGCCAGCGCGTGGCCATGGGCCGCGCCATCGTGCGCCAGCCGCAAGTCTTCTTGTTTGACGAGCCCTTGTCCAACCTGGACGCCAAGCTGCGCGCCCAGACGCGCCTCGAAATCCAGAAACTGCACCGCGAACTGGGCATCACCAGCCTGTTCGTGACGCACGACCAGGTCGAGGCCATGACGCTGGCCCAGCGCATGATCGTGATGAACGCAGGCAACATGGAGCAGTTCGGCACGCCCGAAGAGGTCTACCACACGCCCGCCTCCACCTTTGTGGCCAGCTTCATCGGCTCGCCACCCATGAACCTGCTCAAGAACGCCCCGGGCGCCAAGCCGGGCACCATCCTGGGCATCCGCCCCGAGCATCTGGACGTGGGCAGCGAGGGCTGGGCGGTCACGGTCGAAACCGTGGAGCTGCTGGGCGCCGAGCGCCTGATCTACGGCCGCCTCAACGGCGAGCAGATCATCGTGCGCGTGGAGGAAGGCACCCACGCGCCGCAGCCCGACTCGGTGATCCATGTGCTGCCGCGCCCCGACCGCCTGCATGCGTTCGATGCCACCACGGGCAAACGCATCCCCGGCTGAGCCTGTGCAGCCGGGTGAAGCCGTCCGCGCCGGGCAAGGCATTCTCGCCACCGTGCCGGTGCTGGCCTCGCTGCACCTGGCGGAAACCCGGCAGTTCTACGTCGAACGGCTGGGCTTCACCGCGCTGCTGGAGATGGACCACTACCTGATCCTGCAGCGCGACGGGTGCGAACTGCACTTCTGGCACTGCACCGAGCGCCACATTGCAGAAAACACCTCGTGCTACGTGCGTGCAGACACTGACTTGCTGCACGCGGATTTCACGGCACGGGGCCTGCAACTGGCGCCCCCTACCGTCCAGCCCTGGGGCATGAAGGAGATGTTCGTCATCGACCCCCACGGCAACCTGCTGAAATTTGGTGAACCCGCATGAGCGCACCCTCTTCCCCCCTCGTCCCGTGGCCCTACCCCCGCTGGATCGCCCACCGCGGCGCTGGCAAGCTGGCCCCTGAAAACACCCTGGCCGCGTTCCGGCTGGGCGCCCAGTACGGCTACCGCATGTTCGAGTGCGACGCCAAGCTGAGTGCCGACGGCGTGCCCTTTCTGATGCACGACGCCACGCTGGAGCGCACGACCAACGGCCACGGCACCGGCGGTGATCTGCCCTGGGCCGAGCTCGCCCAGCTGGACGCCGGCGGCTGGCACTCTCGCAGCCACGCGGGCGAGCCCCTGCCCACGCTGGAGAACCTGGCGCGCTACTGCATCGCCAACGGTTTTTTCCTGAACATCGAGATCAAGCCCACGCCGGGGCAGGAAGAAGTCACTGGCCGCGTGGTGGGTGAATACGCTGCGCGGCTGTGGCAAGGCCAGGCTGTGCCGCCCCTGTTCTCGTCGTTCAAGCCCGAGGCACTGGCCGGTGCTATGGCCACCGCCCCCTACATTCCCCGCGCGCTGCTGATCGACGCGCTGTGGGACGGGTGTTTTGACAAGGCCCAGGCGCTCGGCTGCATAGCCATCGTGTGCAACTACGCGCTGTGGGACCAAGCCCTGGTGGCCCAAGTGCAGGGCATGGGCATGCGTACGCTGAGCTATACGGTGAATGACGACTGGGCAGCGCAGCGCCTCATCGCGCTAGGCACGGACGGCATCATCACCGACCGGGTGGATTTTTTCTCGCCTGCCAAGCCATAGGGCACCACTTCACCAAAACACCCCCATCCCAATCTAGCGGCCACCGTGGGCCGGCCTCACCGGGCCACTGGTGGCGCCCCCCTTCAGGGGGAAGGCGCTTAGCGCCTCAGGGGGTCAATCCATCTTCGCGCCGGACTTCTTGACAGCATCCGCCCAGCGCGGCATCTCGGCGGCCAGGAACTTGGCAAAGTCGTCTGCGCCCAAAAACGCCGGATCGGCACCCTGGCTCACCATCCGGTTGCGCACGTCGGGCATCTGCAGCACCTGGCCAAAGGCATCACTGAGCTTGTTGACCACGTCCTTGGGCGTACCAGCAGGAGCCAGAAAGCCGTAGAAGCCCACCACCTCAAAGCCCTTGATACCGCTCTCGATCACTGTGGGCACCTCGGGCAGCGCGGGGTTGCGCTCCTTGCTGGTCACGGCCAGGGCGCGCACCTTGCCTTGCTTGTGGTACGACGCAGCCTGCGGAATGCTCTCGGCCATGAACTGCACCTGCCCGCCCATGAGGTCGGTGAACGCGGGCGCGCTGCCCCGGTAGGGAATGTGCACCATGAATAGGCCCGTGGCCGTCTTGAACATCTCGGGCACCAGGTGGCTGATGCCGCCATTGCCCGCCGAGCCAAAGTTGACCTGACCAGGCCGCGACTTGGTATAGGCCATGAACTCCTGCAGGTTCTTCGCGGGCACGCTCGGGTTGACCAGCAAGGCCAACGGCTGCATGGCCGTGCGTGCCACGGGCACAAAATCCTTCAAGGTCGCGTAGGGCAGGCGGCTGTACAGCGCGGGGTTGATGACCATCACCCCCGTGTTGGCCAGCATGATGGTGTGGCCGTCCGGGGGCGCTCTCATGACCTCCTGCGCCCCCACCGTGCCACCGGCACCGGCCTTGTAGTCCATCACCACGGGTTGGCCCAGCACGGTCTGCAGCTTGTCGGACAGCAGGCGCGCATGCTGGTCCAGCGGCCCGCCGGCGGGGAAGCCCACCACGATACGAACCGGCTTGGACGGAAACGCCTGCGCATGCACGGCGGCAGACAAGGCCAGGCCTGCGGCCAGGGTGATGCAGGTACGCAGCAGCTTCATGGGGGTGTCTCCAGCTTTTGGTTGTGGGTGTGAGGGATGCTTGCCGCTTCCGTCGACGCGGACCATGGCGACCGCATGGGAAGATGCAAAGAGGCTATCAGACACTAGGGCGCGGCAGCCCTCCAGAGCACCCCTCGCAAACCCTCAAAACATGTGACGGCTTGCTGAAAGCTTCAGGCCTTCCAGCCCCGCACCAGCACCCACTGGCAGGTGGCGCAGGCCACGACCAGCGCGGCATAGGTGAGCATCTTGCCGTCACGCCCCCACAGCACCAGCCCTGCCGCGAGCACCGCCACCCCCACGGCAAACAGAATCGCCCCACGCAGCCACACCGACATCGCAGAGGCGCTGCGCGAGCCCACCAGGCGGCCCGAAAGCACCAGTACGAGCGCCACAGCGGCAGCGGGTGCAACAAAGTTGAGGAGGTGGTTGGCGATGTCCAGCGGACCCATGGAATTGACCCAAATCAAGGCTTGAACAAGCAAGGCCGCCTGTTCGGGCCAACAATTTTATAATTGCAGCTTATGGCAGTCTGGGCCCTCGGCATCAACCACACCACCGCGCCGCTCGATCTGCGTGGCCGGTTTGCGTTTGCGCTCGACCAGATTGCGCCCACCCTGCACGGTTTGCGCCAGTCGCTGGGCAGCAACACCCGGCACCCGGGGGTGGAAACCGCCATCATTTCCACCTGCAACCGCACCGAAATTTACTGCGCCGCCGAGGCGCCGGCCATGGACCACACGCTGGGCTGGCTGGCCCAAAGCGGTGGCGTGAGCCCGGCCCTGCTGCGCTCGCACTCCTACACCCTCGAAGACAGCCTCGTCGCCCGCCATGCCTTCCGCGTGGCCAGCGGCCTCGATTCGATGGTGCTGGGCGAGGCCCAGATCCTGGGCCAGATGAAAGACGCTGTGCGCGCCGCCGAAACAGCCGGCGCACTGGGCACCACGCTCAACCAGCTGTTCCAGCGCAGCTTTGCGGTGGCCAAAGAGGTGCGCACCAGTACCGAGATTGGCGCCCACAGCATCAGCATGGCCGCCGCCGCCGTGCGCCTGGCCAGCCAGCTGTTTGAAGACCTCTCCAAGATCCGCGTGCTGTTCGTCGGCGCGGGCGAGATGATCGAGCTGTGCGCCACGCACTTCGCCGCCAAGAACCCCAAGGCCATCGCCATTGCCAACCGCACGCTGGAGCGCGGCGAAAAGCTCGCCACTCGCTTTGGCGGTGAGGTGATGCGCCTGGCCGACCTGCCCGAGCGTCTGCACGAGTTCGACGCCGTCATCAGTTGCACCGCCAGCAGCCTGCCCATCATCGGCCTGGGTGCTGTGGAGCGCGCGCTCAAGAAGCGCCGCCACCGCCCCATCTTCATGGTGGACCTGGCCGTGCCGCGCGACATTGAGCCCGAGGTGAAAGCCCTGGGCGACGTCTACCTGTACACCGTGGACGACCTGGCCACCGTGGTGCAGACCGCGCAGGCCAACCGCCAGGCCGCCGTGGCGCAGGCCGAGGCGATCATCGATGCGGGCGTGCAAAGCTTCATGCACTGGATGGAACTGCGCAGCCCCGCAGCCGCCGAGGGTGGCGTGGTGCCGCTGATCCAGCAGCTCAACGCCCAGACGGACGAATGGCGCGCGCTGGAAATCGCCCGCGCCAAGAAGCTGCTGGCCAAGGGCGAGGATGTGGACGCCGTGCTCGAAGCCCTCTCGCGCGGCCTCACGCAAAAGATGCTGCACGGCACTCTGGCCGAACTGCGCGCGGGCGATGCCGAGATGCGCGCCCAGACGGCCCAGACCGTCTCGCGCCTGTTCCTGCGCTCGCAAAGCAAGACCCCCCACAACAACGGCCTGTAGCGGCGCTCGCCCGCTCCGCAGCCGTTCCGATTTGAGTCAAATCGGTCTCAAGCGCATGATATACAAGCGCTAACAGCTACCAAATCTGTAGCAAATCCTTTTCCCAGAATTCCATGAAACCCTTTCTCCGAAGCCAGCTGGAGCGCTACGCACAACGCCTGGGCGAACTCGACTTTCTGCTCTCGCGCGAAGACATCATGAGCGACATGGCGCAGTACCGGCGGATCTCCGTCGAACATGCCGAAGTCACGCAGGTCGCAGGCCGCTACGCCCGCTACCAGCAGCGCGAGGCCGACCTGGCGGGTGCGCGCGAGATGCTGGTCGACCCCGACATGGCCGAGATGGCACAGGAAGAAATCACCAGCGCCGAGGCCGAGCTGGTGCAGCTGGAGGATGAACTCCAGCGCCTGTTGCTGCCCAAAGACCCCGACGATGCGCGCAATGCCTTCGTCGAAATCCGCGCGGGCACGGGCGGCGATGAATCCGCCCTGTTCGCCGCCGACCTGACCCGCATGTACACCCGCTATGCCGCCACCCAGGGCTGGAAGGTGGAGATCATGAGCGCCAACGAAAGTGAGCTGGGCGGCTACAAGGAAATCGTGCTGCGCGTGGAGGGAGACCATGTGTACGGCGCGCTCAAGTTCGAATCCGGCGGCCACCGCGTGCAGCGCGTGCCCGCCACCGAAACGCAGGGCCGCATCCACACCAGCGCCTGCACCGTGGCCGTGATGCCCGAGCCCGACGAGCACCAGGCCATCACCCTGAACCCGGCGGACCTGCGCATCGACACCTTCCGCGCCAGCGGCGCGGGCGGTCAGCACATCAACAAGACCGACTCTGCCGTGCGCGTGGTGCACTTGCCCACCGGCATCGTGGCCGAATGCCAGGACGGCCGCAGCCAGCACAGCAACAAGGCGAAGGCGCTGCAGGTGCTGCAGGCGCGCATTCAGGAGAAAGAGCGTAGCGAACGCGCCGCCAAGGAGGCCGCGCTGCGCAAGGGCCTGATTGGCAGCGGCGACCGCAGCGACCGCATCCGCACCTACAACTTCCCGCAGGGGCGCCTGACCGACCACCGCATCAACCTCACGCTGTACAAGCTGCTGGCCGTGATGGAAGGCGACCTGGGCGATGTGCTGCAGGCCCTGCAGCATGCCCGCGAGGCCGAGCAGCTGGAAGAGCTGGAGATGGGCGCCACCGGGTGAGCTCGGCCAGAATTTGAGACAAATTGGCTGGTAGCGATAGATTCATATGCCTGAACAGCTATCAAAACAATAGTGAACCACACCACCTCTCCCACCCTCGCCCAGGCTTTGGCGCAGGCCCACACGCTGGGCCTGGCACGCATCGACGCGCAATTGCTGCTGCTGCACGCCGTGGGTCGCCCTGACGCAGGCCGCGCCTGGCTGCTGGCGCACGACACCGAAGCCATGGAAGACACCGTCCACGCCCAGTTCATCGCCCTGTGCCAGCGCCGTTTGGCGGGCGAGCCGGTGGCCTACCTCACGGGCCGCAAGGAGTTCTACGGCCTGCCGCTGCAGGTGGACGCGCGCGTGCTGGACCCGCGCCCTGACACCGAAACCCTGGTGGACTGGGCGCTGGAGGTGATCGCCCCGCTGGCATCGCCCCGCGTGGTGGACCTGGGCACCGGCAGCGGCGCCATCGCCCTGGCGCTGCAAAGCCAGCGCACCGACGCCCAGGTGCTGGCGGTGGATGCCAGTACCGATGCGCTGGCCGTGGCGCAGGCCAATGCCGAGCGACTGGGCCTGCCCGTGCAGTTCCAGCCCGCCAACTGGCTGGCGGGCGTGGCGGGTCCCTTCGATGCCATCGTCTCCAACCCTCCCTACATCCCCAGCGCCGACCCGCACTTGGCCGCGCTGACGCACGAGCCGCTGCAGGCCCTGGCCAGCGGCGCAGACGGCCTGGAAGACATCCGCACCATCGTGGCCCAGGCGCCCACCCACCTGCGCCCCGGGGGCTGGCTGCTGCTGGAGCATGGCTACGACCAGGCCCAAGCCGTGAAGGCCCTGCTTGCCGCCCGCGGCTTTGCCCAGGTGCAAAGCCGCAATGACCTCGCTGGCATTGCGCGTTGCACGGGCGGGCAATGGCCCTTGGCGCAGACAGTGAAATAATCCATCCCATTGCGGGCCCTCCCCCACCCAGGCCCGCCCGCCTCTTTCAAGGAGTTTTACCCATGAGCGACACCCAACAACGCATCGACGCCCTCGTCAAATCCAGCGACATCCTGCTGTTCATGAAGGGCAGCGCCAGCTTCCCCATGTGCGGCTTCTCCGGCCGCGCGATCCAGATCCTGAAGGCCTGCGGCGTGGACCCCAAGAGCGTGGTCACCGTCAACGTGCTGGAAGACGACGAAATCCGCCAGGGCATCAAGGAATACAGCAACTGGCCCACGATCCCCCAGCTGTACGTGAAGGGAGAGTTCATCGGCGGCTCGGACATCATGATGGAGATGTACGAATCGGGCGAACTCAAGCAGGTGCTGGGCACCGAAGGCTGATCGACGCAGCCGTTGCGCCACCCGCCATCAGGCCGCCTTCGGGCGGCCTTTTTGTTTGCCCGCAACAGAGGCACCAATCAGGGGCTTTTCCGATGGAGCAGCGGGCATGTTGTGTGCTTGAATGATTGCGTGACGTAACCCTCACAGGAGCATGCAATGACCAGCCATAGCCTTGTTCCCCAGTCTCCCGCCCTGCGCCTGCCGGTGGCCCAGATGCGCAACGTGTTCCATCCGGGTGATGTGGAACGCAAGCTGGCCCGGTTGCAAGAGTCGGGCAACCAGCGCGAATACGAAACCCTGCGCACCGTGTACGAACGCATGCTGGAGCGTGGTCCGGAGCGTTTTCAGGTCAAGCCCTCGGGCGTGCCCGACATGGCCAGCCTGTACGAGCAGTTGCCCAACTTCACCGAGGTGCTGGACGACGTGAAGCGCCATGTGGCGCTGGCGCAGGACAGCAGCGACGGCTTGGAAGTCACGCCCATGCTGCTGCTGGGCCCGCCAGGCATCGGCAAGACCCACTTTGCGCGCCACCTGGCCGAGCTGCTGGGCACGGGCATGAACCTGCTGCCCATGAGCTCCATGACCGCCGGCTGGCTGCTGTCGGGCTCGTCCGCACAATGGAAGGGCGCGCGGCCCGGCAAGGTGTTTGAGGCGCTGGTCGAAGGCGAATATGCCAACCCGGTCATCGTGGTGGACGAGATCGACAAGGCCAGCAGCGATGCGCAGTACGACCCGCTGGGTGCGCTGTACAGCTTGCTGGAGTACGACACCGCCCAGAGCTTTACCGACGAGTTTGCCGAGGTGGCCATCGACGCGAGCCAGGTGATCTGGATCACCACAGCCAACGACACACGCGGCATTCCCGACCCCATCCTGAACCGCATGAACGTGTTCGAGGTGGAGGCGCCCACGCTGGATCAGGCCCGCACCATCGCCCGCAACCTGTACCAGGGCATCCGCGCGGGGCATGACTGGGGCCGCCTGATCGACCCCGAACCGCTGGACGACGTGCTGGACCACCTGGCCCAGATGCCCCCGCGCGAGATGCGGCGGGCGCTGATGACCGGCTTTGGCAACGCGCGGCTGGACCGCCGGTCTACCGTGGAGATCACCGATCTGCCCAAGGCGGCCACGGGGCGCAGCCGCATCGGCTTTGTGCAGTAAGTAGCGCGGTCGCCTGCTGGTGTCGCCTCCCCCGCCACGCCAAGCAAAGGCCTGGCGCGGGGTTAGCACTATCCACCCAGGCAGCATCAGCAGGCCGGCGCACAAGGTGCGCAGATACACTTGGTGGCCCGTGGCACACACACCGTGCACCGGCTCCACCCTCGTCCCATGACCCTGTCCCAAAGCCTCTTCGTGATCGGGCTGCTGATTGCAGCCAGCGCCTTTTTCTCCATGGCCGAGATTTCGCTCGCGGCCGCCCGCCGCCTGCGCCTGCGCCAGATGGCCGACGAAGGCGACGCGCGCGCGGACCGGGTACTGCGCATGCAAGAGCAGCCAGGAGACTATTTCACGGTGGTGCAGGTGGGGCAAAACGCCGTGGCCATCCTGGGCGGTATCGTGGGCGAAGGGGCGCTGAGCCCGCATTTCAGCGAACTGTTTGCGCTGTGGATGTCAGGGCCCACGGCCGAGCGGGCGGGGTTTCTGGCGTCTTTCCTCATCATCACCTCGCTGTTCATCCTGTTTGCCGACCTGTTCCCCAAACGCCTGGGCATGGCCGAGCCCGAACGACTCGTGATACGGCTGGCACAGCCCATGGCCTGGTGCATGACGCTGTTGCGGCCGCTGGTGTGGTTCTACAGCCGGGGGGCCGACGCGCTGTTCCGCCTGTTGGGGTTGTCATCGCTGCGCGATGACCGCATCACGTCAGACGATATCCTGGCCATGATGGAGGCAGGCGCGCGTGCCGGGGTGCTGGCGGCGCGCGAGCAGCAGGTCATCACCAACGTGTTTGAGTTGGACACGCGCACAGTATCCAGCGCCATGTCGCCGCGCGACCGCATTGCATTTTTTCTGCGCGACGAGCCCGACTCGGTCATCCGCCTGCGCATCGCTGCCGAGCCGTTTTCGACCTACCCGGTGTGCGAAGGCGACATCGACCACGTGGTGGGCTATGTGGATGCCAAGGATCTGTTCCAGCGCGTGCTGAACAACCAGCCGATTTCGCTGGCCGACGACAGCCTGGTGCGCAAGGTGCTGATCGTGCCCGACCGGCTCACGTTGTCGGAAGTGCTGGAGCAGTTCCGCCAGGTGCACGAGGACTTTGCGGTCATCGTGAACGAATACAGCCTGGTGGTGGGCGTGGTCACGCTGAACGACGTGATGAGCACCGTGATGGGTGACCTGGTGGGCCCGGTGGATGAGGAGCAGATCGTGCGGCGGGACGAAAACTCCTGGCTCATCGACGGTGTGACGCCCATCGAGGATGTGCTGCATGCGCTGTCGCTGGACGAGTTGCCGCACACCGGCGAATACGAAACCCTGGCGGGCTTCCTGATGGTGATGCTGCGCCGCGTGCCGCGCCGCACCGACAGCGTGAGCTGGGGCGGCTACAAGTTTGAGGTGCTGGACGTGGACAGCTACCGCATCGACCAGGTCATGGTGTCCCGGCTGGGCGGGGCCTCTGGCGGCACTGCGGCGAACCCGTCAGCCCCCGCAGCAACCACCGCGCAGTGACCGGGGCCCGGCCGGTGTCATGCCCCGTCCACTAATTTAAGCGGCAGGCGACTGGGGCCGGTCGGCAAACAGCCACTTTCGCTGGGCCGCAAACACGGCATCCGGGTAGGGCGACCGGCCCCGGCTGCCGTTGTAGCGGCCCAGGGCCATGAACAGATCGCCCTGCTCCCGGTCGATGTAGTGGCGCAGGATGACGCAGCCAAAACGCAGGTTGGTCTGCATGTGAAACAGCTTGCCCGGGTCGCCATCACCAATCACGCGCGTCCAGAAAGGCATGACCTGCATGTAGCCCCGCGCTCCGACGCTGGACACCGCAAACTTGCGGAATCCGCTTTCCACCTGGATCAGCCCCAGAACCAGGGACACATCCAGCCCCGCGCGCTTGGATTCGTACCAGACCGTCTGCAGGAAGTCGCGGCGCACCTCCAGGTCCGGCTTGCGCGGGCGCAGGCGATCGCTTTGCGTACCCAGCCACCGCAGGTAGTGCAGGCGCGCTTCGGTGGTGAAAAACTCTGGCTCGGGCGGCGCCTGGTTGGCGATGGCCGAGCTGAGTGCGGTACGCACCGAGTCCATCAGGGGCTCCTCCAGCTGCCCGCCGGCGTGCGCCACCTGCGGAGCACCCAGCCAGGCAGCGGGCGCTGCCAGCGACGCCAGCGACACCAGGCAGCTGCGGCGCGACGGCCCCACGGGGCCGCCAGTAGCGGCAGCCCACGGAGCGTTCAAGGGGGTGCCGCTCTTGCTCATACGGCCATGCGGCCCTTCACGTGGGCCAGGATGTCGGCCACGGCCACCTTGGTGGCTGCGGCATCACGGCGGTGCTGGTACTCGACCACACCTTCCTTCAGGCTCTTGTCGCCGATGGTCACGCGGTGGGGCACGCCGATAAGCTCCCAGTCGGCAAACATGGCGCCGGGACGCTCGCCACGGTCGTCCAGGATCACGTCCACGCCTGCGGCCAGCAGGTCGGCATACAGCTGCTCGGCCGTGGCTTTGACGGCCTCGCTGCGGTCCATGCCCACGGGGCAGACCACCACGGTGAACGGCGCAATCGCGTCCGGCCAGATGATGCCGCGCTCGTCGTGGTTTTGTTCAATGGCGGCAGCGGGCAGGCGCGTCACGCCAATGCCGTAGCAGCCCATCTCGAAGAATGCCGGCTTGCCGTCGTCGCCCAGGAAGGTCGCGTTCATACCCTTGCTGTACTTGGTGCCCAGGTAGAACACATGGCCCACTTCGATACCGCGCTCGATCGCCAGCTCGCCCTTGCCGTCGGGGGAGCGGTCGCCCGCCACCACATTGCGCAGGTCGGCCACCATGTCGGGCTCCGGCAGGTCGCGGCTCCAGTTGACGCCGGTGATGTGAAAGTCCACTTCGTTGGCGCCGCAGATCCAGTCGGCCATCACAGCGACTTCGCGGTCTGCCACGATCTTCAAAGGCTTCTTCAGGCCGATGGGACCCAGGTAACCCGGCTTGCAGCCAAAGTGGTCCTCAATTTCGCCCAGCGTCGCGAAGCGGAAGCCCGCCAGTCCGGGCACCTTGCCAACCTTGATCTCGTTCATATCGTGGTCGCCGCGCAGCAGCAGCAGCCAGACCTGGGTCTTGACGATCTCACCGGCTTCGTTGGTTTCGTCCGTGGCCAGCACCAGCGACTTCACGGTGGTGTTGAGTGGAACACCCAGCAGTTCCGCCACATCGGCGCAGGTGCTCTTGCCCGGTGTGGCCGTCTTGGTCAGCGCCTGCGTGGCAGCGCCGCGCGGACCGGCGGGGGCCAGCGCTTCGGCCTTTTCCATGTTGGCGGCGTAGTCGCTCTGCGGGCAGTAGACGATGGCGTCTTCACCGGTTGCAGCAATCACCTGGAATTCTTCCGACAGGTCGCCGCCGATGGCGCCGCTGTCAGCGGCCACGGCGCGGTAGGTCAGGCCGAAGCGGTCAAAGATCCGCCGGTAGGCCTGCGCCATCACCTGGTAGCTGGCCTTGGCGGCCGCCTGGTCGCGGTCAAAGCTGTAAGCATCCTTCATGATGAACTCGCGGCCGCGCATGAGGCCAAAACGGGGGCGGCGCTCGTCGCGGAACTTGGTCTGGATCTGGTAGAAGTTCTTCGGCAGCTGCTTGTAGCTCTTGAGCTCCTGGCGTGCGATGTCAGTGATCACTTCTTCGCTGGTGGGCTGCACCACAAAGTCGCGCCCATGGCGGTCCTGGATGCGCAGCAGCTCAGGGCCCATTTTCTCAAAGCGGCCCGTTTCCTGCCAGAGCTCGGCGGGCTGCACCACCGGCATGGTCAGCTCCACGGCGCCCGCGCGGTTCATTTCTTCGCGCACGATGGCTTCCACCTTGCGGATCACGCGCAGACCCAAAGGCATGTAGTTATAGATGCCAGCGCCCAGCTTCTTGATCAGCCCGGCCCGCGTCATGAGTTTGTGGCTGACCACTTCGGCGTCCGCCGGAGCTTCCTTGAGCGTGGAAATGAAGAATTGGGAGGCTTTCATCAGGAATCGATTGCAGGCAGAACGGGGCCGTCCACTTGCTGCGCGCTAGGCGCCGTGCATAATGGACACAATTTAAAAATTTGGGGTTTGATTATGCTTGACCGGGACGGCTTTCGGCCGAACGTCGGCATCATCCTGCTCAACCAGAAAAACCAGGTGTTTTGGGGCAAGCGCATACGCACCCACAGCTGGCAGTTCCCGCAGGGTGGCATTGACCGGGGCGAAACCCCCGAGCAAGCCATGTTCCGCGAGCTGCATGAGGAGGTGGGATTATTGCCCAACCACGTTCGCGTGGTGGCCCGCACCCGGGACTGGTTGCGCTATGAGGTGCCTGACCGGTACATCCGCCGCGATGCACGCGGCCACTACAAGGGACAGAAGCAGATCTGGTATCTGCTGCAATTGATGGGACACGACTGGGATCTGAACCTGCGCGCCACCAACCACCCGGAGTTTGACGCTTGGCGGTGGAACGACTACTGGGTTCCGCTGGATGTGGTGGTCGAGTTCAAACGTGGCGTTTACGAGATGGCGCTCACTGAACTGGCCCGCTATCTCCCGCGCCACGAGCAGCGCAACCGTTATTTGCGCAGTGGCTTGCGCACCAGAGAGGGCGAACACACCGGCGCTGCGAACATGTTTCGCACGGGCTCCATGCTTGTCAACCCGGGAATGGAGCTCCCGCCGGGCGCCAGTTTCGACCCCGACCCGCAAAACAGCATGCCGGGAGAGCTTGACGGTATGCCATCGGTATCAGACACGCCGCGCTGACCCGGTAGCGCTCCATGCAAAACGCCTGCAAATGCAGGCGTTTTGTTTTGGTGGGTGGATCGTCCCTCAGCCCGGAACCGATGCACAAGCTGATCGATGTATGCTGTGAATCTCTAAGCGCCCTGCGCCAGCACGAGATTGTCGCGGTGGACCATCTCCGGCTCCGCCATGTAGCCCAGCAGTTTCTCAAACTCCGTTGACGGCTTGCGGCACAGCAGGCGGGCTTCCGCCGCTGCATAGTTGGCCAAGCCACGTGCGATTTCGACTCCGGACCCGTCGCGCACGGCAATCACATCGCCACGCGAAAAGTCGCCCTCCACCGCCGTCATGCCGATGGGCAGCAGGCTTTTGCCCTCGTCGCGCACCTTGGCGGCCGCACCCGCGTCCACCACCACGGAGCCGCGCAGCTGCAGATGGTCGGCCATCCACTGCTTGCGGGCCTGCTTTTTCTGCGTTTGCGCGACCAGGAGGGTGCCCAGTGCCTCGCCATTCACGAGACGAACCAGCACATCGGGCTCGCGCCCCCAGGCGATCACAGTCGAAGCACCAGAGCCCGCCGCACGTTTGGCCGCCAGGATCTTGGTGATCATGCCGCCCTTGCCGATGCTTGAGCCCGCGCCGCCCGCCATCGCTTCCAGCGCCAGATCACCTGCCTTGGCCTCATGCACAAATTGTGCGGATGGATCACGGCGCGGGTCAGCGGTGTACAGCCCCTTCTGGTCCGTGAGGATGATCAGGGCGTCGGCCTCCACGAGGTTGGCCACGAGCGCACCCAGCGTGTCGTTGTCGCCAAACTTGATCTCGTCATTGACCACCGTGTCGTTTTCGTTGATCACCGGGACCACACCCAAGCGCAGCAGCGTAAGCAAGGTTGAGCGAGCATTGAGATAGCGTTCGCGGTCGGCCAGGTCGGCATGGGTGAGCAGCACCTGCGCGCTGCCCATGCCCTGCTCGCGCAGCTTGGTCTCGTACATCTGCGCCAGCCCCATCTGCCCCACCGCTGCAGCCGCCTGCAACTCGTGGACTTCCTGGGGTCGCGTGGTCCAGCCCAGACGCTTCATGCCTTCGGCAATGGCGCCACTAGACACCATCACCACCTCGCGCGGTGCGCCCCCGTCGCCGCGTACCAGAGCAGCCAGTTGGCGACTCCACTCGCCGATGGCAGTTTCATCCAGTCCACGCCCTTCATTGGTCACAAGGCTGGAGCCCACCTTCACCACGATGCGGCGGGCATCTCTCAATACGCTGGAAACCATTTTGATGTCTTTGATGCCGATAGCGCTACTGCTTAATGCCTGAGTAGCTATTAAAAATATAGCAATTCTGTGCTCTGGACCTCAAGGCGTCAGGCCGGCGCGTCACCAGCAAAACGAGGATCCACCTCCACCGGCTCGTTCTCCGTGCGCTGCTCGGACTGCACGTGGCGGAAGATGGCGTGGATCAGCGGCTCGCAGCCTTCGCGGGTCAAGGCGGAGATTTCAAACACAGGGCCCTTCCATTTGAAGCGCTTCACAAAGTCCTTCACACGCGCCTCACGCTCCTCGGCGGGCACCATGTCCAGCTTGTTCAAAACCAGCCAGCGCGGCTTGTTGTAGAGCTGCTGGTCGTATTTCTTGAGCTCGTTCACGATGGCTTTGGCCTGGGCTACTGGGTCCACCGCCTCATCGAACGGCGCCACGTCAACGATATGCAGCAACAAGCGCGTGCGCTGCAGATGGCGCAGGAACTGGTGCCCCAAGCCCGCACCTTCGGATGCGCCCTCGATCAGACCGGGAATGTCGGCCACCACAAAACTCTGCTCAGGTCCCACCCGCACAACGCCCAGGTTGGGGTGCAATGTGGTGAAAGGGTAGTCCGCAATCTTCGGCCGCGCGTTGGACACCGCCGTGATGAAGGTGGACTTGCCCGCGTTGGGCATGCCCAGCAGGCCCACATCGGCCAGCACCTTCAATTCCAGCTTGAGATTCTTTTTCTCTCCAGGCCAGCCGGGCGTTTTTTGGCGCGGAGCGCGGTTGATGGCGCTCTTGAAACGCAAGTTGCCAAAGCCGCCGTCTCCGCCCTTGGCAATGGTGATGACCTCGCCCGGGGTTAGCAGCTCGTACAGCACCTCACCCGTCTCGGCATCGCTGATGATGGTGCCAACCGGCATCTTGAGCGTAATGTCAGCACCTGCAGCACCGAACATGTCGGAACCCATGCCATGCTCACCCCGTTTGGCCTCATGGCGGCGCGAGTAGCGATAGTCCACCAAGGTATTCAGATTGGGGTCAGCCACGGCGAACACATGCCCGCCGCGCCCCCCGTCACCACCATTGGGGCCGCCGAACTCCTTGTATTTTTCGTGCCGGAACGACACGCAGCCATTGCCACCATCACCAGCGGCAATGTCAATAAAGGCTTCATCGACGAACTTCATGGGGTATCCAGTTTACAAAAGGGTCCGCAGCATCCGCTGGCAATCCATTGTGGCGGAATGGCGACGCGTACTCCAGCCACCACCCACCAACAACACATCAGTAGCGCGTACAGACCAAACAACAAAGCCCCGACAAAGCGGGGCTTCGATGAGTGCCAGAGGAAAATCCTCAGGCGGGTGTCACATTGACCGTGGACTTGGACAATGCACCCTTGGTACCAAACGACACGTGGCCGTCCACCAGGGCAAACAGAGTGTGATCCTTGCCCACACCGACGTTGGTGCCGGGGTGGAAACGCGTGCCACGCTGGCGCACGATGATAGAACCTGCGCTGATCAATTCACCACCGAACGCCTTGACACCCAGCATCTTTGGCTTGGAGTCGCGCCCGTTTCGCGTAGAGCCGCCGCCTTTTTTCTGTGCCATGACTAGCTCCTTCGATTAAGCAGCAATCGCACCGATTTGCAGCTCAGTGAACTGCTGGCGATGGCCTTGGCGTTTTTGATAGTGCTTGCGACGGCGCATCTTGAAGATGTGCACTTTGTCGTGCTTGCCGTGGGCCACGACGGTGGCTTTCACGGTTGCGCCGGACACCAGGGGTGTACCAACCTTCAGCTCAGCGCCGTTGCCGACTGCCAGAACTTGGTCGATCACAATTTCCTGGCCTACGTCCGCAGCAATCTGTTCTACTTTAATTTTTTCGCCGGAAGCAACGCGATACTGCTTGCCGCCGGTTTTTATGACCGCGTACATGTTGACCTCTTGATTTGAGTTCTGCAGACGAATTTCCGCAGAGCCCGCGAGTATAGCGCTTCTCCAGACGTTTGACCAGACCCTATCGCACCACTCGGCATGGCGGGCGTCAAATGCCGATGGACTTACGGTCGGCGCGGCGCGCCTTCCTATAATTCCGGCACTTTCTGTGACCATCATCTTGACTGACCATACCGCCCCCGCAGCTTCCCCCCTCGCGCTCGTTGCACAAGACATGCACGAGGTTGACAAGGTCATCGGTCAGCGACTGACATCCAGCGTGCCCCTGGTGGCCCAGATTTCGCAGTACATCATCGCTGCGGGCGGCAAGCGCCTACGCCCCGCCCTACTACTGATGGTATGCGGAGCCTTAGGTTACCGTGGCGCCCATCGGCACAGCCTGGCTGCGGTGGTCGAACTGATACACACAGCGACGTTGCTGCATGACGATGTGGTGGACGCATCCACCTTGCGCCGCGGCCGCCCTACAGCGAACGAAACCTTTGGCAACCCTGCCAGCGTCCTCGTCGGGGACTTTCTGCACACCCGGTCATTCCAGATGATGGTCGAAGCCGGAAGCATGCGCATCATGGAAATCCTCTCCGAAGCCACGAACGTGATTGCCGAAGGCGAAGTGCTCCAGCTCATGAACATGCACGATGCATCGCTGGACGAGGCGGGCTACCTGCGCGTCATCCGATCCAAAACGGCCAAGCTGTTCGAAGCCAGCGCCCGTCTGGGCGCCATCCTTGCCAACAGCCCACCCGACGTGGAAGAAGCATGCGCAACTTATGGACAGGCACTGGGCACCGCGTTCCAGATCATTGACGACGTGCTGGATTACGACGGCGACGCCGCAGAAATGGGCAAAAATCTCGGGGATGACTTGCGCGAAGGCAAATCCACACTCCCGCTGATCGCCGCCATGGAGCGGGGGACTTCTAGTCAAGCGGAAGTGGTTCGCAACGCCATCGAACAAGGTTCAACCGAACAACTGGCAGAGATCGTGAGCATTGTCCGCCAGACCGGCGCCTTGGACGTTACGCGCGCCGCAGCGTTCGCAGAAGCACACCGCGCCATGGCCGCCGCCCGACGTTTACCAGCCAATGCCTACTCAGAGGGTTTGCTAGAATTAGCCTCGCAACTGCTTGAGCGGCGGAATTGAAATAGGCATTCAATTCATTTGCAAACGCAATGTGCGGGGTGTAGCTTAGCCTGGTAGAGCGCTACGTTCGGGACGTAGAGGCCGGAGGTTCGAATCCTCTCACCCCGACCAAAAAAAACACTGCGCGTTCACGAGCCCAAGCCTTGGTTTGTGGCGCCGTTGCCAATATGCGCCGCTGTACAGCCTGTGGTTGATCGGTGATGATAGGATGGTTTCTTTTCCACACCTAACTCATTTCCGGTTACATGGCCGCTGTTGATACTGCCCTCAAAGAAGCTTCCGCAGTCGCTCTGCCTGGGCTTGGCCGTGCCCTGATGTCCGCCGGCAAATTGACCCAAAAGTCAGCGGAAGACATTTACAAAAAATCACAAATCAGCCGGACCAGTTTCATTGCTGAACTGACGGGTTCGGGCGCTGTTTCTGCAGCGGATCTCGCGCATACGGTGTCGGCGGTCTTTGGCGCACCTTTGCTCGATCTGGACGCCATTGATCCATTGCGCTTGCCAAAGGAACTGCTGGATAACAAGATATGCCAGGCATATCGCGTGGTGGTTCTGAGCAAACGAAATAATCGACTGATTGTTGCTACGGCCGACCCAACGGACCAAGAAGCTGCAGAAAAAATCAAGTTCACTACCCAAATGGGAGTGGACTGGATTATTGCGGAGTATGACAAGCTCAGCCGATTGGTAGAAGCAACCACCAAATCTACCAGCGAATCTATGGATACGCTCGTGAGTGGTGGAGGTGATTTCGCTTTTGATGACGTTGCCATCGAAGATGCGCCTGAAGAAGCGGATACTGGCGCCACAGAAGTTGAAGACGCGCCTATTGTCAAGTTCCTACACAAAATGTTGCTCGATGCATTCAATATGCGAGCCTCGGATTTACATTTTGAGCCTTATGAGCATCAATACCGCGTTCGCTTTCGCATCGACGGAGAATTGCGCGAAATTGCCTCTCCGCCGATTGCAATTAAAGACAAACTAGCGTCACGTATCAAGGTTATATCGCGACTGGACATTTCCGAGAAGCGTGTGCCCCAAGATGGCCGCATGAAACTCAAGGTGGGACCGGATCGGGTGATCGACTTTCGGGTGAGCACCTTACCAACCTTGTTTGGTGAAAAGATTGTGATCCGTATTTTGGATCCGAGCAGTGCAAAACTGGGGATCGATGCACTTGGCTATGAGCCGGTCGAGAAGGAGCGATTGCTTCAAGCTATCGGTCGTCCCTATGGAATGATTTTAGTCACAGGGCCTACAGGCTCTGGTAAAACGGTGTCTCTCTACACCTGTTTAAATCTGCTGAACAAACCTGGCGTCAATATTGCGACCGCCGAAGACCCTTCTGAAATCAACTTGCCTGGCGTTAACCAGGTCAATGTGAATGAGAAGGCGGGACTGACCTTTGCCGTGGCATTGAAATCATTTCTGCGCCAAGATCCCGACATCATCATGGTGGGTGAAATTCGAGATCTAGAGACTGCAGATATTTCCATCAAAGCAGCGCAGACGGGCCACTTGGTGCTTTCTACCCTTCACACAAACGACGCACCTACCACACTCACACGCATGCGTAACATGGGGATAGCGCCATTCAATATTGCATCCAGCGTGATTCTGATTACAGCGCAGCGTCTGGCCCGCCGGTTGTGTCCAGTGTGCAAGGTGCCGGCGGACATCCCCCATGAGGCTTTAGTGGATGCGGGGTACGAAGAACACGAGATTGATGGTTCTTGGGTCACCTACCGCCCTGTAGGTTGCTCGGCCTGCAACAATGGCTACAAAGGGCGACTCGGCATCTATCAGGTGATGCCTATTTCCGAAGAGATCCAACGCATCATCCTCCGTGATGGGAGTGCATTGGAGATCGCTGAGCAGGCCCGTGCCGAGGGTGTTCGGTCGCTGCGCGAATCGGGGCTCTACAAGGCCAAATTAGGCCTCACTTCGCTGGAAGAAGTGCTGGCTGTGACCAACGAATAATATTCGAGGACGAGGGCACCATGGCTACCGCAGCATCAGCTAGAGATATTAAAGATTTTGTCTTCGAGTGGGAGGGCAAGGACCGCAACGGAAAGATAGTGCGAGGAGAAATCCGTGCGGCCGGAGAAAACCAAGTGCAAGCGACCTTGCGTCGCCAAGGGGTTTTCCCCACCAAAATTAAAAAGCGCCGCATGCGCTCAGGCAAAAAGATCAAGCCGAAGGATATCGCGCTGTTCACACGCCAGTTGGCAACAATGATGAAGGCTGGTGTACCACTTTTGCAGGCTTTCGACATTGTAGGTCGCGGCAATACCAACGCGAGCGTTACCAAACTGCTTAACGATGTCCGTTCAGATATTGAGACCGGAACATCGCTCAATGGTGCTTTTAGAAAGTACCCGATGTACTTTGATAGTTTATATTGTAATTTGGTAGAAGCCGGTGAAGCTGCAGGCATTTTGGAAGCCCTGCTAGATCGCTTGGCCACGTACATGGAGAAAACGGAAGCGATTAAATCAAAAATTAAATCAGCGCTGATGTACCCCTCCTCGGTGATTATCGTTGCATTCGTGGTTGTGACGGTTATCATGATTTTCGTAATTCCTGCATTCAAAGAGGTTTTTACCTCATTCGGCGCAGATCTGCCAGCGCCCACCCTGTTTGTCATGGCGATCAGTGAGATATTCGTCAAATGGTGGTGGTTAATTTTCGGAGTTATCGGCGGGAGTTTTTTCTTTTTTATGCAAGCATGGCGTCGTAATGAAAAAATGCAGATGTTTATGGACAGGCTTCTGCTCCGAGTTCCTGTTTTTGGGGAGTTGATCGATAAATCCTGCGTTGCCCGCTGGACTCGAACCCTGGCCACCATGTTCGCCGCCGGAGTACCACTGGTTGAGGCGCTCGATTCGGTAGGGGGAGCTGCGGGCAACTCGGTGTACGCCATGGCCACGGACAAGATTCAACAAGAAGTCTCCACAGGCACTAGCCTCACCGCAGCCATGGGAAATGCAAATATCTTTCCGTCCATGGTGCTACAGATGTGCGCCATCGGTGAAGAATCCGGCTCCATCGACCATATGCTCGGCAAGGCCGCAGACTTCTATGAAGCCGAAGTGGACGACATGGTCGCAGGCCTTTCCAGCCTGATGGAACCCATCATCATCGTGTTTCTGGGCACACTCATCGGCGGTATCGTGGTGTCGATGTACCTCCCCATCTTCAAGCTCGGTCAGGTTGTGTGATGGTGCTGGAAGCATGGTTGGATGCCGCTATTGGCGGCGTGATTGGTTTGCTTTTCGGTAGTTTTCTCAATGTGGTGATCTACCGCCTTCCCAAAATGATGGAAAGGCAATGGGCGGCAGAGCTGGCGCAGGCCGAGGCATCCAACCAGGGCAAAGAGCCGCCCGAGGATACGCAGCCCACCTTCAACCTCATGACGCCTCGGTCCCGCTGCCCAGCTTGTGGGCATGTGGTGCGGTGGCATGAAAACATTCCGGTTTTGAGTTACCTGTTCTTGCGCGGACGTTGCTTGTCCTGCAAGACGCGCATCAGCCCCCGCTACCCGCTGGTCGAGTTGGCGACGGGGGCGCTGTTCTTTTTCTGTATCCACCGCTGGGGCGCGACACCTGCTGGGTTGGCATGGTGCGGCTTTTCGGCCGCCCTGGTGGCTTTGGCGTTCATTGACTGGGACACCACACTCTTGCCAGATGACATTACCCTGCCCTTGCTCTGGGCAGGGTTGCTGGCGTCGGCCCTGCAATGGACGAATGTGCCGTTGTTTGCCTCGGTCATGGGTGCAGCAGCAGGATACCTATCGCTCTGGCTGGTGTATTGGGGATTCAAGCTGGCCACCGGCAAGGAAGGGATGGGCTACGGAGACTTCAAGCTGTTTGCGGCTTTGGGGGCCTGGTTCGGCTGGCAGGCCCTGGTGCCCATTATTCTGATGTCTTCGGTCATTGGCGCCATCATCGGGATCGCCATGAAGATTTTCAGCAGCTTGCGTGAAGGTGGCTACATCCCATTCGGCCCCTTTCTGGTCGGCGCAGGGCTCACCGCGATGGTGTTTGGGCCCAACGCCATTCTGGGTACGGTGCTCGGGCTCTTCGGACTCTGACAGACCTCCATGGCAACCTCCCGACAGCCCTTGCGCGTGGGACTGACAGGCGGCATTGGCAGTGGCAAGAGCACCGTGGGTCAAATGCTGGCAGCCCTTGGCGCTGCCCTGATTGATGCCGACCAGATTTCTCGGGAAGTGACCGGGCCCGGGGGCGCGGCCATGTCAGCCATCCAAAGTACCTTCGGTGACGCGTATGTCGATGCATCGGGAGCGTTGGACCGCGCGCGCATGCGGCAACTGGCCTTCAGCCAACCGGAGGCCCGTAGCCAGCTGGAGGCCATCGTGCACCCTTTGGTGGCCCTGCACAGCGAGCAACGGATTGAGCATGCCTTGCAGGCTGGCGCCGGATTGATCGTGCACGACATCCCACTGCTCACAGAGTCCGGGCGATGGGCTCGCCAGCTTGACGCAGTGGTTGTGGTGGACTGCACAGAACAGACCCAGATCACTCGGGTCGTGCGGCGCAGCGGTCTGTCCGCTGAAACCGTACAGGGAATCATTGCCTCACAAGCCACGCGCTCAGCGCGCAGGGCGGTGGCCGATGTGCTGATTGCCAACGACGCACACTGCACACTGGAGCAGTTGCAGGCCGAGGTACGGCAAGTGGCCACACTGTTCGGGCTATGATGCGCACGAAACCGTTTGTGCTTTCGCCCCATGCCGTGCGCCACCGGCGTCAGAATACTGCCTGCGCCTCTAGGAACCCGCCAGCGTGATCCTTTACGAATACCCCTTTAACGAGCGTCTCAGAACCTACCTGCGGCTGGAGCAGCTGTTCCGCCGCTTGGGGGAATTGATCCCCCGGCCCCACGCGCTGGATCACCACTTCGCCCTGGTCACGATCTTCGAGATCATGGACGTGGCCGCCCGGGCCGATCTGAAGTCGGATGTGCTCAAGGACATCGAAAAACACAAGCACCAGCTCGACGCCTACCGGGGCAACCCCTCCATTTCAGAAGCGGCGCTCGACGCGGTTATCAGCCAGTTGGACCGGTGCTTTGTGGCGCTCAACACCCAAAGCGGCAAGTCGGGCCATGCGCTGACAGAAAACGACTGGCTGATGAGCATCCGCAGCCGCATCGGCATTCCGGGTGGGACCTGCGGCTTTGACCTGCCCGCCTATTACGCGTGGCAGCACCATACTCCCGCAGTGCGCCAGCAGGCGCTGGAAGAGTGGGCCTCCACCCTGGCCCCCCTTGCCGAGTCGATCTATGTGTTGCTCAAGCTCCTGCGCGATTCAGGCGTGCCCCAAAAGGTGGCTGCCGAACGTGGGCAGTTTCAGCAAAACCTGCCCCAGGGCCGCACCTTCCAGCTGCTGCGACTTCGCATCGACCCGGCGCTGAACCTGATCCCGGAAATCAGTGGCAACCGCTTGATTGTCTCGGTGCGGCTCATGCGGCTGGAACCTGATGGGCGCTTGCACGCCTGCAACGAAGACGCAGCATTTGAACTGACCCTGTGCGCATAGGCCTTAGCAAACCCTAGCCCAAGCCCAGAGACTGCATCGCGCCGAGGCCCGCAGAAGATCAGGCCGGCCGATTTGAGCAAGAGGATCACCCCAGGATGCCCCACTCCCCAGCCCCCTCCTCGCAGGCGCGCATCGTCACCTGCCCCAGCTGCGGCGGCGATAGCGTGTACAGCCCCGCGAACGTGTACCGCCCTTTTTGCAGTGAGCGCTGCAAACAGTTAGACCTCGGTGCATGGGCCAGCGAAAGCTTTCGCATGCCCACCGAAGCACCGCCAGACGACGCCCCCCATGGCGACCCGCGCCAGCAGCATTGACCACGATCACAGGCTCCTTCCAGGAGCCATTTCGTCAAAAACCAGCGGAAGCGCCAGTACTGCATGCCTGAGAAGCTACTAATTCAATAGTAAATCAGTCCCATACAGGTGGGGATCTCACTCCACCGCAGAGTGCAAACCCCGTTCCTCAGCCAGCCATTGCAGCACCGGATAGGCACCCGGCAGCACGGGAGACACCGTAATAGGCATTTGCTGCCAGGCCATGGACTGGCCTTCGCGCATCTCGAACTCGCCGGTCCATTCCCAGACCTTGCACCAGTGCAGGCGAACCAGCGCATGGGGGTAATCGTGTTCGGTCACTTTCCAGACACTGGCCGGACCGATGGCCACGCCCAGCTCCTCGATCAGTTCGCGGCGCAGGGCCTGCTCCACCGTCTCACCCGCTTCGAGCTTGCCGCCCGGAAACTCCCAGTACCCCGCGTAGGGCTTGCCCGGCGGGCGGGTGGACAGCAGCATCGCGCCATCATCGCGCAGCAGGATGCCGACAGCCACTTCGGTGTGTTTGCGTTCGGCAACGGCTGGCGTGCCATGAGGGGCGATATTTTCAGCCACCATGGCGCCCCGCATAGTCGCGCGCAAACTGGTACGCCACGCGGCCGCTGCGCGAGCCACGCTCCAGCGCCCAGACCAGCGCCTCAGGCCGCGCCTCCTCAATGGCCTGCGCGGGCACGCCGAACGACGATAGCCACTGCGCCACGATGGTCAGGTACTCCTGCTGGCTGAACGGGTAGAAACTGACCCACAGGCCGAAGCGCTCGGACAGCGAAATCTTCTCTTCCACCACCTCGCCCGGGTGCACCTCACCGTCTTCGGTGTGGGTGTAGGTGAGGTTGTCGGCCATGTACTCCGGCAGCAGGTGGCGCCGGTTACTCGTGGCGTAGATCAGCACATTGGGAGTGGCCGCCGCCACCGAGCCGTCCAAGATCGACTTGAGCGCCTTGTAGCCTGGTTCGCCGTCCTCAAAGCTCAGGTCGTCGCAGAAGACGATGAATTTCTCGGGCCGGTCAGACACCACATCCACGATGTCCGGCAGGTCGGTCAGGTCGGCCTTGTCCACCTCGATCAGGCGCAGGCCTTCGGCTGCGTAAGCGTTCAAGCAGGCCTTGATCAGCGACGACTTGCCGGTACCACGGGCACCGGTCAGCAGCACATTGTTGGCGGGCTTACCCTGCACAAACTGCTGGGTGTTGCGCTCGATCTTTTCCTTTTGCGGATCGATTTCTTTGAGGTCTGCCAGCCGCATCGCGCCCACATGGCGCACGGGCTCCAGCGTGCCATGCCCACTGCTGCGCTTGCGGTAGCGCCAGGCAATGGATGTGGACCAGTCGGGTGCTCCCAGCGGCTGGGGCAGCACCGACTCGATGCGGGCGATGAGCTGCTCGGCACGCTCGATCAAGCGTTCAAATTTTTCGTTCATTGTGGCCACATGCGCTAGTGGAATATGCCTCAACAGCTATCACAAAGATAGCAAACCCAGCTCACGAGCGGTAGTCTGCGTTGATGGTCACGTACTCGTGGCTGAAGTCGCAGGTCCACACCGTGTCTGCTGCGGTTCCACGTCCCAGCAGCACCCTCACGGTGATCTCGCTCTGCTTCATCACGCGCTGGCCGTCTTCTTCGCGATAGGCGGGGTTGCGCCCCCCTTGCAGCGCCACATGCACATCGTCCAGGTACAGGTCGATGCCGGTCTGGTCCAGGTCGTCAATGCCAGCGTAGCCCACGGCCGCCAGGATGCGGCCCAGGTTCGGGTCGCTGGCAAAAAAGGCCGTCTTGACCAGTGGCGAATGGGCAATGGCGTAGGCCACCTTGCGGCACTCCTCACCGGTCTTGCCACCCTCAACCCGCACCGTGATGAACTTGGTCGCCCCCTCGCCATCGCGCACGATGGCCTGCGCCAGCTTTTGCGACACCGAAAGCATCGCGGCCTTCAGGGCCTGGCCTTCCGCGCTGTCCAGCGAGGTCACGGGCGCATGCGCTGCCTTGTTGGTGGCAACGACCACGAAGGAGTCATTCGTCGATGTGTCGCCGTCGATGGTGACGCGGTTGAAGGAGCCGTCCGCCAGTTCACGCGCCAGTTGCTGCATGACGGCGGGCGCCACGCAAGCGTCCGTGGCCAGGAAGCCCAACATGGTGGCCATGTTGGGGCGGATCATGCCCGCGCCCTTGCTGATGCCCGTGATGGACACTGTGGCGCCACCGATCTGCACCTGCGCAGAGAACGCCTTGGGCAGTGTGTCGGTGGTCATGATGCCCTCGGCAGCACGGGCCCAATGGCCGGGCTGCGCATCGGCGATGGCGGTGGGCAGTCCCGCTTCGATGCGGTCGTTGGGCAGCGGCTCCATGATCACGCCGGTCGAGAACGGCAGGATCTGCTCGGGCGCCACACTCAGCTGACGAGCGAGCGCAATGCAGGTGGCGCGCGCACGCGCCAGGCCGTCAGCCCCGGTACCTGCATTGGCGTTGCCCGTGTTGATGACCATGGCGCGAATGGGCTGGCCGCTGCTCAAGTGCTCGCGGCTGATCTGCACCGGCGCTGCGCAAAAGCGGTTCTGCGTGAACACGCCCGCCACGCTGGCGCCCTCGTCCAGCAGGAACACGGTGAGGTCCTTGCGGTGGGCCTTGCGGACACCGGCTTCGGCAACACCGATGCGCACACCGGCGATGGGGTGCAGATCGGCAGCAACGGGGGCGACTAGATTGACGGGCATGGGGGTCTTTCTCAAAAAACTGCGGCCGATTATCCGGAAAACCGTGGCGCGCCAATGAAAACACGGGCCGAAGCCCGTGTTGTCTGGATCAGGAAATCAAGCCAGTTTGCCGTGGCACTGCTTGTACTTCTTGCCACTGCCGCAAGGGCAGGGGTCGTTGCGGCCCACGCGCATGCCTTCAGGCACCGCTTGCTGGGCCACGGTCTGTGCATCCACCGTGGTTTCCACCTCGCCGGTTTCGGTGGGTGCGGTGTAGGTCACGTTGGCAATGCTTTCGGCGCGCTGCTCCATGTCCTGCGCAGCCTGGTCGAGTTGCGCCTGCGACTGCACCTGCACGGTCATGAGGATCTTGGTGACCTCGTTCTTGACCTGGTCGATGAGCTGGCGGAACAGCTCGAAGGCCTCGCGCTTGTACTCCTGCTTGGGCTGCTTTTGCGCATAGCCGCGCAGGTGAATGCCCTGGCGCAGGTAGTCGAGGGCGCTCAAATGATCGCGCCAGTTGGAGTCAAAGTTCTGGAGCAACACCACACGCTCAAACTGCGTGAAGTTCTCGCGGCCCACCTGCTCGACCTTGGCATTGAAGGCCGCATGTGCTGCCTGCAAGACCTTGTCCAGGATTTCATCGTCGGTGATCGCATTGGCGCCCTGCACTTCCTGCTGCAGCGCAATCGATACCTGCCATTCTTCTGCAAGCGCCTTCTCCAGCGCAGCCAGATCCCACTGCTCTTCCACCGATTCGGCAGGCACATACTGACGCACCAGATCGGTCATGCAGTCTTCGCGCATGGCGGCGATCACGTCCGAAAGGTCCGTCGCGTCCAGAATGTCGTTGCGCTGCTGGTAGATCACCTTGCGCTGGTCGTTGGCCACATCGTCGTATTCCAACAATTGCTTGCGGATGTCGAAGTTGCGGGCCTCCACCTTGCGCTGGGCCGACTCGATGCTACGGGTCACGATGCCCGCTTCAATGGCTTCGCCATCGGGCATCTTCAGGCGGTCCATGATCGCCTTGACGCGGTCGCCCGCGAAGATGCGCATGAGCGAGTCGTCCAGGCTCAGGTAGAAACGCGACGAACCTGGGTCGCCCTGGCGGCCCGAACGGCCACGCAGCTGGTTGTCGATGCGGCGCGACTCATGGCGTTCAGTGGCGATGATGCGCAGGCCTCCCAAGGCCTTGACCTTCTCGTGGTCCACCTTCCACTGCTCGCGCAGCGCGGCCACCTTGGCGGCGCGCTCCGACTCGGACAGGGATTCGTCGGCTTCGATGGCTGCCACATCCTTCTCGATGTTGCCGCCCAGCACGATGTCGGTACCACGGCCGGCCATGTTGGTGGCGATGGTGATCATGCCCTCACGACCCGCCTGGGCCACGATGTCGGCCTCACGGGCGTGCTGCTTGGCATTGAGCACCTGGTGGGGCAGGCCTTCCTTGTTCAGAAGCTGGTCGATGATTTCGGAGTTCTCGATCGACGTCGTGCCCACCAACACGGGCTGGCCGCGCTCGTGGCATTCGCGGATGTCCTTGATCGCAGCTTCGTACTTCTCACGCGTGGTCTTGTACACGCGGTCCAGCTGGTCGTCGCGCTTGCTGGGCCGGTTGGGCGGAATGACCATGGTTTCCAGGCCATAGATTTCCTGGAACTCATAGGCTTCGGTGTCGGCTGTGCCCGTCATGCCAGCGAGCTTGCTGTACAGGCGGAAATAGTTCTGGAAGGTGATGGAGGCCAGCGTCTGGTTCTCGGCCTGGATGTTCACCCCTTCCTTGGCTTCCACGGCCTGGTGCAGGCCTTCGCTCCAGCGGCGGCCCGACATCAGGCGGCCGGTGAACTCGTCCACGATGACGATCTCGCCGTTTTGCACCACGTAGTGCTGATCGCGGTGGTACAGGTGGTTGGCCCGCAGCGCCGCATACAGGTGGTGCATCAGCGTGATGTTGGCCGGGTCGTACACCGACGCGCCTTCGGCGATCAGGCCGTGGGACGCCAGAATGCGTTCGGCCGTCTCGTGGCCTTGCTCGGTCAGGAACACCTGATGGGTTTTTTCGTCCAGCGTGAAGTCGCCGGGCTTGGTCACGCCCTCACCCGTGCGGGGGTCGGCTTCGCCCTCTTGGCGCACCAACAGGGGCACCACCTTGTTCATGGCGATGTACATCGCCGTGTGGTCTTCGGCCTGACCGCTGATGATGAGCGGCGTGCGGGCCTCATCGATCAGGATGGAGTCCACCTCGTCCACGATGGCGAAGTTCAGGCCCTGCTGAACGCGGTCCTGCGCCTCGTAGACCATGTTGTCACGCAGGTAGTCAAAGCCGTATTCGTTGTTGGTGCCGTAGGTGATGTCGGCCCGGTACGCCGCCTGCTTTTCTTCACGGGGCATGTTGGGCAGGTTGATGCCCACCGTGAGACCCAGGAAGTTGTACAGGCGCCCCATCCACTGCGCGTCGCGATTGGCGAGGTAGTCATTCACAGTCACCACGTGCACGCCCTTGCCCGAGAGGGCATTGAGGTACACCGGCAGTGTGGCCGTCAGGGTCTTGCCTTCGCCGGTGCGCATTTCGGCGATCTTGCCGAAGTGCAGCGCCATGCCGCCCAGCAGCTGCACATCAAAGTGCCGCATCTTCATGATGCGCTTGGAGCCCTCGCGCACCACGGCAAACGCTTCGGGAAGGATGCTGTCCAGCGACTCGCCTTTGGCCACGCGGTCCTTGAACTCCTGCGTCTTGGCCCGGAGCTGCTCGTCCGACAGCTTCTCGTACTCGGGCTCCATCGCATTGATGCGGTTCACCGTCTTGCGGTACTGCTTGAGAAGCCGGTCATTGCGGCTGCCGAATATTTTGGTGAGGAAGTTGGTGGCCATGCGAACAGGACCGCCTGTCCCGCTGCCATCAGCGCGTCAGGCGACCGAAATCCCTAAGATGAATTGAGTTCAGATGGGTCCTGCGACCGGTATTGCAAGCATTGCAACGGCGGGCAGAGAACGCCGGACCCGCGATTTTACCTGCCCGTTGCCGGGGTAGCCGGCTGTCCCGCCAGCGGGGAGGGCTGAACGGCGGCGACCTGCGCCCCGGTGGCTGTACCGCCCGCATTCAGAAACTTCTGAGGATCCTGGAAAACCCCCTGCACCAGCACCTCAAAGTGCAGATGGGGGCCCGTGGAGCGACCGGTGGTGCCAATCTCTGCAATCTTTTGCCCGCGACGCACGATATCGCCTTGTTTGACCAGGACGCGCGAGGCATGGGCGTAGCGTGTCACCAGCTGGTTGCCATGGTCTACCTCGATCATGTTGCCGTAGGCAGAGTGGTATTCCTGGGTCACGACCACGCCCCCGGCCGCCGCCAGGATGGGCGTGCCGGTATCTGCTTGGAAATCCAGCCCCGTGTGCAAGGCCGACTGCCCCGTGATGGGATCGACCCGCCAGCCAAATCCAGAACCTGCCACGCGCCCCGTGACAGGCGCGTGGGTCGGGATCATCTTCTTGCGAATGTGCTGATCAAACAGACGGGACTCCAGCACTGTCATCAGATCCACACGCTGATTGGTCATGCGTTCCAGATCATCCAGCGTGGCCTGCAGCTCTTCCATCGACAGATTGCGAGCACTCACCAAGGCACCTCCGCGCGCATCCTGCTTCGGGATGTCCGCAGGCGCCATGCCTGCCAAGCCCAGCACACGGTCCCCCAGGGACTCCAGCTGCACCATGCGCGCCTGCATTTCACCCACACGCCGGGCCATAGCGTCCAGGTTGGCACGCATGAAACGGTCACGCTCCGCGAACTCGTCCTTGACCACCAGACGCACCAGCGAGCCCACAATGGGCCAACCCTCGCGCGCGCCCTTCAGAAACACCCAGTGGTACAGCCCTGCCGCCACCACCATCAAGCAAAGCGATACCGCAAGCCCTGCCAGTAATAGGCGTGTGCCAGACAAATGAATGGCCCGGCTGCGCGCCAGCCTGGCGTCCGTGATAATCAAATGCACTGTCCATACTCCACGCCCGAAGACGCTACGCCATGAATCGCCGCCACTACGCCGTCACCCTGCAGCAGGCCAGTGAGGAATCCCCCACGCTGGCCAGGCTCACAGCGCTGACACGCGACTCCAGTGATCGGCTCAAGGCCATTGAATTGCTGATCCCCGCCGCGCTGCGCCCCGCAGTTCAGGCGGGTCCCATCGACGGGGACAGCTGGTGCCTGCTGGTAAAGAGCAACGCTGCGGCGGCAAAAATACGCCAACTGCTGCCTGCTTTGCAGGCGCATCTGCGCAGTCGGGGGTGGGAGGTTAACGCGATTCGCCTGAAAGTTCAAACCTGACGGCAAGCGTCGGGCCAGGGAATGCGAAAAGAAGAGAGATGGTGCCGGTTGTCGGAATCGAACTGACGACCTACCGCTTACAAGGCGGGTGCTCTACCAACTGAGCTAAACCGGCGAAGGCGATATTTTATCCTGTAAAAACCGCCCGAAATTTGAAAACGCGTTATTTGATGCGCTTCAGCGAGGGACGCGCGCCACCCTGAGAAGGCGGAGGCCGGGGCGCATCGCCCCCATCGTCCTTGTGACCGTCTTCCACCCCCACCAGTTGCACAACGCGATCTTCAGCAGCTGCGGCCGACGCCTCCTCCGCTGGCGCGGCAGCAGGAGCCCCCGCCGCAGACAGTGCTGCCGGAGCCCCTTCAGCAGAAGACAGCAGATCCACCGGGGGTGGAAACGCCATGCCTTGACCGTTCTCGCGGGCATAGATGGCAATCACACGGCCCACGGGCACCAGGATTTCGCGGGGCTTGCCGCCAAATCGGGCTTTGAATTCGATGAATTCATTGCCCAGCTGCAACGCGCTGGTGGCATCAAAGCTGATGTTCAGAACGATTTCACCGTCCTTCACATACTCGCGCGGCACCTGCACGGAATCATCCACACGAACCGCCACATAAGGCGTCAGCCCGTTGTCGGTACACCATTCGTAGAGTGCACGAATGAGATAGGGGCGCGTGGAGGTCGATTCCTGTGCGGTCATGGATGGCGTTGTTACGGCTGCGATGGAAGAAGTGAAGTCTGCAGGCCGCTGCTTACTTGCGCATGACCTTTTCGGACGGCGTCAGCGCTTCGATGTAGGCCGGGCGCGAGAAGATGCGCTCTGCGTACTTGAGCAGCGGGGCCGCATTCTTGGACAGGTCAATGCCGTAGTAGTCGAGGCGCCACAGCAGCGGTGCAATGGCCACGTCCAGCATCGAGAAGTTGTCGCCCAGCATGTACTTGTTCTTGAGGAACACGGGGGCCAGCTGCGTCAGGCGGTCGCGAATGTGCGCGCGGGCCTTTTCCAGCGCCTTTTCATTGCCCTTGGTGGCGCGCGACTCGAGCGTGTTCACATGCACGAACAGTTCCTTCTCGAAGTTGAGCAGGAACAGGCGCACGCGGGCGCGGTCCACCGGGTCACCGGGCATCAGTTGGGGGTGAGGAAAACGCTCATCGATGTACTCATTGATGATGTTCGACTCGTACAGGATCAGGTCGCGCTCGACCAGGATGGGCACCTGGCCGTACGGGTTCATCACGCTGATGTCTTCGGGCTTGTTGTACAGGTCCACATCGCGGATTTCAAAGTCCATGCCCTTTTCAAACAGGACAAAGCGGCAGCGGTGGGAGAAGGGACAGGTCGTACCCGAATAAAGCACCATCATGGTGGGAGGCTCCTAAAAATCAAAAGAGTGGGACGCCAAAAGCGCCCACTCTGCAATAAATCCAATGGCACCCCGCAGGGTGCTGGGGATGGATCTGGCGTTTACTTGACGTCCTTCCAGAACGCGGCGTTCAGGCGCCAAGCGATGACGGTGAACACGCCCAGGAAAATCAGCACCCAGACGCCGACGCGCCACCGGATGTTTTGCGCGGGCTCACCCATCCACTGCAGGTAGTTCACCAAGTCGCCAATGTTCTGGTCGAACTGCAGCGGCGTCATCGTGCCGGGAGTGATCTGCTCCCAGCCCTTGAACACCTGGGTCTTGTGGCCATGGCTCTCGTGCTCTTCAAACACGGGGCGACGTTCGCCTTGCATTTGCCACAGCACATGGGGCATGCCCACGCTGGGGAAAGCCAGGTTGTTCCAGCCCGTGGCCTTGGTGTCGTCGCGGTAGAAGGTACGCAGGAAGGTGTACAGATAGTCAGCCCCCGTACCGCCGTGGCCTGCACGCGAACGTGCGATCACGGTGAGGTCGGGCGGGTTGGCGCCAAACCATTCCTTGGCCTGCTTCGGGTCGATCGACGCCTTCATGGTTTCGCCCACCTTGTCGGTGGTGAACAGCAGGTTGTCCTTGATCTGCTGCTCCGTCAGGCCAATGTCGCGCAGGCGGTTGAACCGCATGAACGCAGCAGAGTGGCAGCTGAGGCAGTAGTTGACGAAGATCTTGGCGCCGTTTTGCAGCGAGGCCAGATCGTTGGTCTTGTTGGGCGCCTTGTCCCAGGCGATGGTGTCAGCGCCTGCTGCATGGGCAGCACCGGTGACCAGACCCACAGCGGCAATCAACGTGAGGATGATTTTCTTCATTGTTGTTATCTCCAGGCTCAGTGCGCCACAAAGGTCACGCGGTCAGGCACGGGCTTGGTTTCACCGATGCGGCTCCACCAGGGCATCAGCAGGAAGAAGCCGAAGTAGAACAGCGTTCCGACTTGCGACACCCGCTCGCCGATCGGCGATGGTGGCTGCACACCCAGGTAGCCCAGGATCAGGAAGATGATCACGAACACGCCGTAGAGGTACTTGTGCCAGTCAGGGCGGTAGCGGATCGACTTGACGGGGCTGTGATCCAGCCAGGGCAGGAAGAACAGGATGATCACAGCGCCACCCATCACCACCACGCCCCAGAACTTGGCATCGATGGACAGCATCATGGCGATGACCACCACGGCCGCACCGGCGATACCCGCCTTCACAAAGCTGGGCAGCTTGGCCTTGAGCACGCCAAAACCGGCGCCAGCGACCACGCACAACACGAGCACGTACATCATCTCGGTGGTGATGGCACGCAGCATCGAATAGAACGGCGTGAAGTACCAGACCGGGGCAATGTGGGCCGGGGTCTTGAGCGGATCCGCAGGGATGAAGTTGTTGTATTCGAGGAAGTAGCCACCGAACTCGGGGGCGAAGAACACCACAGCCGTGAATGCCATCAGGAACATGCTCAGCGCGAAGATGTCATGCACCGTGTAGTAGGGGTGGAAGGGCACGCCATCGAGTGGCTTGCCGTTGGCATCCTTGGGAGCCTTGGGACCCTTGATTTCCACACCATCGGGGTTGTTCGAGCCCACGTCGTGCAGCGCCAGCAAGTGCGCGACCACCAGGCCCAGCAGCACCAGGGGCACGGCAATCACGTGGAAGCTGAAGAAGCGGTTCAGCGTCGCGTCGCCCACCACGTAGTCGCCACGGATCAGCAGGGCCAGGTCCGGACCGATGAAGGGAATGGCGGCAAACAGGTTCACGATCACCTGGGCGCCCCAGTAGGACATCTGGCCCCAGGGCAGCAGGTAACCCATGAAGGCTTCGGCCATCAGGCACAGGAAGATCGCACAGCCGAAGATCCAAACCAGCTCCCGCGGCTTGCGGTAGCTGCCGTAGATGAGACCACGGAACATGTGCAGATACACCACCACGAAGAACGCCGAGGCGCCCGTGGAGTGCATGTAGCGGATCAGCCAGCCCCAGGGCACATCGCGCATGATGTATTCGACCGAGGCAAACGCCAGATTGGCGTCCGGCTTGTAGTGCATGACCAGGAAGATGCCGGTCACAATCTGGATCACCAGCACGACCAGCGCGAGCGAGCCGAAGATGTACCAGAAGTTGAAGTTCTTCGGAGCGTAGTACTCCGACATGTGGACCTTGTAGGCGTCGAAGGCCGTCGGGAACCGGTTCTCGAACCAGTTGGCGACCTTGGCGCCTGCGGAGGCGTTCGGCGAGATTTCTTTGAATTCGTGGGCCATGTCGTTCTCCGTCAAGCCTTCTTGTCTTCACCGATCAGCAGGCGCGTATCGGACAGGTACATGTGCGGAGGCACCTCGAGGTTGTCGGGGGCTGGCTTGTTCTTGAAGACGCGGCCCGCCATGTCGAACGTGGAGCCATGGCAGGGGCACAGGAAGCCGCCCTTCCAGTCATCGGGCAGCGAAGGCTGTGCACCGGGCTGGAACTTGTCGGAGGGCGAGCAACCCAAGTGCGAGCAGATGCCCACACCCACAAAAATTTCTGGCTTGATCGAACGCGCCTCGTTGCGGGCGTACTCGGGCGTGAGTTCGGAGGGCTTGCGCTCCGACTTGGGATCGGCGAGCTGGCCGTCGAGCTTGGGCAGCTCTGCCAGTTGCTCGGGCGTGCGCTTGATGATCCAGACGGGCTTGCCGCGCCACTCCACAGTGACCTTTTCTCCAGGTTTGAGGGCGGAGATATCCACCTCGACTGCAGCACCAGCGGCCTTGGCACGCTCTGAGGGCTGGAAAGTACTCACGAAAGGAACGGCGGTTGCCACGCCGCCCACCGCACCAGCACATGCTGACGTGATGATCCACGTCCGCTTGCTGGAGTCGATTGGAGTGTCACTCATGGGGATCCTCGATGAACATCGCTAGATTGGGGTCAACCGCGAATTGTAGCGGAGTGAAAATGGTTATTTCCAAGTGGTTTGCTGCCTTGACAGAGGGGCGAACCGGGCAATACTCGCCTATCACCGTTTTACAAGGAGAAACCACATGGGGATGATGCAAGAGTTCAGGGAGTTCGCGGTCAAGGGCAATGTGATTGACCTCGCGGTGGGCGTCATCATTGGCGGTGCCTTTGGCAAGATCGTGGATTCGGTGGTAGCGGACCTGATCATGCCCGTGGTGGGGCTGGTCTTTGGCAAGCTCGATTTCTCCAACCTGTTCATCGTGCTGGGCAACGTGCCCCCGGGCACGGGCACCACGCTCGATGCCCTGAAAAAAGCGGGCGTACCCGTGTTTGCCTATGGCAACTTCCTGACTGTGGCGGTCAACTTTGTGATCCTGGCGTTCATCATCTTCATGATGATCAAGCAGATCAATCGCCTCAAGCGCGAAGTCCCTCCCGCCCCCGCCGCACCGGTGGCGCCCCCCGAAGACATCGTGCTGCTGCGCGAAATCCGCGACAGCCTGAAGAAGTAGACCCTTGGGCAAGCGGCCCTTGCGGCCGCACACCACGCCACCGCTGCGCTGTCACGACCAGCCACCGGTGGCGTTGGTTTTTCCGGATAGCTTGAGGCACTGCCGCGCCCGGGCAGGCACCCACTTTTTCAGCCGTTCGTTTGATTTCGATCAGCGCCGGGCTGAAAGGCCTCGGCGGCCGACATCACCCACACAGCGCCCTTGCCATGCGCACCGCCTCGATCAGGCTGGAGGCGTCTGCAATGCCCTGCCCCGCAATATCAAACGCAGTGCCATGGTCGGGGCTGGTGCGCACCAGAGGCAAACCCAGCGTCACGTTCACGCCCTTTTCCACCCCCAGGTACTTCACCGGGATCAGGCCCTGGTCGTGGTACATGGCAATCACCACGTCGAACTCGCCCGCGCGCTGCGGCGTGCTGCGAGCGCGCATGAACACCGTGTCGGGCGCAAAGGGGCCGTGCACGTCCAGCCCCGCGCCACGCGCGGCGGCAATGGCCGGAGCGATCACCTCCAGTTCCTCACGGCCGAACAACCCGCCCTCGCCCGCATGGGGATTGAGCCCCGCCACACCGATGCGCGGCACGCGGCCCAGGCTGCGCTGCAGGGCCGCGTGGGTGATGCGCAGCGTCTGCAGCACGTTGTCCTGCGTGACCGCGGCAATCGCGTCGCGCAGCGACACATGAATGCTGACGAGCACGGTGCGCAGCTCGTCATTGGCCAGCATCATGCGCACCGGCATCTGGGCCAGCGGCACGCCCTGGTGCGCGGCGGCCTCTGCCTGCAACAGCTCTGTGTGCCCTGGAAAGTCCACCCCGGCTGCGGACAGCGCCTCCTTGTGCAACGGTGCCGTCACCAGCGCCGCCACCTCCCCATGCAACGCGGCACGCGCGGCCCAGACCACGCTGTCCGCTGCGGCACGGCCTGCGGCGGCGCTGATCTCGCCCCAAGGCTGGGGCCCCGGGATACCGGGCAGTTGCAGCACGGGGATGCAGCGGGGCGGAACGTCCGCCGCGTCGCCCGGTGCCCCGATCTGCGCCACAGGGACACCGGGCACGCCGGGGCGTGTGATGACGCCCGCAGCGCGGCGCACAGTGGCCACATCACCGACGACAAAACAATGGCGCAGCGCATCGGGCGCATCCCGAAAAGCCTTGGCCACGATCTCGGGGCCGATGCCGGCGGGGTCTCCCTGGGTGATGGCGATGGGTTGCATGGGTTTGAAGCCAAAAGTGCCTCTAGCGCCAGTTGATCAAGCGCCATTAGCGATTAATAAGTGAGCAAATAAACCACACAACCTGACAATGCGACGCCTTGTTGTGCGGTTTTTCGCCGTGGGCTAGGCGGGGTTGTCGATCTCGATGAACTGGTGGCTCAGCCCGCACTGGTCCGCCACATGGGCCGCCACAGCGGGGGCGCCGTAGCGCTCCGTGGCATGGTGCCCGGCGGCTATGAAGCCCACGCCCGTCTCGCGCGCCAGATGCGCCTGGGGCTCGGAGATTTCGCCGGTAATGAAAACATCCGCCCCCGCCGCAATGGCCGACTCGAAATACCCCTGCGCGCCGCCCGTGCACCACGCCACGCGGCGCACTGGGCGCCGTGCAGCGGCACCACCGCCCACCTCACCCGGCGACACCAGGGTCACGGGGCGGCCGAGCGCCTGGGCCACATGGTCGGCCACGGCCTGGACATTGTCGAACGCCGCGGGCGCCGCAAAGCCCAGATCCTGCTCGCCAAACCGCGCATCGGCAGCAAAACCCAGCACCCGGCCCAGCTGCGCGTTGTTGCCCAGTTCGGCATGGGCATCGAGCGGCAGGTGGTAGGCAAACAGGTTGATGTCGTGCGCCAGCAGCAGCTGCAGCCGCTGCTTCATCCAGCCCGTGATGCGGCCGTCCTGCCCGCGCCAGAACAGGCCGTGGTGCACAAAGATGGCGTCGGCCTGCGCTGCAATGGCCGCCTCGATCAGGGCACGGCTGGCGGTGACGCCGCTCACCACGCGCTGGATCTCGGCCTTGCCCTCGACCTGCAGGCCGTTCGGGCCGTAGTCCTTGAAGCGCTCGGGTTGCAGCAGGCTATCAAACGCCTGCAAAAGTTGACTGCGGTGAATGCTCATGCCGCTATTGTGGCGCGCCGTCCGCACCCCACATTGGGAGACAATCCCGCACTGGAGGAATACACCGGGCCGCCCAGGAGAATCTGCGGGGCCCGCCTCCATCGCCACCCTGTACCACCACCGGTAAGCACCTTTCATGAAGCGACTCTGGCTGCTGTTTTCCCAGTCCGTGACGGTCCTCGTTGCGGCCTACTTTGTTGTCGCCACGCTCCAGCCTGAATGGCTGGGCCGGGGCACCACGCGCTCCGGGGCGGGCATTGCGCTGCTGGAGGCGCCCGCCACGCCGCCCTCCCAGCCCGCAGCGGGCAGCTTCAGCGGCGCGGCGCGCAAGGCGGCACCGGCCGTGGTCAGCATCAACACCAGCAAGGAAGTGCGCCACCCGCGCAGCAACGACCCCTGGTTCCAGTTCTTCTTTGGCGACCAGGGCAGCCAGGCGCAGGCGGGCCTGGGCAGCGGCGTGATCGTGAGCCCCGAGGGCTACATCCTGACCAACAACCATGTGGTCGAAGGCGCGGACGAGATCGAGGTGACCCTGACCGACAGCCGCCGCGCCCGTGCGCGCGTGATCGGCACCGACCCCGACACCGACCTGGCCATCCTCAAGATCGAACTGGACAAGCTGCCCGTCATCGTGCTGGGCAACTCCGACGCCCTGGACGTGGGCGACCAGGTGCTGGCCATCGGCAACCCCTTCGGCGTGGGCCAGACCGTGACCAGCGGCATCGTGAGCGCGCTGGGCCGCAGCCAGCTGGGCATCAACACCTTCGAGAACTTCATCCAGACCGACGCGGCCATCAACCCCGGCAATTCGGGCGGCGCGCTGGTCGATGTGAACGGCAACCTCATGGGCATCAACACCGCGATCTACTCGCGCTCCGGCGGCAGCATGGGCATCGGCTTTGCGATCCCCGTGTCCACAGCCCGCATGGTGCTCGATGGCATCGTGAAGGACGGCCAGGTCACGCGCGGCTGGATCGGCGTGGAGCCCAACGAACTCTCGCCCGAACTGGCAGAAACCTTTGGCGTGAAAAAGGCCATCGAGGGCGTGATCATCACCGGTGTGCTGCAGGATGGCCCCGCCGCCCAGGCCGGCATGCGGCCCGGCGACGTGATCGTGCAGGTGGATGGCAAGGCTGTGAGCAACGTGTCGCAGCTGCTGACCGCTGTGGCAGCGCTCAAGCCCGGCCAGGCGGCGGCGTTTGATGTGCAACGGGCCGACAAGCGGGTGGAGCTGAGCATCAACCCGGGCGTGCGCCCCCGGCCCCAGCGCAATGTGAGGCGCTGACGTCCTCGCAGGCCCAGATAGGAATCACCAACGCCGGGTACGGCCCGTCAACGCAGCGGAGCGTGGGACTGGGTCGGCGAAGGGCGACAGCCTCGATGGCCCTGGTGCAAGCTCAGGCGGGAATGAAGCACGGGCCGGCAGGAAGGGATTGGATGGCGCATGTCACGCCAACGCGTGTGCAGCCAACTCCACGCAGCACTATGAAAATGATAGCTGCAAGCGCATATAGCACTGGCGCTTGCAGCTGTTTTTATTGAATATTCGCTTTCACAGCCTGGGCGAAGCCCCAGAGACGTGATCTGCGCATACCTTCGTCACGGCCCCGCCCCTTGCGAGGCCAGAGGGTCAGGATGCGGAAGCGGATTCGCCAGGCTCTTCGGGCGTCTGGGTGTGCTTGATGAAGATCTGTGCGGCCCAGATGCCCACCTCGTACAGCAGGCACATCGGCACGGCCAGCGACAGCTGCGACACCACATCGGGCGGGGTCACGACGGCGGCCACCACAAAGGCCAGCACGATGAAATAGCCGCGAAACTCGCGCAGCTTCTGCACGCTGACGATGCCCATGCGCGCCAGCACCACCACGGCAATCGGCACCTCAAAGGCCATGCCGAACGCCAGGAACATGGACAGCACAAAACTCAGGTAGGCCTCGATGTCAGGTGCGGCCGTGATGCTCTTGGGGGCAAAGCTCTGGATGAACGCAAACACCTGACCGAACACCAGGTAGTAGCAAAACGCCACTCCCACGAAGAACAGCAGCGTGCTGGAAATCACCAGCGGCAGCACCAGCTTCTTCTCGTGCGAATACAGGCCGGGCGCCACAAAAGCCCAGATCTGCCACAGCACAAAGGGCAGCGCCAGCAGGAATGCCGACATCAGCAAGATCTTGAGCGGCACCATGAAGGGCGAGATCACCGAGGTGGCGATCAGCGTGGCTCCCTTGGGCAGATGAGCCACCAGGGGGGCGGCCAGAAAGTCGTACAGCGCGCCGGGGCCCGGGAAGAAGAACAGGATCGCCGCCGCGATGGCGATAGCGATCATGGCCTTGACCAGGCGGTCGCGCAGCTCCATGAGGTGCTGTACGAACGGCTGCTCGGAGCCGGCCAGTTCGTCTTCTTTGTTGGGGGTTTCGGACATGGTGGGTTTTCGTGGGCGTCAAGGCCGCCCATGCAGCGCAGGGGGCGCGGCAGGCTGCGTCAGTGGAATTTTTGGGGGCGGTAGCGTGCTACACGGGCTGCGCCAGACTGTGCCTTGGTGCGCACACCGCTGCGCGCCTTGTACCACTGGGGCACCGCGCCGCGCTTGAGGCGCCAGTTCTTGCCAGGGTGCTTGTAGGCAGGCACCACGGCCGCCTGCTCGCGCAGATCAGCGTTGCTACTGGAATCGATGGCCTCGTTCCAGTCCTTCTCGAACTCGCTGGCGCTGGTCTGGATGGTGTTGTGCACGTCGCGCGCGGCGTTCTCCACCGTGTCCTTCATCTTCTTGAGCTCATCGAGCTCCATGGACCGGTTGACCTCCGCCTTCACATCGGAGACATAGCGCTGCGCCTTGCCCAGCAAGGTGCCGACGGTGCGGGCCACGCGGGGCAGCTTTTCGGGGCCGATGACGATCAACGCCACGGCACCGATCAGCGCCATTTTGGACAGACCAATATCAATCATGGATCAGGCGCCCGTACAAGGCAGGCAAAGGCTGCAGGTCGATGGCACCCGCTCAGCTCTTTTGCTTGGCTTCGACATCGATGGTGGTCTTGTCGGCAGCCTGGCTGTTGGCCACCTGGCCAGCGGGGGGCGTGGCAGCAGCGGGGGCGTCCGAAGCGCCGTCCTTCATGCCGTCCTTGAAGCCCTTCACGGCGCCGCCCAGGTCGGAGCCCATGTTCTTGAGCTTCTTGGTACCGAACACCATCACAACGATCAACAGCACGATCAGCCAGTGCCAGATGGAAAAAGAGCCCATGAAATATCTCCTAACGAATTGCAATCATTTTAGACGGGGGGCGTGACAGGAGTTCAATGCCGGGACATGCCGGCACCGCTGTATCTGCCCCGATCGTCAGCCTGGTTCAGCCTGGTTCAGCCTTTGAGCCACGGGCGGGGTCCGCCCATCACATGGATATGCAGGTGGTGGATTTCCTGCCCACCTTCAAGCCCCGTGTTTACCACGACGCGAAAGCCACCATCCGGATACGGGTTGCAGCCCTGCTCCAGCGCCAGCTTCGGCGCCAGCGCCATCATGCGCCCCAGCACGCCGGCATGCTCCGGGGTGACCTGTGCCATGGAAGGGATATGCAGTTTGGGCACCATCAAAAAGTGCACCGGCGCCCACGGGTGGATGTCGTGGAAGGCGAAGATTTCTTCGTCCTCATAGACCTTCTTGGACGGAATCTGGCCCGCGATGATTTTGCAGAAAAGGCAGTTCGGATCGTGCATGGGAGGGATCGGAGCAAAAGGAATCAGGGGTACAGGCGCGGATCAACCCTGAGGGTGCCTCGCGCGCGGGCGAGGGATGTCCTGCATAACCCTCGCGAGTCGGTGGTAGTGCGGATCGGGATGGGCCGCAAGGCGTCTTTCTACAGCCAATAGCCCGGCTATTGGCAAGAAAAGCAACGCAGCGGACCGCCCGAGACCGCGCTATCACAGACCGCAGGGAGTTATGCAGGACATCCCTAGGCATTGTCAGCGATCTTGATGCTGGGGCGCACGCCCACATCCTTGCGGTGTGCGTGCAGCCACTCCTGCCCTGCTGTGCGGCCCAGCGCAAACAGCTTGCGCACAAAGGCCAGGTCCGCGCGCAGCTTGCTGTCGGCGCCGAAGGGCGCCAGCACCGAGCCACCATCGATGCGGTGCATGCGCACGCTTTTATAGCGGCGGGCATCGAGCTTGCCCTCGGCGAGCAGGCGGCGCACGAACTCGATGGCGCGCAGCTCGGCCAACAGGCTGGCGTTGAAGGTGACTTCGTTCATGCGCTCCATGATCTCGGAGGCACTGCTGGGCACGTCCAGGTGCTCGACGGGGTTGATCTGCACGAGCAGGATGTCCGAAGTCTCGGTCTGGTAGATCAGCGGGTGCAGCGCGGGGTTGCCCGAATAACCGCCGTCCCAGTACGCCTCGCCCTCGATCTCGACCGCCTTGAACAGCATGGGCAGGCAGGCCGATGCCATCACTGCGTCGGCACTGAGCCGGGGCCCAAAGAAAATCTCGCCCCGGCCGGTGCGCACATTGGTCGCACACACAAACACCTTGGGGCCGACCACACCGGTGCGGACGGAGCACAGCAGGCTGAAGTCCACCTCGCGCTCCAGCAGCTTGCGCAAGGGGTTTATGCCCAGCGGATTGGTCTGGTAAGGCGAGAACCACTGCGACATCATGCCCACCAGCGGGTTGGCGGCGGACAGCGGCGTTCCCCAGGTCAGGCTGCCCAGCGCCCCGACCCCTTCCCACAGCCGGGTGAGCGATTCGCGGGCCAGGGCGCAGCCTGCGAGGTGGGCGTCTTCGGGGTTCTTGTGCTGCTGCGCGGCCTGCGCAAATCCGTGCGCCAGGGCCACGGCGTTCATGGCGCCTGCGCTGGTGCCACTGACACCATCGAACTGCCACTGGCCGTCCTCCAGCAGCGCGTCGAGCACGCCCCAGGTGAGCGCGCCGTGCGAACCGCCGCCCTGCAGCGCCAGGTTCAGACGCGGGCGGGGACGGGTTGCCTCATGCATCCACGGCCTGGCTCTTGTTCATGGCGACCATGCCGCGCACGATGCGGTAGAGGAACCAGATGGAGATCAGGCCCCAGGCGATCCAGCCGGGCAGGAAGAACAGCAGCCACAGCGGCGCGGTGACGATGTAAAGCACGCCCGCCCAGATCACCGTGCGGATGCGCCACGAGAAATGGTTGGCCTGCCAGGTGCCTTCGGCATCGCCTTTTTTCACCAGGTCGATCACCAGCGCCACGATCAGCAGCGCAGCGCCAGGCTGTGCGCCCGGGATGACCGCCCCCAGCGCCACAATCAGGTGCAGCACATAGCTGACCCAGCCGATGGCCTTGAGGTCTTCGGCCTTCTGCTCGCTGGTCTGCACGTCGATGATGTCGCTCACGGTGTACCTTCTTCGGCAGCGCGTTCCGCCACCTTGCGCAGGGCCTTTTCCTCGATGCCGCTGGTGCCTTCGCGGCGCTCCAGCTCGGCCACCACGTCGGCGGGCGTGAGGCCGTAATGGGCCAGCGCCACCATGGTGTGGAACCACAGGTCGGCCACTTCGTAGACGATCTTGGACTTGTCGGCGCCGTGGTCCACGTCCTTCGCGGCCATCACCACCTCGGTGGCTTCTTCACCGATCTTCTTCAGGAAGGAATCCGGCCCCTTGTGCAGCAGGCGCGACACGTAGCTGGTGGCCGGGTCGCCACCGTTGGCGGGCTTGCGGCTTTCGATGACGGCGGCCAGACGCGCCAGGGAATCGTGGGAACTCATGGTCTTGTCGTCCATTGCCATTACTTGTAGATGGATTCGGGGTCTTTCAAGACCGGATCGACCGCGTGCCAGGCACCGTCCTTGAGCACGCTGAAAAAGCAGCTGTGGCGGCCCGTGTGGCAGGCGATGCCGGGCTCGTGGCCCTGCTGGGTGACCTTGAGCAGCACCACGTCGTTGTCGCAGTCCAGGCGGATTTCGTGCACGGTCTGCACGTGGCCGGACTCTTCGCCCTTGAACCACAGCTTCTTGCGCGAGCGGCTGAAGTACACGGCGCGGCCCAGCTCAGCGGTCTTCGCCAGGGCCTCGCGGTTCATCCACGCAAACATCAGCACGTCGCCCGTGCCCTGCTCTTGCGCAATCACGGGCACCAGGCCCTGCGCATCCCATTTCACTTCATTGAGCCAGTTCATGGGAGCCATTGTCGGTGATCCGGGTGGCGCGCCCGTGCCCGCCAAGGCGCGCATCCACGTTTTTCAGGTGTTCTTGGCCGCAAGCGCAGGTATTACATGCGCCAGAAGCTATCAAATCAGGAGTAAATGCCGATCACATCCGCACGGGGATGCCCCGCTCGGCCATGCGCTGCTTGGCCTGGCCCACGGTGTATTCGCCGTAGTGGAAGATGCTGGCGGCCAGCACCGCGTCGGCACCGCCGGTCTGGATGCCGTCGGCCAGGTGGTCGAGGTTGCCCACGCCGCCCGAGGCGATCACAGGCACGCTGACCGCATCGCTCACGGCGCGGGTCAGTTCCAGGTCAAAACCCGCCTTGGTGCCGTCGCGGTCCATGCTGGTCAGCAGGATCTCGCCCGCACCGCGCTGCGCCATCTCGGTGGCCCAGGCAATGGCGTCCAGGCCGGTGTTCTTGCGGCCCCCGTGGCTGTACACATCCCAGCCTGCACCCACGGGCTGACCGTTGGCACCCAGGCGCAGCGCGTCCTCGGCCGAGCGGCGCTTGGCGTCGATGGCCACCACAATGCACTGCGCGCCGTACTTGGCCGACACGGCGTTGATCACGTCGGGGTTGGCAATGGCGGCCGAGTTGAAGCTGGTCTTGTCCGCGCCGGCATTGAGCAGGCGGCGCACATCGTCCACGGTGCGCACGCCACCACCCACGGTGAGCGGAATGAACACCTGGCTGGCCACGGCCTCGATGATGTGCAGGATGAGGTCACGGCCATCGCTGGTGGCGGTGATATCGAGGAAGGTGAGCTCGTCAGCGCCTTGCGCGTTGTAGCGCGCGGCAATTTCGACCGGGTCGCCTGCGTCGCGCAGCTCGACGAAATTGACGCCCTTGACCACACGGCCTCCGGTGACGTCAAGGCAGGGAATGATTCGTTTTGCGAGCATGTCAGTGAGCGATTCGTTGATTTGGCGCTACCGAGGCCAGCAGACGCCGTGGAACTGGCTTCGCCAGGCCACTGGCGTCGTCCCCTGGGGGAAGCGGCGAAGCCGCTCAGGGGGTGATCGGTTTCAGCCGTTCAGTTCGTCGGCACGCGCTTGCGCTGCAGCGAAGTCCAGGTCGCCGCTGTAGATGGCGCGGCCGCAGATCACGCCTTCCACGCCCTCGTCTTCCACCGCGCACAGCTGCTCGATGTCCGCCATGTTCGACAGGCCGCCCGAGGCGATTACGGGAATGGTCAGCGCCTGGGCCAGTTTGACGGTGGCGTCGATGTTGATGCCCGACAGCATGCCGTCGCGGCCGATGTCGGTGTAGATGATGGATTCGACGCCCCAGTCCTCGAACTTCTTGGCCAAGTCCACGACCTCGTGGCCGGTGAGCTTGCTCCAGCCGTCGGTGGCCACCTTGCCGTCCTTGGCGTCGAGCCCCACGATGATGTGGCCGCCGAAGGCGCTGCACGCGTCTTTCAGGAAGCCGGGGTTCTTCACGGCTGCCGTGCCGATGATCACGTAGCGCAGGCCGCCGTCGATGTATTTTTCGATGGTGTCCAGGTCACGGATGCCGCCGCCCAGCTGCACGGGAATGTCGTCGCCCACCTCTTTCAGGATGGACTTGATGGCGCTGTAGTTCTTGGGCACGCCCGCAAACGCACCGTTCAAGTCCACCAGGTGCAGGCGGCGCGCGCCGGCATCCACCCACTTGCGCGCCATGGCGGCGGGGTCTTCACCAAAGGTGGTGGATTGGTCCATATCGCCTTGCTTGAGGCGTACGCAGTGGCCGTCTTTGAGGTCGATGGCGGGGATGAGCAGCATGGTGGTGAAGTTCGGGTGAAAAAGGGCGAGACGCAGCTCGGCCCGAACGGGTGGGGGTTAAGGGATCAGGGATTCCAGTGCAGAAAATTGCGGTACAGGGCCAGGCCGTGCTCCGCGCTCTTCTCCGGGTGAAACTGGGTGGCAAAAATATTATCGCGTGCAACCGCGGCAGCAAACAAACCGCCGTAGTCGGCCTGCCCGGCGCAATGGGCAGGATTTTGCGGCACAGCGTAGAAACTGTGCACGAAGTAGAAGTAACTGTTGTCGGGCACACCGGCCCACACCGGGTGCACGCCGCCGCCGTGGTGGGCGTGGGGCATCTGCCGCACCTGGTTCCAGCCCATCTGGGGCACCTTGAAGCGGCTGCCATCGGGCTGGGTGCGGCCTGCCAGGTCGAACTTGAGCACGTCGCCGGGGATCAGGCCCAGCCCGGGTGTATCACCCTCGGCGCTGTGGTCCAGCAGCATCTGCATGCCCACGCACACGCCAAACATCGGCTTGCTGGCAGCGGCTTCGAGCACCGATTCCTGCAGGCCGGACTCCCGCAGCTCGCGCATGCAGTCGGGCATGGCGCCCTGCCCTGGCAGCACGATGCGCTGGGCGGCGCGCACGTCTTCGGGGCGCTGGGTGACGACCACGGTCCAGCCCGTGCCCTCGGCGGCGGCCTGCACGGCCTGCGACACGGAGCGCAGGTTGCCCATGCCATAGTCCACGACCGCCACTGTTTTTGCTTCCATATTCATAGCTGCTAGCGCATACAAATCAAGCGCTTGCGCCCGATTTGGCTGAAAAATTCACAGAGAGCCCTTGGTGGAGGGGATGACACCGGCCGAGCGCGGATCGCGCTCCAGCGCCGCACGGAGCGTGCGCCCGAACGCCTTGAAGATGGTCTCGCACTGGTGGTGTGCGTTGACGCCCTTGAGGTTGTCGATGTGCAGCGTCACGCCCGCGTGGTTCACAAAGCCCTGGAAGAACTCGAACACCAGTTGCGTGTCGAGCTGGCCGATGCTCCCGGCCGTGAACTTCACGTCCATGTGCAGCCCGGGGCGGCCCGAAAAATCGACCACCACGCGCGACAGCGCTTCATCCAGTGGCACGTAGGCATGGCCGTAGCGGCGAATGCCTTTCTTGTCGCCCACGGCGCGCGCAAAGGCCTGGCCCAAGGTGATGCCCACGTCTTCCACCGTGTGGTGGCCGTCGATGTGCAGGTCGCCTTCGCAGTCGATGTCGAGGTCGATCAGCCCGTGGCGGGCGATCTGGTCGAGCATGTGGTCGAAGAAGCCGATGCCGGTGTGCAGCTTGGCCTGGCCGGTGCCGTCGAGGTTGATGCGCACGCTGATGCGCGTCTCGGCGGTGTTGCGGCTGACCTCGGCAATGCGGTCGGCCATCGGGTCGGCCGATGGGGCGGAAGGTACGAGTGCGGAGGAAGTCATAGGGAGGCTTGGAGTGCGGCCAGCATCTGCGCGTTGTCTTCGGCATTGCCTACCGTCAGGCGCAGGCAGTTGGCCAGCAATGGGTGCATTGTAGAAACGTTCTTGACCAGCACCTTGCGGTTTTTCATGCCCTCGTAGGCCTTGGCGGAATCCGCCACACGGATCAGCACCATGTTGGCCTCGCTGTCCCAGCACTTTTCGACCCCGGGCATCTGGCGCAGCGCGGCGATGAGTGTGGTGCGCTCGGCACGGATTTCAGCGGCCTGGGCAGCGAAAACCTCGGCATGTTCCAGTGCAAACAGCGCGGCTTCGCAGTTGAGCACGCTCACGTTGTAGGGCGGGCGCACCTTGTCGATCTCGCTCACCAATGCGGCGGGCCCGATGAGGTAGCCCAGGCGCACACCTGCGAGGCCAAACTTGCTGAGCGTGCGCATGAGCAGCACGTGCGCATTGCGCGCGGGCTCGGCGCGCATGCGGTCGATCCAGGTGCGGCTGGCAAAAGGCTGGTAGGCCTCGTCCATGACCACGATGCCGCCCTGCGCACCTGCGGCGTCGATGATGCGCTGCACGGCGCCTTCGTCCCACAGCGTGGCCGTGGGGTTGTTGGGGTAGGCGATGTAGGTGATGGCGGGCTGGTGCTGCGCGATGGCGGCCAGCATGGCGGGCTCGTCCAGTTCAAAGTCGGGCGTGAGCGGCACGCCGACAAAGTCCAGGCCCTGGAGCTGCGCCGACAGCGGGTACATCACAAAGCCGGGCATGGGCGCCAGCATGGTGGCGCGCTGGCCCGTGCCTGGCTGTGCGCAGGCCAGCGCCAGCAGGGTGATGAGTTCGTCCGAGCCGTTTCCCAGCACGATGCCGTAGCCCTCGGGCATGCCCGCGTACTGTGCCAGGGCCACCTTCAGGTCAGCAATGCGGTCGCCGGGGTAGCGGTTGAGTGCCACCGAACCCAGGCGCTGGCCCAGCGCGGCCTGCAGGTGTGCGGGCAGGCGGAAGGGGTTCTCCATCGCGTCCATCTTGAGCATGCCGGTGGAGGGCTGCACAACATAAGAGTGCATGGCGCGCACGTCGGGGCGGATGCGGGCCAGGGCCTGGAGGGGGGACGACGCGGGAGTAGTCATTCGGTGGTGTCCAGTTCGTTGGGGGTGACAAGAAAAGGGTTGATGGGGCGCACGGCGTCCATCGGCTGGTCGTGCGGCAGCGCCTCGGTCAGCAGGTAGCGGCAGCCCTGCTGGTGGGCGGACGAGAGGATGAGCGCATCCCAGTAGCCCAGGCGGTAGCGGTCCTGCAGGTCCCAGGCGCCATCCACCGTGTACGAGTCCAGGTGCGGCGGCAGCCACACGCGCAGGCGGCGCACCTGGGCGCGCACCTGCTGCAGCACATGGGGGCCGTCAAAACGCTGGATGGCCTGGTTGTACAACTCGTTGAGCACCTGCGAGCTGATGCGGCCGCTGCGCGTCTGCCAGCAAAAGCTGATCCATTCGCGCGCCCGCGCCTGGCGCTCGGCATCGCGGTCGTCCACGCTGGCGAGCAGGATTTCGGTATCGACAAAGATGGGGACGGTGGCCATGTGGTCTGCCCCGTTCAGCGCAGAAACAGGGTTTCGCGCGGCACATAAGGCCCGCTAGACGCGCCCCAGCTCTCGAACCCCAACGCCTCGCGCATAGCCTGGGCGTAGGCGTCCTCCTGGCGCATCTTTTCGGCCAGCCATTCACCGAGCAGGCGCGACACGCTGCTGCCGCGCTTGGCGGCTTCCACGCGCACCCATTCGGCAACGGTGTCGTCCATGGTCACGGTGATATTTTTCATGGATCAAATATTACACGAACTTCGTGCTCCACGAACTTCGTGTTGTTTTTAACTTCATGCCGCCTTGCGCGACGCCCCGCTTTGCAGCATCTGGCACGCCATGTCACCCACGGTGCGCAGCGCCTCCAGGTGGGCGGGCGTCCAGTCGCCTCCCACGCCGATGCGCAGGCAGTTGCGAAACCGTCCGCTGGCACTGAACACCGTGCCGGGTGCGATCAGGATCTGCTGGGCCAGGCAGGCCTCGTGCAGTTGCACCGAATCGAGCGCGCGCGGCAGCTCCAGCCACAGCAGCAGGCCGCCGGGCGGGTCACTCACGCGGGTACCCTGCGGGAAGTGCGCGGCAATCACATGGCGCACCTCGTCCATGCGCGCCGCCACGGCCGCGCGCAGCTGGCGCATGGCGGCGGCGTGGCCCGCCTGGGTGATGAGATCGGCCAGGGCCAGCTCCAGCACGGCGGACTGGCCGCCGGCCTGCAGGTCCTTGATGGCGCGCAGCTTGTCGGCCCAGCGCCCAGCCTCCAGCCAGCCCAGGCGCAGACCCGGCGCCAGCGTCTTGGAGAACGAGTCGCACAGCATCACATGACCGGTGGTGTCGTACGACTTGACAGTGCGGCGCATCTCGTCCACCTCGACCAGGTCGTTGTAGATCGCGTCCTCGATCACCGCCATGTCGTGCCGCGCCGCCATCTGCACCAGGCGCTTGCGCTCGGCCTGCGGCATGCAGCTGCCCAGCGGGTTGCTGAGCGTGGGCACCACCATCACGGCCTTGACCGGCTGGGTGTCCAGCGCCAGCTGCAGCGCATCGAGCGACAGGCCGTGGCGCGGGTGGGTGGGAATCTCCAGCGCCTTGAGGTGCAGGCCCTGCAGCACCTCCAGAAACGAAAAATGCGTGGGCGACTCCAGCGCCACCACGTCGCCCGGCTGCGTCACCGCGCGCAGGCACAGCGCAATGCTGTCCATGCAGCCCCCGGTGATCACGATGTTCTCAGGGTCCAGACTGCAGCCCAGGCTGACGGCGTAGCGCGCCAGGGCGCGGCGCGCATCCTCGTGGCCCGACGAACCGGGGTAGGTGCACAGCAGGTTGCGGTGGCGCTGCGCGGCACGCACCACGGCGCGGCGCACGCGGTCGGGGTTGAACAGCTCGGGGCCGGGCGTGCCGCTGCTGTACGAAATGATGTCGACCGGCTGTTTGCGCCCCAGGATGCGCTGGCCCAGCCAGTCCACCGACACCTCACGCGGCCGGCGCATGGGGCGTGGCGTGCTGGGCTCGGGCAGACTTACCGGCCGCGCCGCCACAAAAAAGCCGGAGCGCGGGCGCGCGGTGATCAGGCGCGCATCTTCGAGCCAGTGGTAGGCCTGCACCACCGTGGTCTGCGCCACGCCGTGCTGGCGCGCCAGCTCGCGCACCGAGGGCAGCTTTTCGCCACGCGCCATGGTGCCGTTGCGGATCAGCTGCGCGAGCTGCTCGGCGAGTTGCAGGTACAGCGGGGGTGCGTCATCGGTGGCCATGCTGCATTCTGTACTGGTACCTTGGCCAACAGACAGTACAGAAACGACCCAGTGCGTACAGTACAGATGGGCTGGTTCACTGTTCTGTACTGGGCCAGATCGCTCGTGCCTGTGGCTGGTGGCCCACGGCAGCTGGCCGCACAGTGAAGGCATGAAAACGCTGCACACCCCCACCCCACCGTCGCCCACGCTGCCCACTCAGCCTGCGGTGCCCCTCACCCTGCAATGGAAACGCCAGCCTCTGCCGCCACTACAGGCCGTCCAGGTGCTGGACTTCCGCGCGGGCGACATCGCCCTGCTCGAAGTCGAACAGGGCCGCGTCTGGGTGACCTGTGATGGTCTGCTGGAGGATTATTTTCTGGAGGCTAGGCAGCGCCTGTCGTTCGCCGGACCGGTGCGGCTGCGCGTCAGCGCCGAAGGCCACCGGCCTGCAAGGCTGAGCTGGGCGCAGCACCGGGCCGTGGAAGGCGCCGCGTATCCGCCTGCGCCCTCTATAGCCTCCGCGCCGGCCGCAACCCCTCAGCCCAGGACAACAGCCCCCACGCAGGGCACCCTGCCCCGGAGCGCGATCAGCGCGGCTTGACGGGCGTGGTCAGCCGCATCTCGGCGGCTTGCGCGTGGGCCTGCAGGCCCTCGCCATAAGCCAGCTCGGCGGCGATGGTGCCCAGCACCTGGGCACCGGCCTCGCTCACCTCGATGAGGCTGCTGCGCTTCTGGAAGTCGTACACGCCCAGGGGTGACGAGAAGCGTGCGGTGCCGCTGGTGGGCAGCACGTGGTTGGGGCCGGCGCAGTAGTCGCCCAGGGATTCGCTCGTGTAGGCACCGAGGAAGATCGCACCCGCGTGGCGCAGCAGCGGCTCCCAGCGGTGCGGGTCGGTGCTGCTCACTTCCAGGTGTTCCGGCGCAATGCGGTTGCTGATCGCACAGGCTTCTTCCATGTCCTTCGTCAGGATCAGTGCGCCCCGGCCAGTCAGGCTCTTGGCGATGATCTCGGCACGCGGCATGGTGGGCAGCAGGCGGTCGATCTCGCGCTGCACGGCGTCGAGATAGGCGGCGTCGGGGCACAGCAGGATGCTCTGGGCCAGTTCGTCGTGTTCGGCCTGGCTGAAGAGATCCATCGCCACCCAGTCGGGGGGCGTGGTTCCATCGGCCAACACCAGGATTTCGCTCGGGCCCGCAATCATGTCGATGCCCACGGTACCGAACACGCGCTTCTTGGCGCTGGCCACATAGGCATTGCCGGGCCCGGTGATCTTGTCCACCTTGGGCACGGTCGCCGTACCGTAGGCCAATGCTGCCACGGCCTGCGCACCGCCGATGGTGAACGCGCGGGTGACGCCCGCCACGTAGGCGGCGGCCAGCACCAGCTCGTTGCGCTCGCCCTTGGTGGAGGTGCCCTCGCCCGTTCCGCCCGTGGCCACGCTGCCGCGCACGGGGGTAGGCACGACCATGATGATTTCCTGCACGCCCGCCACGTGGGCCGGGATGGCGTTCATCAGCAGGCTGGACGGATACGCGGCCTTGCCGCCGGGCACGTAGATGCCCACGCGGTCCAGTGGCGTGACCTTCTGGCCCAGCAGCGTGCCGTCTTCGTCGCGGTAGCTCCAGCTCTCACCCGAGGCCTTTTTCTGCGCCTCGTGGTAGCTGCGCACGCGCTTGGCGGCGGCCTGCAGGGCGTCGCGCTGGGCCTGCGGGATGGCGTCGAACGCGGCCTTGAAGTCGGCTTGCGTCAACTCCAGCGCAGCCATATTGGAGGCGCTGAGGCCATCGAAGCGGGCGGTGTACTCCAGCACGGCGGCGTCACCGCGCTTTTGCACGTCGGCCAGGATGTCGGCCACGCGCTGCTCGATGGCCGCGTCGGTGTCGGCAGACCAATGCAGGCGGGCTGCAAAATCAGCCTCAAAAGTGGCCGCAGTGGTGGACAGACGGGCGGGAGCAGCTACCAAAGTCATAGTGTCAGTCGTTGGAGGTGGGTCAGTTTTTTTCAGCCGGTATGGCCGAGGCAAACGCATCGATGATGCGGCGCAGCGGCGCCTGCTTGAGCTTGAGCGCGGCCTGGTTCACGACCAGATAGGAGCTGATGTCCATGATGCGCTCGACTTCGATGAGGTTGTTGGCCTTGAGGGTGTTGCCGGTGGAGACCAGGTCCACGATGGCATCGGCCAGGCCGGTGAGCGGCGCCAGCTCCATGCTGCCGTAGAGCTTGACCATGTCCACGTGCACGCCCTTGCTGGCAAAGAAGTCGCGCGCAATGCCGGTGTACTTGGTGGCGACCTTGAGGCGCGAGCCCTGCTTGACGGCCTGGGCGTAGTCGAAGTCGTTGCGCACGGCCACGCTCACGCGGCACTTGGCAATGCGCAGGTCCAGCGGCTGGTACAGGCCCTGACCGCCATGCTCGATCAGGGTGTCCTTGCCGGTCACGCCGATGTCGGCGCCGCCGTACTCCACGTAGGTGGGCACGTCGGTGGCGCGCACCAGCACCACGCGCACGTTGGGCTGGTTGGTGGGCAGGATGAGCTTGCGCGATTTTTCGGGGTCTTCGAGCACCTCGATGCCTGCAGCGGCCAGCAGCGGCAGGGTTTCGTCAAAGATGCGGCCCTTGGAAAGCGCCAGGGTGATCATGTTGCTGCTCATGCTTTTACTCGTTCGATGTCGGCGCCAATGCCGCGCAGTTTGGCTTCCATGCAGTCGTAGCCGCGGTCCAGGTGGTAGATGCGGTCCACCACGGTTTCGCCGTCGGCCACCAGGCCGGCAATGACGAGGCTGGCCGATGCACGCAGGTCGGTGGCCATCACGGTGGCGCCGGACAGGCGGGGCACTCCCTCGATCACAGCCACCTTGCCATCCACCTGGATTTTGGCGCCCAGGCGAACCAGCTCGTTGACGTGCATGAAACGGTTTTCAAAAATCGTCTCGGTCACCGTGGCCGTGCCCTGGGCAATGCAGTTGAGCGCCATGAACTGGGCCTGCATGTCGGTGGGAAATCCGGGGTATTCGGTGGTGCGAAAGCCCTGGGCCTTGAGCGTGGCACCGCCTGCGCTTTGCACGCGGATGCCGCCCTCGACGGCTTGCACGGTTGCACCGGCCTCGCGCAGCTTTTCAATCACGGCGTCGAGGTGGTCGGCACGGCCATGACGCAGCACCACATCACCGCCCGTGGCGGCCACGGCGCACAAGAAGGTGCCTGCTTCAATGCGGTCTGCCACCACGCGGTGGGTGCAGCCGTGCAGTTGGTGCACGCCCTGGATGCGGATGCGGCTGGTGCCGTGGCCTTCGATCTTCGCGCCCATGGCGATCAGCATCTCGGCCAGGTCCGAAATCTCGGGCTCTTGCGCGGCGTTTTCCAGCACCGTCTCGCCCTCGGCCAGCGCGGCGGCCATGAGGAAGTTCTCGGTGCCCGTCACCGTGACCATGTCGGTGGTGATGCGCGCGCCCTTCAGGCGCTTCCAGCCTGCGGGCAGCTTGGCGATCATGTAGCCGTGTTCGACCACGATCTCGGCGCCCATGGCGGCCAGGCCCTTGATGTGCTGGTCCACCGGGCGCGAGCCGATGGCGCAGCCGCCGGGCAGCGACACCGTGGCCTCGCCAAAGCGCGCCAGCAGCGGGCCCAGCGCCAGCACGGAGGCGCGCATGGTCTTGACCAGCTCGTAGGGCGCCTCGGGCGTGCTCAGCGCACTGGCGTTGATGCGCACGGTGCCGTCGTCAGCCCGCTCCGCGGCCACGCCCATGTTGCGGATCAGCTTGAGCATGGTGCTCACGTCCTGCAGCTGGGGCACGTTGAGCAGCGTCACGGGCTCGGCCGTGAGCAGGGCAGCGCACAACTCCGGCAAGGCGGCGTTCTTGGCGCCGGAGACCAGCACCTCGCCTTGCAAGCTGCGTCCGCCGCGAATCAGGAGTTTGTCCATCTCAAATCACCAAATAGGGGTCAAAAGTGCCACTTGCGCTAGTGGAATATGCGCCAGCAGCTATCAAAACGTGAGTGCCAGTGGGTGCGCAGGTGCTATGGCGCCTGGGCGGCCCATTCAGCCGGTGTGAAGGTTTTCATCGACAGCGCATGCACCTCGTCGGTGTGCATTTTCGCGCCCAGCGTGGCGTACACGCGCTGGTGGCGCTGGATGGCGCGCTTGCCCTCAAACTCGGCCGAGACAATGGTCGCGTACCAGTGGCGGCCGTCGCCTTCGAGCGTGATGTGTTCGCAGGCCAGGCCAGCGGTGATGATGTCTTTGAGTTGGTCAGCGGTCATGGTGGGGCGCTCGGAATCAATGAGAACTGACGCAAATCGGGATGCAACAACCGCCTCGCCCTGGAGGGGAGCGCTTGCCTGAACCTTGTTTTGCGTCAGTCATGTCAGTTACGGATTTTGTAGCCCGTGCGCAGCAGGTGCACGGCCAGGGCGCTGACGGCCAGCCAGGCGATGCCCACGATGCCCAGGCTGAGCCAGGGCGAGGTGTCGCTCTGGCCGAAGAAGCCGTAGCGGAAGCCGTCGATCATGTAGAAGAACGGGTTGAGGTGGCTCACGGCCTGCCAGAACGGAGGCAGCGACTGGATCGAATAGAACACGCCCGACAGGAAGGTCATCGGCACGATGATGAAGTTCTGGAACGCGGCCATCTGGTCGAACTTGTCGGCCCAGAGCCCCGCGATCAGCCCCAGCGTGGCCAGCAGCGCCGCGCCCAGCAGCGCAAAGGCCAGAATCCACAGCGGCGCCGCAAACTCGGGCCGGGCAAACGCCAGCGTGACGATGAACACGCCCAGGCCCACCACCAGCCCACGCACGATGGACGAGCCCACGTACGCGCAGAACCATGCCCAGTGCGACAGCGGCGTGAGTAGCACAAACACCAGGCTGCCCATGATCTTGCTCTGGATGATGCTGGACGAGCTGTTGGCGAACGCGTTCTGCAGCACGCTCATCATCACGAGGCCCGGCACCAGGAAGGCCGTGTAGCTGATGCGGTCGTAGACCTTCACATGGTCTTCGAGCACGTGGCCAAAGATCAGCAGGTACAGCACCGCCGTGAGCACGGGAGCTGCGACAGTCTGGAAGCTTACTTTCCAGAAGCGCAGAACCTCTTTGTAGAACAGGGTCTGCCAGCCGGTCATAGCGCCACCCCTTCCAGCGGAATGTTGGACGCCGATGTGCCAGACATCACCTGCAGGAACACATCCTCCAGATCAGGCCGGCGAATCTCCATGTCCTGCACCTCGACCCCGGCCACGCGCAAGGCAGCCAGGTGGTTTTCAATCTCTGCCGCGTCGTGAGCGGGCAACTGGACGATGCGGCCGGTGACCCGCGCCACGGCAGCCAGCGCGGGCGGCAGGGCCGTATCGGTCTTGAACTGCAGCACGCTGCCCGAGGCGGCCTTGAGCAGCTCGCTGGTGCGGTTGAGCGCCACCACCTGCCCGGCCTTGAGCATGGCGATGCGGCCGCACAGGGCTTCGGCTTCTTCGAGGTAGTGGGTGGTGAGCAGCACGGTGTGCCCCTCCTTGTTCAGGCGGGCGATGAAGTGCCACAGGGTCTGGCGCAGTTCCACGTCCACACCGGCCGTGGGCTCGTCGAGCACGATGATGGGCGGCTTGTGCACCAGCGCCTGCGCCACCAGCACGCGGCGCTTCATGCCACCCGACAGCTGGCGCATGTTGGCGTTGGCCTTGTCGGCCAGGCCCAGATTTTCGAGGAGCTCGTCGATCCAGGCGTCATTGTTCTTCACGCCGAAGTAGCCCGACTGGATACGCAGCGCCTCGCGCACGTTGAAGAAGGGGTCGAACACCAGCTCTTGAGGCACGATGCCCAGCTTGCGGCGGGCGTCGGCGTACTGGGCCTGCACGTCGCTGCCCTGCACCAGCACGCAGCCGCTGGTGGCACGCGCCAGGCCGGCCAGGATGCTGATCAGAGTGGTTTTGCCGGCACCGTTGGGGCCGAGGAGCCCGAAGAACTCGCCCTCCTCAATGTCCAGGTTGACCTGGTTCAGTGCCTGAAAAGGACCTTTGGGCGTGGCAAAGGTCTTGGAGATGGCTTGGAAGGAGACTGCGGGCATGAAGCTTTCGATTTTAAGGCCTCAGCCCTTTGCAGGCGGGGCGGCCGCTTCAATGGCCCCTGGCGGGCGCTGGGGGCCCTCAGTTTCATGGCTTGGGTGGGCAAAGCCACCCGGGACCATGAAAGTTATTTCGTATCAAGGTGCGGCGACCAGCAGCGCATCCACCCCATACAACCCAGCCATGCCCGCCAGACCAGCGGGCATGCCTTGCACGGCAAAGTGCTTGCCCTCGGACAAAGCTTCGCGCCGGCATTCGAGCAGCACGGCGAGGGCCGAGGTATCGAACACCGTCAGCGCATGGGCATCCACCACCACCGTGCTGTCGCGGTGCACCCGCAGGCCCTGCTTGAGCATGTGCAGGCAGGCGGTGGCCTGACGGTGGGTGAGTTCGGGAGGCAGCACCAGCATGGCGAGGGGGCTGTCAGCCCTTGGCAGTGCCCGCATTGGTCTTGTTGCGGGCGGCCAGGGTGTCGATCAGGCCTTCAATGCCCTTGGCATTGATCTCCTGCGCGAACTGGCCTCGGTAGGTTTCTACCAGCCAGACGCCGAGCACATTCAGGTTGTAGATCTTCCAGCCTGCGCCATCGCCGGGAGTCTTTTCGAGGCGGTAGTCGAGCTGGATGGGGTCGCCCCGGCCCACGATTTCGGTGCGGACCAGTACGTCCTTGTCTTCGGCGGCAGCGCGCAGGGGCTTGACCTGGATGGTCTGGTCATTGACCTGGGCCAGCGCACCGGCATAGGTGCGCACCAGCAGGATCTTGAACTCTTCCTGCAGCCGCTTTTGCTGCTCGGGCGTGGCCTGGCGCCAGCCCGGGCCAACGGCAGCGGCCGTCATGCGGCGGAAGTTGACGTTGGGCATCACCGTTTTATCGACCAACGCAATCACCTTGCTCAGGTCTCCGGCCTGGATGGCCTTGTCGGACTTCACCGTATTGAGCACATCGGCGGACAGCCGCTTGATCAGCGCGTCGGGTGCCTCGTCGGCCGCCAAAGCGGACAGTGGCAGGCTGAACGCGGCACTGGCTGCAATGCAAAGGGCAACACGGCCCAGGGAACGTCGGTTCATCATCTTCTCGGCTTTCATCGGTGCGGGCTTGTGCCCGTCAAATCATTGTGGAGGTGCTGGCCCAATGGCATACGTCGCAGCGGTTGCGGGTTGCAAGCAAGTGCAACAGGGCCAGGCCCAGGGCGGAGCATGGTGCCCCGCGCGGCAGGCCATCAGCGGGGAGGCTCTTCCGGCAGCACGCCGTTGCTGGCGCCGCCGTCGTCCTTGCCTTCTGCATTCTGTGCCTCACCGGCATGGCTGCGCACTTGCAGGTACACGTCACGCGTAAAGCTGTACTTGTCCAGAGCGGCACTGTCGAGCACCGAGCTGGCGCGCAGCAGGTTGGCCCGCGTGTCCACCACGCGCAGGGCATACAACGAGTTGCGGGCAGAGACCGGGTCCACGTAGCTCACCACATTGCCCTTCATGTCCACCGGCAGCGCGAACGTGTCGCGCACGGTGGAAGGCCCCAGGATGGGCAGCACCAGATAGGGGCCAGTACCCACGCCCCAGCGCCCCAGGGTCAGGCCGAAGTCCTGCTTGTAGCGGTCGATGCCCAGCTCGCTGGCGATGTCCAGCAAACCACCCAGGCCCATGAACGTGTTCACATTGACCCGCATGAAGCTGGACGCAGCGGCTTCACCGCGCAGCTGCAGCACGTTGTTCACAAACGACCAGACGTCGCCCAGGTTCCCGAAGAAATTGCTGACGCCCGTGCGTACCGTTGCGGGCGTGACCTCCTTGTAGGCCGTCGCCACAGGCTTGAGCACCATGGCATCGACCTGTTCATTGAAGTTGGTCATGCTGCGGTTGTAAGACTCCAGCGGGTCGCGGGGGTCAGGGTTGGCCACCGTAGCGCACCCGGTGAGCAGCATGGTCCCCAGCAGCAGCGCCAGGCTAGTCGCCAGGCGGGAAACGGACCACCTGTCGCCAGCGATGCTGGCGCGGAATGTAAGAAGTGAATGCATCATTTTTTGCCACCTGTCCCTGCAGGTTTTGCGCCGTCTTCGGCTTTGCTGTAAAGAAATTGTCCGATGAGGTTCTCAAGCACCACTGCCGACTGGGTGGATGTGATCGTGTCGCCCGCTGCCAGGTTTTTTTCGTCGGCACCGGCCTCGATCCCGATGTACTGCTCACCCAGCAGGCCGCTGGTCAGGATCTTGAGGGAGCTGTCCTTGGGGAACGCGTAACGGTCCTCCATGGCCAGCGTGACGCGCGCTTGGAAGGTCTTGTCGTCAAAGGTGATGGACTCCACGCGCCCCACCACCACCCCGGCGCTGCGCACTGCTGCCTGGGGCTTGAGGCCGCCGATGTTGTCGAACTTGGCGGTCACACGGTAGCCCGAGTGGAATTGAAGGCTCAGCAGGTTGGCCGACTGCAGCGCCAGGAACACCAGTGCCACCGCGCCCAGCATCACGAAGAGCCCTACCCACAGATCGTTTTTGGAACGTTGCATACCTTTGATTCCTAGAACTGCCAGCACCGCCAGCGTCAGATACTGAACATCAGCGCAGTGAGCACGAAGTCCAGTGCCAGCACCGCCAAAGACGCCATGACCACGGTGCGCGTGGTGGCGCGCGACACCCCTTCGGGGGTGGGTTTGGCGGCGTAGCCCTGCAGCAGCGCCACAAAAGTTACCGTGAAGCCAAAGACCACACTCTTGAGCACGCCGTTGCCCAGGTCCTTCCAGACATCCACCCCGCCCTGCATCTGGCTCCAGAACGCGCCGGGGTCGATGCCGATCATGAGTACCCCGACGATCCAGCCGCCGATGATGCCCACCGCACTGAACACCGCCGCCAGCAGCGGCATGGTGATCACGCCGGCCCAGAAGCGGGGCGCCAGGATGCGCTGCACCGGGTCCACCGCCATCATCTCCATGGCGCTGAGCTGCTCACCCGCGCGCATCAGGCCGATTTCGGCCGTGAGCGACGTGCCCGCGCGTCCCGCAAACAACAGCGCCGTGACCACAGGCCCCAGCTCGCGCACCAGGCTCAAGGCCACCAGCAGGCCCAGCGCCTCGGACGAGCCGTACCGCTGCAGCGTGTAGTAGCCCTGCAAGCCCAGCACAAACCCGACGAACAGGCCCGACACGGCGATGATGGCCAACGAATAGTTGCCCAGAAAATGCACTTGGTCGCGCACCAGCGCGGGCCGCAGAAACGTGGCACCCAGCAACCGCACCAGCCGCCCGAAGAGCCGTGCGCCCATACCGATATCGGCGAGCTTGTGGCGCACCGCAAAGCCAACGTCGGAGGGCTTGTACCAGCTCATAGCGCACGCCCTCCCACTGGTCCAAAATCCTCCGCTACGGCCGGGCCGGGGTAATGGAACGGCACAGGCCCTGCAGGCAGGGCATTCACAAATTGGTGCACCAGCGGATCGCGGCTGGCAAGCACCTCTTCGGGCGTGCCTTGGGCTGCCACCACGCCTTCGCCCAGGATGATCACGTGGTCCGCCAGGCGGAAGGTCTCTTCCAGGTCATGCGACACGACGATGCTGGTGAGCCCCATGGCGTCGTTGAGCTGGCGAATCAGCTGCGCCGCCGTGCCCAGTGAAATCGGGTCCAGGCCCGCAAAGGGCTCGTCGTACATGACCAGCTCCGGGTCCAGCACGATCGCACGGGCCAGCGCCACGCGGCGCGCCATGCCGCCCGAGATCTGGCTGGGCATCAGGTCACGGGCTCCCCGCAGACCCACCGCGTGCAGCTTCATCAGCACGACATCGCGAATCAGGTCTTCGGACAAATCGGTGTGCTCACGCAGCGGAAACGCCACGTTCTCAAACACGCTGAGGTCGGTAAACAGGGCCCCGAACTGGAACAGCATGCCCATGCGCCGGCGCGCGGCGTACAAAGCCTGCACGTCCATGCGCCCCACGTCCTGACCGTTGACCAGCACCTGGCCGCTCTGGGCCTTGTGCTGCCCTCCGATCAAGCGCAGCACGGTGGTTTTGCCCCCCCCCGATGCCCCCATCAGCGCCGTGACCTTGCCGCGCGGAACCGCCAGCGTCACGTCGCGCAGGATCACGCGGTCACCGTACGAAAAGGTGACGTGGCGCAACTCGGCAAGAAAGGAGGACTCGGCCATGCAAGAAGGAGTGATCGGAATTCGGGCCTGCCAAAACACCACCCGCCCCCGAAAAACGGAGCGCAGATGGTAGCTGAAGACACAAACATACATTCACGTATGTTTGTAAAGAAAAGCACAACAGGCAGAGCCCCACCCCTTGGGACCGAGGCAAGCCCGGATTGACAGAACCCCTGATTGTGCCAACAAAGCCTCCAGAAGGCTGACGCCCGGTCATTGCCACAGCTTGAAGCCAAGCCCCACCAATACAAACGGCGCCCGAAGGCGCCGTGACCGTGAGGGTGCGCAATGCGCAGGATCAGCGTGGCAGGTCCGAATAACCCATGAGGAACTCGTCCACAGCGCGCGCAGCCTGGCGGCCTTCGCGGATGGCCCAGACCACCAGCGACTGGCCGCGACGGATGTCGCCGGCCGCAAAGACCTTGGGCACGTTGGTGGCGTAGCCACCGTCAAAGTCGGTCGTGGCGCGGGCATTGCCGCGGGCGTCCTTCTCCACGCCAAACGCGTCCAGCACTGGGGCCACCGGGCTCACGAAGCCCATGGCCAGCAGCACCAGGTCGGCCTGGTAGTGCTTCTCGGTGCCGGGGATCTCGACCAGCTTGCCGTCCTTGAACTCGACCTGCACGGTGGTCAGGCCCTTGACCTTGCCCTTTTCGCCGACGAACTCCTTGGTGGAGATCGCAAACTCACGCACGCAGCCTTCTTCGTGGCTGGAGCTGGTGCGCAGCTTCAGTGGCCAGTATGGCCAGGTCAGGGGGCGGTTTTCCACTTCGGGGGGCTGGGGCATCACCTCGAACTGGGTGACGCTGGCCGCACCATGGCGGTTGCTGGTGCCCACGCAGTCGCTGCCGGTGTCGCCGCCACCGATCACAATGACGTGCTTGCCCGTCGCCGTGATCTGGCCCTTGAGCTTGTCGCCCGCGTTGACCTTGTTCTGCTGGGGCAGGAACTCCATGGCGAAGTGAATGCCATCGAGCTCGCGGCCAGGCACGGGTAGATCGCGCGATTGCTCGGCGCCACCGGTCAGCAGCACGGCGTCGAACTCTTTGTTCAACTGCTCGGGCGTGATGGTTTCCTTGGCCCAGTTGGTGACCTTGGAGTCCTTGCCCAGACCGTCCTTGGCAGCGCCCACGAACACGCTGGTGCGGATGACTACGCCTTCGGCTTCGAGCTGCTTCACGCGGCGGTCAATGTGCGACTTCTCCATCTTGAAGTCGGGGATGCCGTAGCGCAGCAGGCCGCCCACGCGGTCGTTCTTTTCAAACAGCGTGACGCTGTGGCCTGCGCGGGCCAGTTGCTGGGCAGCGGCCAGGCCTGCGGGGCCAGAGCCCACCACGGCAACCATCTTGCCCGTTTGGTGCTTGGCGGGACGGGGCTTCACCCAGCCCTCTTCCCAGGCGCGGTCGATGATCGCGTGCTCGATGGACTTGATGCCCACGGCGTCGTCGTTCACATTGAGCACGCAGGCTGCCTCGCAAGGCGCGGGGCAGATGCGGCCGGTGAACTCGGGGAAGTTGTTGGTGCTGTGCAGCACCTCGATCGCGCTCTTCCAGTCCGCGTGGTACACGAGGTCGTTGAAGTCCGGAATGATGTTGTTCACCGGGCAGCCGTTGTTGCAGAACGGCGTGCCGCAGTCCATGCAGCGCGCGCCTTGCACCTTGGCCTGGCTTTCGTCGAGGCCGATGACAAATTCCTTGTAGTGCTTCAGGCGCTCGGGCACGGGCTTGTAGCCCTCTTCGATGCGCTCGTATTCCATGAAGCCGGTAGTTTTTCCCATGACGATGTCCTTGTCTATGAATGCTGTGCGAAGGGGGATGGCGCCGCCTTACTTGGCGGGAGCCACTTCATTTTTGGTAGCAGCTACCGCTGGTGTAGCGGACTCCTCCAGCACTTTTCGTTCATAAATTTCAGCCAACGCACGCTTGTACTCGGTCGGGAAGACCTTGACGAACTTGCTGCGCGAAGCGGCCCAGTTGTCCAGCAGCTCGCGGGCGCGCTTGCTGCCCGTCCAGCGGTTGTGGTCTTCCAACAGCTTCTTGAGCTGAGCCTCGTCCGTCTGGCCGTTGTGCCAGATCGAGCGGGGCACGGTGGCCTCCTGCTCAGTGGCGGGCAGGATGCGCTCCAGCGTCACCATCGACAGGTTGCAGCGCGTGTCGAACTGGCCATCTTCGTCATAGACGTAGGCCACGCCGCCGCTCATACCGGCCGCGAAGTTGCGGCCTGTCTTGCCGAGCACGACGACGGTACCGCCGGTCATGTACTCGCAGCCATGGTCGCCTGTGCCTTCAACAACAGCCGTGGCACCCGACAGACGCACGGCAAAGCGCTCGCCAGCCACGCCACTGAAGAAGGCCTCACCGGTGGTGGCACCGTACATCACGGTGTTGCCCACGATGGTGTTGCGCACGGCCTCACCCCGGAAGTCGATGCTGGGACGCACGATCACGCGGCCGCCCGACAGGCCCTTGCCGGTGTAGTCGTTGGCATCGCCAATCAGGTACAGCGTGATGCCGCGCGTCAGGAACGCCCCGAACGACTGGCCGCCCGTACCTTCCAGCTGGATGCGGATGGTGTCGTCTGGCAGGCCCTCGGGGTGCACACGGGTGACCGCGCCGGACAGCATCGCGCCGACCGAACGGTTCACGTTGCGCGCCACTTCGATGAACTGCACGCGCTCGCCCTTTTCGATGGCGGGCTTGCTGCGCTCGATGAGCTTGCGGTCCAGCGTGTGCTCGATGTTGTGGTCCTGCACGTCCACATGGAAGCGCGGCACGTCGGCGGGCACGTTGGGCTGAGCGAACAGGCGGCTGAAGTCCAGGCCGCGTGCCTTCCAGTGTTCCAGGCCCTGGCGCATGTCGAGCAGGTCGGTGCGGCCGATCAGGTCGTCGAACTTGCGGATGCCCAGCTGGGCCATGATCTGGCGCACTTCTTCGGCGATGAAGAAGAAGTAGTTGACCACGTGCTCAGGCTTGCCCGAGAACTTCTTGCGCAGCTCGGGGTCTTGCGTGGCCACGCCCACGGGGCAAGTGTTCAGGTGGCACTTGCGCATCATGATGCAGCCCTCGACCACCAGCGGAGCGGTAGCGAAGCCGAATTCGTCCGCGCCCAGCAGCGCGCCGATGGCGACGTCACGGCCCGTCTTCATCTGGCCGTCGGCCTGCACACGAATGCGGCCGCGCAGGCGGTTCAGCACCAGGGTCTGCTGGGTTTCGGCCAGGCCGATTTCCCACGGACCGCCTGCATGCTTGATGGACGACCAGGGCGATGCGCCCGTGCCGCCGTCATGGCCGGCGATCACGACGTGGTCGCTCTTGCACTTGGCCACGCCTGCGGCGATGGTGCCCACGCCCACTTCGGATACCAGCTTGACGCTGATGCCTGCGTGCGGTGCGACATTCTTCAGATCGTGGATCAGCTGGGCCAAGTCCTCGATGGAATAGATGTCGTGGTGCGGAGGGGGCGAGATCAGACCCACACCGGGCACGCTGTGGCGCAGCTTGCCGATGTAGTTGGAGACCTTGCCGCCAGGCAGCTGACCACCTTCGCCGGGCTTGGCGCCCTGGGCCATCTTGATCTGGATCTGATCGGCGGACGACAGGTACTCCGCCGTCACGCCGAAGCGGCCCGACGCCACCTGCTTGATGCGGCTGCGCAGCGAATCGCCGTCCTGCAGGGGCAGATCGACCTCGACGTTCTCGGCGCCGATCACGCTCTTCAGGGTGTCGCCCTTCTTGATCGGGATGCCCTTGAGTTCGCTGCGGTAGCGTGCCGCGTCCTCGCCACCTTCACCGGTGTTGCTCTTGCCGCCAATGCGGTTCATGGCCACCGCCAGTGTGGCGTGCGCCTCGGTGGAGATGGAGCCGAGCGACATGGCGCCCGTAGCGAAACGCTTGACGATTTCCTTGGCGGGCTCGACCTCGTCGATTGAGATTGCCTTGGACGGGTCGATCTTGAACTCGAACAAGCCGCGCAGCGTCATGTGGCGCTTGCTCTGATCGTTGATGATCTGGGCGTATTCCTTGTACGTGTTCCAGTTGTTGGCACGCGTGCTGTGCTGCAGCTTGGCAATCGCGTCAGGCGTCCACATGTGGTCTTCACCACGGGCGCGCCAGGCGTATTCACCACCGGCATCCAGCATGGTTTCGAGCACAGGGTCGTCACCAAACGCGGCCTTGTGCATGCGGATGGCTTCTTCAGCGATCTCGAACACGCCGATGCCTTCCACGCGGCTGGCGGTGCCGGTGAAGTACTTGGCCACGGTCTCAGTGTTCAGGCCGATGGCCTCGAACAACTGCGCCCCGCAGTAGCTCATGTAGGTGCTCACGCCCATCTTGGACATGATCTTGGACAGGCCCTTGCCGATGGCCTTGACGTAGTTGTAGATGGCCTTGTCGGCCGACAGGTCGCCGCCCAGGTCCTTGTGCATTTCGGCCAGGGTTTCCATGGCCAGGTACGGGTGCACAGCCTCGGCGCCGTAGCCAGCCAGCACGGCGAAGTGGTGCACCTCGCGCGCGGTACCCGTTTCGACCACCAGGCCGGCCGTGGTGCGCAGGCCTGCGCCCACCAGGTGCTGATGGATGGCCGACAGCGCCAGCAGCGCGGGGATGGCCACCTGCGTGGCGCTCACGGCACGGTCGCTGATGATGAGGATGTTGGCACCGCCCTTGATGGCGTCCACAGCCTGCGCGCACAGCGAGGCCAGCTTGGCTTCCACGCCCTCACGGCCCCAGCTCAGCGGGTAGGTGATGTCGATGGTCGCACTCTTGAACTTGCCTTGCGTGTACTTCTCGATGTCGCGCAGCTTGGCCATGTCGGCGAAGTCAAGCACCGGCTGGCTCACTTCGAGCCGCATCGGCGGGTTGACCTGGTTGATGTCCAGCAGGTTGGGCTTGGGGCCGATGAAGCTGTTGAGCGACATCACGATGGCCTCGCGGATCGGGTCGATCGGCGGGTTGGTCACCTGTGCGAACAGCTGCTTGAAGTAGTTGTACAGCGGCTTGTTCTTGCCCGAGAGCACGGCCAACGGGCTGTCATTGCCCATGGAGCCGATGCCTTCTTCGCCGTTCTTGGCCATGGGCGCCATCAGGAACTTGATGTCTTCCTGCGTGTAGCCAAAGGCCTGTTGGCGGTCCAGCAAAGGCAGGTCAGCGGCCTGGGGCGCAGCTGCCTGGGCACCGGTTTCGATGCTGTCGAGCTTGATGCGCAGGTTTTCAATCCACTGCTTGTAGGGCTTGGTGTTGACGATGTTGGCTTTCAACTCGTCGTCGTCGATCATGCGGCCCTGTTCCAGGTCGATCAGGAACATCTTGCCGGGCTGCAGGCGCCACTTGCGCACGATCTTGTTCTCGGGCACGGGCAGCACACCCGACTCGGAACCCATGATGACCAGGTCGTCATCGGTGATGCAGTAGCGCGAGGGGCGAAGGCCGTTGCGGTCCAGCGTGGCGCCGATCTGGCGGCCATCGGTGAACACGATGGAGGCCGGGCCGTCCCAAGGCTCCAGCATGGCGGCGTGGTATTCATAGAAAGCACGGCGGCGCTCGTCCATAGTGGTGTGCTGCTCCCAGGGCTCTGGGATCATCATCATCACGGCCTGGCTGATGGGGTAGCCCGCCATGGTCAGCAGTTCCAGGCAGTTGTCGAACGTAGCGGTGTCGGACTGGTCGGCAAAGCTGATGGGGTAGAGCTTTTGCAGGTCCGCAGCCAGCACGGGCGATGCCATCACGCCCTCTCGGGCCTTCATCCAGTTGTAGTTGCCCTTGACGGTGTTGATTTCACCGTTGTGCGCCACATAACGGTAGGGGTGGGCCAGCGGCCACTCGGGGAAGGTGTTGGTGGAAAAACGCTGGTGCACCAGGCCGATGGCCGAGACGCAGCGCTCGTCCGACAGATCCTTGTAGTACACACCCACCTGGTCGGCCAGCAGCAGGCCCTTGTACACCACCGTGCGGCTGGACATGCTTGGTACGTAGTATTCCTTGCTGTGCTTGAGCTTGAGGGCCTGGATGTTGGCGCTGGCCGTCTTGCGGATCACGTACAGCTTGCGCTCCAGCGCGTCCTGCACGATCACGTCGTTGCCACGGCCGATGAACACCTGACGCAGGATGGGCTCCTTCTTGCGCACGGTGGGAGACATGGGCATGTCCACATTGACCGGCACGTCGCGCCAGCCCAGCAGCACCTGGCCTTCGGCCTTGATGGCGCGCTCCATCTCCTGCTCACAGGCCAGGCGCGAAGCGTGCTCCTTGGGCAGGAAGATCATGCCCACGCCGTATTCACCGGCCGCAGGCAATGTCACGCCTTGCTTGGCCATTTCTTCCCGGTACAGCGCGTCAGGGATCTGGATCAGGATGCCGGCGCCGTCGCCCATCAGCGGGTCAGCACCCACCGCACCACGGTGGTCGATGTTTTCCAGAATCTTCAGAGCCTGCGTCACGATGTCGTGGCGCTTGATGCCCTTGATGTGGGCCACAAAACCGAGGCCACAGGCGTCGTGTTCGTTACCCGATGAATACAAACCGTGTTGTTGCAGATGCTGGATCTCGGCAGCCGTGGTCATGGCGCACTCCTATATTTTTCGCAGGGGAGCCGAGATTAGTGCATTGCAGCATATTTTGGCAAGCAAATTAATTGGGGTCGGATTCTTATTTATAGAAAACCATTCACGGCAGGGAAATTATTGGGGACATATCAAAAATGATAGCATTCAAGATATATAAGACCGGCGCATCAACCTTCTTTATCCATTTTTTTGACACTTCGCGGCCTGCCAGGCGTCCCCCGGGTCACACGGCGCGGCGTTTGCTGCTGAAGCTCCTCCAGGAACTCCGCATCACCCAATGCCCACCCGCTGAGTGCCGAATCGGTCAGCGACGCGTGCATCGCCGCCCCCAAACCAGCCTGAACCAGCGCTGCGTACGCCGCCTCCCGCGCAAACGGGGTATTGCCCAAAGCCCAGTACAGCGCATGTGGTGCCAACCACCGGTCGTTTCGCAAGCCCACCCAATGCGCATGGCTGGACCAGGCGTAGTCCGCAGGTTGCTGCACCAACCCGGCCCGCACAGGGTTGAGATCCAGATACACCATGCATGCCAGCAAATACCGTTCCGGCTGCAGTACCGTGGACCGGTACCGCCCCTCCCAGAGGGTGCCCGTACGGGCGTGTCGGCGATTGAAATACTGCACATACCGCCGGCCCACCGCCTGCATCATCCGGGGAAGGCCGTCTTGCGTCGTCGGAGTGACGAGCAAGTGAAAATGGTTGTCCATCAGCACATAGGCATGGACCGCCACTGTCTCATTGGCTGCGCCCTCTTTCAACAGCGTCAGCAGTGCCTCGAAATCTTCAGCGCCGTGGAAGATGGGTTGGCGGTTGTTACCCCTCAGGATGACGTGGTGCAGATGACCTGGCAGGGTCAGTCGTGGCAGGCGAGCCATGGTTTTGAGTCAGAGATAGGATGCCCGCGATCATAGACCTGTCCCTTATTTGAATGGGATGTGGCAACACACAGCATCCACACTTGCCCAAGGAAAGCACCCGCCTGCTGCAGAACCGGGCTGGCTCGCTGTGTGGGTGCTGTCAGAGGGAGGCCGGGTTGCTTTCCAGACCTGTCACCGCATCCACGCCAAAGCGTGCTCCCATGGCTTGCTCCAAACCAAATTCGGCAAGGAGCGCCCGCAACCGCTCGGCCGCACTGCGCTTTTTCTGGCCGGTGTAACGCGCAATGATGAGTTCATTTTTCATGCTGTGCTCCCAGCCTACCAACTCGGTCACAGTGACCTGGTAGCCGCTGGCCTCCAGGTACAGGCAGCGCAGCACATTGGTCACTTGGCTGCCCAGTTCGCGGGTATGCAGCGGGTGGCGCCACAGCTCCGCCAGGGGAGTACGCGCCAGCTGCAAGGCCTTACCTTGGCGCAGGCAGGCCGCCATTTCGGCTTGGCAGCAAGGCACCAGAATCATGGCCCGGGCCTTCTTTTGTAAACCAAATGCGATGGCGTCGTCAGTAGCGGTGTCGCAAGCGTGCAATGCGGTGACCACATCAATCTGGTCGGGCAACTCCCGAGCGTCGGCCGATTCAGCCACCGACAGATTCAGGAACGACATGCGCTCGAAATGAAGCCTTTGCGCGAGCGCGCGCGACTTTTCTACCAGCTCCGCCCGTGTCTCCACCCCGTAGATATGCCCATGACCCAGCGCCTTGAAATACAGGTCGTACAGGATGAAACCCAAATAGGATTTGCCCGCACCGTGGTCCGCCAGCGTGGGCCCACTACCTTGCACAGATAGCTCTGTCAGCAAGGGCTCGATGAAATTGAACAGGTGATACACCTGCTTGAGCTTGCGGCGCGAGTCCTGGTTCAGGCGCCCTTCGCGCGTCAGGATGTGCAACTCTTGGAGCAACTCTACCGACTGCCCGGGCCGTAGCTCGGACAACACCTCATTAGAAGCGCGAGACGTGCTGCTGCCACCTCCCTTCGGACCTGGCGAGCCGGCCTGAGTCTTGGCCGCCAGCCGCGCGGTGGCTGCCTGGGTCGCGTGGGCTTTCTTCATGCCTGCGGCGCCTCACCCTTGTTGGGCGCAAATATGCGCGCCCCGCCTGCCCTCACCTCGAGAGCCTTCCATCCTGCAAGTCCCAACCGGCGCAGCACTTCCATGTTGCGCTCATAGATGGTCTCCGCCTCCGGAAAGACTTCTACGGCCCGATCAATGCTCTCCTCGCGCAGGAGGTGCAGGGTGGGATAAGGGGATCGGTTGGTGCAGTTGGTCACGTCATCTTCGGCAGTGCCCGCAAACTGGTACCGCGGGTGAAAGCTCGCAATCTGCAGCGTGCCCACCAGGTCCAGTTCGTCCAGCAAGGCCTCGGCTGTGTCCAGAAAATCGTTGAAATCGATGAAGTTGGTCAGGCAGCGCGGCACGACCAGCAAGGTGGTGTCGCGTTGCTCAGGCGCCGCCAATGCCAAGGCCGAGAGCTCGCTGCGCAGTACGTCCAGCACCTGCGCAGGGTCGTCGGCCAGCGTCACTGCATAGTGAATCTGCCCCTTCACATGCACAGCCTTGGCAAACGGGCACAGGTTAAGTCCAATCACCGCGCGCTCCAGCCAATGCACCGTGTCGCGCACATAAGGCTCCGCAGACTCTTCAGATGCGCTGGCCGGGGCAGTAAAGGGTTGAGTGGTCATCATTGAATGGGGCCGCGACGCAATGCGCGAAACAAGCACAGAATTTTAAGTTGCGCCGTGTGAGGGGGTGAACTGGATCGGACCTCGATGGGACGAGGGCGTGCGTCGGCTCAATCGAATGAACGCCGCCCCGTCAGGCGTTCGTGTTCCCGCATTGCAAAGCGGTCCGTCATCCCGGCAATGAAGTCCGCCACCGCGCGCGCGCGCACCGGCGCCGCATCTGCCGCGGCGGCCTGCTCGGCAAAGCCCGCATTCATTTCCTGTGGCGATTCGATATAGGCCGCGAACAGGTCGCGAACCACTTCCTGCGCGCGGGCGGTGGTTTCCATGACGCGCGGATGGCGATACAAGTTTTTGAAAAGAAATTGCTTGAGCTCCTGCGACCGTTCGCGCATCACCTCGCCAAACATGACCAGCGGCAGCGCCCGGCGCACCGCGTCGACATCGGCGGGGGCATGCTGCGCCAACGCAGCCCGAGTGGCGTCGATGACGTCATAGACCTGCGCGCTGAGCATACGCCGGATAGCCTCGTACAAGAGCCTTCGCTGCAACGCCCCACCCGCCAGTTGCGGATGCTCTGCCTGAGCCGCCGCGCGGAACTGATCGAACAAGGAAACGTCGCGCAACTGCGCCAAGGTGATGAGCCCCGATCGGACGCCGTCATCAATATCGTGGGCGTTGTAGGAAATCTCATCCGCAAGATTGCACAACTGCGCTTCCAGACTGGGTTGCTCTCGACGCAGGAAGCGTCCCCCTACGCCGCCGGGCTCGGCCTCTTCGAGCAACTGGGCGTTGCGCTTGGAGCAATGCTTCAGAACGCCTTCCCGCGTCTCAAACGTCAGGTTCAGTCCGTCGTACTGCGGGTAGCGCTCTTCCAGCTTGTCGACCACGCGCAGGCTCTGCAGGTTGTGCTCAAAGCCACCGTGTTCTGCCATGCAGCTATTGAGTGCATCCTGCCCCGCATGGCCGAACGGCGTGTGCCCCAGGTCGTGCGCGAGTGAAATCGCCTCAACAAGGTCTTCATTGATGCGCAGTGACCGCGCAATGGAGCGCCCCAGCTGCGCCACCTCGAGCGAATGGGTCAGGCGCGTCCGGAAAAGATCACCCTCGTGGTTGAGAAAAACCTGCGTCTTGTAGACCAATCGGCGAAACGCCGTCGAATGCACGATCCGGTCCCTGTCACGCTGAAACTCGGTACGGGTCGGCGCCGGCGCTTCCGCATAACGACGGCCCAACGAGCGAGCCGGATGGCACGCATAAGGAGCAAGGTCAGACATTAAGGGCAATATTGGACTCTAGCGCTTAATAGACAAGCGCCAGCAGCTATCAATCAAGGAGCACAGCAATCATCGATCACTGACCGCACGAGGTCGTCAGGGGCCGGCCGCATCGCAGCCGAGCCCGGCCCATCGATCACCACAAAGCGGATTTCCCCACCTTCGGCCTTTTTGTCCAGCCGCATGAGCTGCAGGTAGCGGCCCGCATTGTCATTGGCGTCGATCACCGCGCCGCGCACGGGCAAGCCCGCGCGCTCGATCAGCGCTTTGAGCCTGCGCACAAAGGTCTCGTCAACCAGCCCAAGGCGGCGGGACAGCTCGGCGGCCATCACCATGCCCGCGCCCACCCCCTCACCATGCAGCCAGGCACCGTAACCCATGCCTGCTTCGATGGCGTGGCCAAAGGTGTGGCCAAAATTCAAGACTGCCCGGAGACCGGACTCGCGCTCATCCGCCCCAACCACCTGCGCCTTGATCTCGCAGCTGCGGCGGACCGCATGCGCCAATGCGGCCCGGTCCCGCGCCATCAGGGCATCGATGTTCGTTTCGAGCCATTCGAAAAACGCCATATCAGCAATCGGCCCGTACTTGATCACCTCGGCCAGCCCTGCGCGGAACTCTCGCGCAGGCAGGGTGCCCAGAACATCGAGGTCGCACACCACCAGCTGCGGCTGGTAGAAGGCACCGATCATGTTCTTGCCCAGCGGATGATTGATGGCCGTCTTGCCCCCCACCGACGAATCGACCTGCGCGAGCAAGGTCGTGGGCACCTGCACAAAGGGCACGCCCCGCATGTAGCTGGCTGCGGCAAAACCCGTCATGTCACCCACCACTCCTCCGCCGAGCGCAAACAGTACGGTTTTGCGGTCGCAACCGTTAGAGAGGAGTGCGTCGAAGATCAATTGGAGCGTTTGCCAGTTTTTGTGTTCTTCGCCGTCGGGCAGCAGGACTTCATGGATCTGCCCATACCGCCCCTCCAGCGCCGCCCGAAGCTGGGCGGAGTAGAGCGGACCGATGGTCGTATTGGTGACAATCAAGGCTGCACTTGCCGGGGGCGCAGCCGCGTACGTCGAAGGCACGGAGATGAGTCCTGCGCGAATGGCGATATGGTAGCTACGGTCGCCGAGTTCGATGGAGACTTCTTGGGGAGGCTGGAGCATAGGCTCGAATGGCTGGATTAGGATAAATGCCGGAGGTGGCAAGCCGATATTGTGCCTGGTTTGCGCAATCGGAAATCAGCACACTCATTCGCATGCCGAAGCCATGAACGCCGTTGCGGTCATTGCCTCCTAAGCGCCTGCCAGCAAACAAAAAAACCGCTAGCGAACAACTTTGGTTTAGCCAGGTGTCCCGAAACGGAACGCGGTGTTATGCAAAAACAAAAATCCCCGGCATGCCGGGGATCTGCGTTACGCAACATGAGGGGCGCTTGGGTCACGCCCCAATGCGGCGCAATTAACGAGAAGGGCAGCGGTACTCTGCAGGATCCCCGCCCTGTGGTGGCGTACCAGTCACCACATCAATTTTGAATCTGCGTGTAACAGAAGCCGTGCCTTTGGTGGCGGTAACCAAGAACTCATGACTTCCACAGTTCGCGACCTTCGGCACACCGTTCAGCACACCTGCGGAATCGGTTGTACCACTGGTCAACCAGCCTGGTAAACCGGCGAACTTCCACGTAATACCAGCAGTACTAGCTACAAAAGAGTAAGAAAAATTGACTCCGACGGGAGCATCAGCCAATTTGCAAACCTCAGTAGATTTGCACTCATTGATAGCAAAGTCTTCCGGCAGACCGCCGACCAAATTGAGCCTGACTACACCCGTGGCCGTGAGCTTGTTCTTGTCGGTCACAGTAACTGTTGCTCGATACTCACGCTCCTGTGCATCCTTACTAGGCTTACCACTGATCAAGCCAGTGCTGGCATCCAAACTCAACCCCGCAGGCAAACCTGTGGCAGACCAGGTATAAGGCGGCAAACCACCACTAACCGACAGCAGCGATGTGAAAGGAACCTCCTTCGTCACATCACCCAAATCTGCTCCCGCAAACGCAGGTGGCGCAGTCAAAGCTTGCAAAACAGAAATTGGATAGACCGCCGTAATAGGGTCGGCGATACCGTTACTCACGTTGTTATCAAAGCGGTCCGTGGTCAATTCCAAGAAAATCTGACCAGTTTCGGCACCACTCAACAACGAGAACATTGCCACACCGCCAATAGAGGGCAATTGCAAAACACTCCCACTCTGTGCGCCGGATACCAATCGCGCCCCCGCAGCCGCCTCAGTGCCGGGAAGAATACGCACTTGAACATTCCCCCCGGAAATGCTCGTGGCTGGTTGATTAGCATCGTCGAGCACAAATGCCTGAACCGCCATCTGTGTCAACAGACTGTTCGGGTTGTTTTTGGTGCCCAAATATCCAGGAACTGTGGCCTCAAGACGGACGCTTGCAGGTTGGCCGGTGGCTCCGCCAACCGAAATCTCGACGCTGGCTGATTTCTGCTGTTTGTCACGCGGATCAGTGACGGAACACACGATACGCGCTGTACCTGCTTGATCATCCGAGTGAAAGTGAAATGAATTTCCACCAGAGTTCGAACCCAAAGTCACACTGCGGTAAGCACCAGGAACCTTAATTTTCCCACCATTACCGTCATCTACCTCGACTTCATGCTCAGACTTACCATCGAGATAATAAAGTGCGCCAGAGTCCAAACCAGCGGCAAGGTTACATGCAAATATATCTTCCCCACCAGGAATAGGAGCCCCACCTTTTTTCGCTTCCACGTACAGGGTGGTGGTATAAGGCCGATATACACCTGTTCCTGGTCGAATGCCAGAAATGTTTAACGGCAATTTGGTTTTATCCGCACGGAGCGTAATGGTGTATGCCTCTTGCGTCTCACCAGCGCTTCCGCCACCTCCGCCGCAAGCTGTCAGCGCCACTGACAATGCAATTGGCAAATATTTGAATTGTTTCAACATTTTCTTCCTTGCTTTCTAAATTTATTTGGACGCAGTACGCTCGCTAATTACCTTGGGCGTAATAAAAATAAGCATTTCTCGCTTGGTAGATTCTCTTGTTCTGTTTTTAAACAAATTACCAACCACAGGCACATCGCCAAGCACAGGAATTTTATTTTCTTGATTAGTTTCCTCCATCTCGAAAATACCCCCGATAACTACCGTTCCACCATTTTCTATCAAAATCTGAGTTTTGACATGCTTGGTATCAATGGCGACACCTTGCGTTGTGGTCTCTCCGCGACTATCTTTATTAACATCCAAATCGAGAATGATGTTCCCCTCTGGAGTTATCTGGGGAGTAACTTCCAGTTTAAGAACGGCCTTTTTGAACGCAAGTGTCGTTGCACCATTCGGAGCAGTCACAGCGTAAGGATATTCGGTACCCTGTTCAATAAGTGCTTTAGTTTGATCTGCCGTAATAATACGAGGGCTTGAAATTACACGACCTTTCCCATCTGCCTCCATTGCAGACAGCTCCAGGGTCAAAAATCTGTTCGCAGCCGAATTAAAAATAGAAAGCGCGAAATTACCCACACTGCTGACATTAGACAAGCTAGCCGGTAGATTAACAAAACTACCGCTTGTATTCGTTGTTCCACCAGCACCACTAGAAGCAACAGCGTCACTGTAGGATGTACCGAACGCTACGCGGTTGGCTCCACCGATGCTATAGCCCCCATCACCGCCGCGATTCGCCCTCAGATCAGTTGCCCCAAGTCGAACACCCAATGATCGGCCAAAAGTATCACGGGCTTCAACAATACGTGCCTCGATCAAGACCTGCCGAACCGCCACATCCAAACTAGCCAGCAGCAAACGAACCTCTTCAAGTTTGCTTGGCGTGTCGGTTACGAAAATCTGGTTCGTGCGTGGCTCTGATATCGCACTCCCACGCTCAGACAGAAACCGAGTAGTAACAGCTGTTCCTGTAGAACCAACACTTGTTGTTAGCTGTGTGACAATATCGGTGGCCTTCGCATAATTTAACTGAAAAGCCTGAGTCTTCAGAGGCTCAAGCTTCTGAATGGCTTGTGCAGCTTCAAAATCTTTCTTCGTCCTTGCATCTATTTCGTCTTTAGGCGCAATCCAAAGGACAGAACCTGTTTTCCGCATACCAAGACCTTTGGCATCCATTATGATTTGGAGTGCTTGATCCCACGGAACATCTTTAAGCCGCAAAGTCAAAGCACCAGTCACAGTGTCAGACGTAACGATATTAAAGTTTGTGAAGTCAGCAATCACTTGAAGAAGCGATCTCACCTCAATGTTCTGAAAATTCAACGATAATTTTTCCCCAGAATACCCTGGACCTTGAGTCAGTTTACTCAAGTCGATTTTTTTCTGTCGAACTTCAACTACAAATTGATTATCGCTTTGATACGCACTATGCTCCCAATCACCACTAGACTCGATGAGCATCCGAACACGCTCGCCAGCCTGACTTGTAGTTACTGTCTGAATAGGGGTGCCAAAGTCCGTGACATCCAAACGCCGGCGCAATCCTTCAGGCAGAGATGAGCGCATGAATTCCACAGTAATGCCTTTAGCTTGTTGCTGCAGATCAACGCCTACTTGGTTACTGCCAAGATTAACAACCACTCTACCAGCACCGTCAGCACCGCGACGAAAATCTATATCCTTCAGGGGCAGTACATCGCTGTTCTGACTTTCTGAAAACGCAACAGGCTGCGACGGCAGCATAGCAGTCCCAGATGCCACAGAATCCAAGGAGAGAAATAGAGACTTCCCCGAGAGATCGATCTTGTAAGCTGCTGGCAGCTTCAAGTTCAAAACAATACGCGACCGATCACCTGCCTGAACCACATTTACAGATTTTAGATTACCAAGATTAATTTCGTGCGTTGTTTTTCCCGATAAATTGGCAATCCCTTGAAAATCCAAGGCTATTCGAGCAGGGGATTGCGTAGCAAACCCTGTAGGCGCCACCAAGGGTGGGTCGGAAAAATCAATCTTTAGCGTCTCAACACCAGCTTGGACACTAGCAGAAATGGCATTAATAGATCCCCCAGCAAGGACGCTAAAGGATGCAAAAAACATTGAAACGCCAAAAGCAGCGCTACGGCAGTAATTTAATAAATGGCCACTATATTGTTTCATTTTTTGCCCTCTTGCAAATCAAGCGACACTGAACGCTCTATCCAATCCCCAGTTGCATCCTGCACAATTTCGCGCAACTGGATTGCATTTTCGGTAATTTTAATAATCTTTCCGTAATTTTGACCCAAATAATTTCCAACCTTGACTTGGTAAATTAAATTGTCAACTTTAACTAGTGCAGTTGGAGCTCCTGACTTATTCAAGCTTCCTACCATTGCGATTGCATCAATGGGAAAGGCTTCCAACGGATCTTTGCGACGGCTCATCTCTGGAGCAATCAGCGCAGCGTTTGAAGCCACTTGATTGGAATCTCGTTTCAATGCCTGAGTTAGCTTACCTTGATTAAACGGTTCGACAGTGCCATCTTGCACATAAGGTTCTGGAAAGAATTTTTTTGGCTCCGTCAAAGGCTGAACGTTGGGTTTGGTACTAGCCCTCTGCTCAGCCATCCAAACCCTCAACTCATCCTCTCCCGACGATCCACAGCCGGACAGAACTAATGCGCCAAGAACAAGGAGTATCCGAATACTAGCTTTCATTGTTTGACACTCCCGGCCTTTTTCTGAGCCTGTATTTCGTCAGGATCCAGATATCGAAAGGTTCGCGCGGTTGCGTCCATGGTTAATACATCGCGAGCGCTCGGAATAATTGCCATATTGTTCAGGGTAACAATACGCGACAAATGCGCAATGTCTGAAGCAAATGCACCGATATCGTGATACTTCCCAGTCACTCGTATCGTTATAGGCAACTCAGCATAGTAGTCTTTCACGACAACTTGACCAGGGCGAAAAAGTTCGAACTGCAGGCTTCTCCCCAAACCCGACTGATTGATATCAGAAAGTAGCGCCGCCATTTCGGCTTTACTAGGAAGCTGCTTTTCAAGTTGAATAACATACTGCTGTATTTGCTCGCGCTGTTTCTTCAACGCGTCCAAACTTACAGCTTTTACAAGCTTCTTTTGATAGTCAGTCCGCAAAACTAGTTCTTTGCTACGCTCCTCTTCCAGTTGCACTTCATAGTCCTGCAAAAAAGCAAACCAAGCAACGATCGCGACTGCAGCAGCGATAAAAACACATAGGATAACCTTGGGCAATACCGGCCAAGCTGAGGGATCCTTTGTGTCTAAATTTTTAAACTGTCGCTGAATGGCTTCGAGACGCTCAACCGTGCTGATCGATTTTTCTTTTGACTTCGCCATGTCACTTACCTCCTGGCGACGAAGCGGTGGCATTTGCTGCCTCTATGATTTTTTGAGCGTCGCTTGCACGGACCAGCTGAAACCTCAAGTTAAAGGAAGAAACTCTCCGCTGGTCCCTCTGACTCAAAGCTACCGTGCTTGCTGTAATTTCCGTCAACTCCGGTTTAGCAAGCCATGGCGTATTACTAGCCAAGTTACGCAGCAACTCTGAAACGCGCTCATTAGATTGGGCCATCCCTTGCATCGTTATCGTTTGTCCAACTTGCTTTATTGCGGTGACGTATACACCATCAGGTAATTGCTTAACCAATTCGGTGAGCAAGTGAACAGGCAAATTGCGATCTGACTGCAGATCTTCGACAGCTTTTTGGCGTGCGCGCAAGGAAGCAATCTCATCCTCTATGGACGCAATTTCCTTGATTTGTCCTTCCAGCACCTTGATCTCTTGCTGGAGAAAGGTATTCTTATTCTGCTGGTCCGTTATCATGATCTGAAACCACCAGTAGATGGCTCCAGCAACAGCGAGACCCAACAGAAACGACGCAAACATCGTCGCCTGGAACGCTTCCTTGCGACGCTTACGAGCCTCCTCGCGATGAGGTAACAAATTGATAAGAATCACTGCAGAAACCTCCGCATAGCGAGACCGCAAGAGGTCAAGTAGGACGGCGCTTCACGCACCATTTTTTTCAGTCGCACGGAACTTCCGATTTCCATGCCATCAAAAGGATTGACAGCGCTGCATGCAAAGCCAGTTTGCTGAGTGACAGCCTCTGTAAGACCTGGCAGCGGGGCTGAGCCCCCCGCCAACATGATGTGGTCGACACGGTTGTGCGGCGTGCTGGTGAAGAAGAACTGCAGGGCGCGACCAATCTCTTGGGCCATGCTGTCAACAAAAGGACGGAGGACCGCTGATTGATAGTCTTCCGGCAAATCACCGCTGCGCTTTTTGCTCTCGGCTTCTTCAACCGAGAAGCCATATTGGCGAACAATCAACTGAGTAAGTTGGGCGCCACCAAAGGCTTGGTCGCGGTCATACAGAACCTCTTCGTTCCGGATCACCTGCATGCTGGTCGTCAGGGCTCCCACCTCGAAAAGGGCCACCATCGCGTCCACGCCTTTGTTCGGCAGCGCTTCAATGAGGCGCCCAGCAGCCAGTCGTGATGCATGGGATTCAATATCGACCACCACGGGCTTCAACCCAGCGGCCTCAGCCAAACCCTGCCGGTCTTGGACTTTTTCACGCCGGGAAGCGGCAATCAGAACGTCAACATCCCCTGGCGCGTTTTTACTGGGCCCGATAACGCAAAAATCCAAGCTCACCTCGTCGAGCGAAAACGGGATGTACTGGTTGGCCTCGGATTCCACCTGGACCTCAAGCTCCTGCTCCGTCATGCCACCTGGCAGCGTGATCTTCTTGGTGATCACTGCGGAAGGGGGCAGCGCAAGCGCCACGTTTTTGGTTCGAGTGCCGCTCTTCTTGACCAAGCGACGCAATGCGTCCGCCACTTCGTCAAACTTTTCGATGTTGCCATCGGTGATCCAGCCCCGCTCCAGTGGCTCGATCGCGCAACGCTCTAGGACCAGACTACCCGCCTTATCGCGCCCCAACTCCACCAGCTTGACACTGGAGGAGCTGATGTCGATTCCCAGCAGCGGAGCAGACTGGCGATTGAACAAAGACCCCATTGAGATCAAGATTGGTCCCCTGTAACTTGCCAAAATGAGGCAACAAAACTTAACACTTCACATGAATGCTATCAGTAAGATAGTTCTCCAGCAAAGATTTTTCCCCCTGTAACGTCAGAAGAGCGTTGCCAAAAGCAGACGAAATTTTTGGGCGCTGCAATACCGCTCGGCCACTACCGGAAGCCTTTCGGCGGCACCTTGCCAAGTACGAAATTGGATTTCGAGCCCCAGCGGTGGACATTTTTATAATGGGCGGTCTTACCCCATCGGAGCGATATGCCGCCCTCCCCTTCGAAGTCCTCCGACAAGCCGGACTCCTCTCCTGTTCGCACCCGCCCCAGTTGGCTTCGCTGGTTGGTTCGTATCACCCTTTGGATCACAGGACTGGCGGCAGCCGCAGCCGTGGGCCTGGCGCTCACAATTGCTGTGGCGCTGTCGGTGGCCTACCCCAACCTACCAGACATTTCTGACTTGGCGGACTACCGTCCCAAACTGCCGCTGCGGGTGTACTCAGCGGAAGGAGCCTTGCTGGGCGAGTTTGGCGAAGAGCGTCGCAACCTCACACCCATCGGCGAGATTCCGCAGGTCATGAAAGACGCCGTTTTGGCGATTGAAGATGCCCGTTTCTTTCAGCATGGTGGAGTGGACTACAAAGGTGTTCTGCGTGCGGGTCTCGCCAACTTGGGGCGAGTAAAAAGCCAAGGCGCTTCCACGATCACCATGCAGGTGGCACGCAATGTTTATCTGTCTTCAGAAAAAACATTTACTCGCAAAATTTACGAAATCTTACTAACCTTCAAATTGGAGCATTTGCTGACCAAGGATCAGATTCTTGAGATTTACATGAATCAGATTTTCCTCGGCAATCGTGCTTACGGTTTTGCGGCTGCCTCCGAAGCTTATTTTGGTAAACCGCTCAAATCTGTTTCGATCGCTGAAGCTGCGATGCTTGCCGGTTTGCCCAAGGCTCCGTCTGCCTACAACCCCATCAGCAATCCGAAACGTGCCCGCGCTCGTCAGCAGTACATCATCGAGCGGATGGAAGAAAACGGCTTCATCACTGCACAACAAGCAGAGCAAGCCAAGAAAGAAGAACTGAAAATCCGCACGGGGCCCGACAACACACGCATCCACGCTGAATACGTGGCGGAAATGGCCCGCCAGCTGATCTTTGCCCAGTATGGCAACGAGGCCTACACACGCGGTCTCAATGTGTACACCACCCTCAATGCTGCAGAACAAGAGGCGGCCTATGTCGCCTTGCGGCGTGGGATCATGGACTACGAACGGCGCCAGCAGTACCGGGGGCCCGAAAAGTTTGTGGCGCTGCCTGCCAGCGCCCAGGAGGTGGAAGACGCCATTGATGACGCACTGGCCAACCACCCGGACAACGGCGACGTGCTCTCCGCGGTGGTGCTGGAGGCATCCGCCAAACGCATCCTGGCCGCCCGTGCCAACGGGGATTCGGTCGAGATCACAGGCGATGGACTGAAGCCTGCGCAATCCGGCCTCAGCGACAAGGCCCCTCCCAATATCAAGATACGGCGTGGGGCTGTGATCCGTGTGGTCAAGACACCCAAGGGCGCCTGGGAAATTACACAGCTGCCCGAAGTGGAAGGCGCTTTTGTGGCTCTGGACCCGCGTAACGGCTCCATTCGTGCACTGGTGGGTGGCTTCGACTTCGACAAAAACAAGTTCAACCACGCGGCGCAGGCCTGGCGCCAGCCGGGCTCCAGCTTCAAGCCCTTCATTTACTCGGCGGCGCTCGAAAAAGGCTTCACCCCCACCACTGTGATCAACGACGCCCCGCTGTTCTTCGATGCGGGTGTCACCGGCGGCCAACCCTGGGAGCCCAAGAACTACGACGGCAAGTACGACGGCCCCATGAGCATGCGCACCGGCTTGGCGAAGTCCAAGAACATGATCTCCATCCGGATCCTGCAGGCCGTAGGCCCCAAGACGGCACAGGAATGGGTGGGACGGTTTGGATTCGACCCCGAGAAACACCCCGCCTACCTGACCATGGCGCTGGGTGCAGGCTCAGTGACGCCTCTGCAAATGGCCTCTGCGTATTCGGTGTTCGCCAACGGCGGGTACCGCATCAATCCTTGGCTGATCGCCAAGGTCACCGACCACAAGGGCCGGGTGATTTCAGAGATCACCCCCCCCGCGTTGAGTGAACAGCCACGTGCCATTGATGCGCGCAACGCCTATGTCATGAGCAGCCTGTTGCAGGAAGTAACCCGCACCGGTACCGCAGCGCGTGCTCAGGCCACCCTGAAGCGTCCCGATCTGTATGGCAAAACCGGCACCACCAATGATTCGGTGGACGCGTGGTTTGCCGGGTTCCAGCCCACCATCGCGGCCGTGACCTGGATTGGCTATGACACGCCGCGCAATCTGGGCAGCCGGGAAACCGGGGGCGGGCTGAGCCTGCCGGTGTGGATCAGCTTCATGGAGCGCGCGCTCAAGGGTGTGCCGGTGATGGAGCCCACGGTGCCGCCCGGTGTCGTGAATGTGGGCGGCGAGTGGTTCTACGAGGAATACGCTCGCAACGCGGGTGTTTCGAGCGTGGGGGTGGTGGAAGACCGATCCGTATCTCCGGCGGTAGCCCCCCAGGCGCCTCCGCCTTCTGAAGAGCGCAGTCGCATCCTGGACTTGTTCCGTAACTGATCGCCCCAACGCCCCAGCACCAGCCCCTTAGGCTGGCGGGGCGAAAACCGTCACGCAGAAAACTGCAGCGACATGCCGGACTGCTGTGACGCGTCGCGCGTGAGGCACGCAAAAAACTCCCCCGCGCCTTTGGTGTCCTGCCAGTGGCTGCCATCAAAACGGTAGTGGTAGCCGCCCGATCGGGCCGCCATCCACACCTCGTGCAGCGGCTTTTGCAGATTGATCACGATCTGGCTGCGATTGGGAAAGGTCAAGGTCACCATGCCCCCCGAGCGCTGGCTGTCCACATCGGCATCCGAGGTGTCGTTGATGCGATCACAACTGCGCTCGACGGCAAGCAGCAGTTGTTCGGCGTGGTCCATGAATTCGAGGTCGGTCATTACAATTTGCGCATGTTGAAAGCTCCCCAAATTCTAGTCAGGACGCTTGTCCTTGCTGCCAGTGCGGCAGCCCTCTTCGGTTGTGGTCAGCGGGGGCCGTTGTATCTGCCGACCGGCCCTGCAGCGAGCCAGCGTGCCACGCTGCCGCAAACACTCACGCCGGGCAACGACACCAACACTGCGCCGTCGCCTGCGGCCAGCGCCTCGCAGCCACGCTGAAGCATTCGATCGCCTGCGCAGAATGGCCAGGCAATGCGGTTTCGCTTGATTTCCATCAAGCACAAAGCTTAGGGGTACTCGTACAGTCTGCGCTTTATTGCACCGCAGGATGGCCATGGCCCTGGAACTCTACCGCGACAAAAATCATGCTTGCCTGATGTTCACCGACCTCATTGAGGAGGATGGGCAGGCCGTGCAGGCCAATCAGTTCCTGATCGTGGACGACGACACCGGCGCCATCATCGACCCGGGCGGCAACCTCGCGTTCAACGAGCTGTTCATGGGAATGACAAAGCATTTCCCGCCGCACAAGCTGTCGTACCTGATCGCCTCGCACGCAGACCCGGACATCATCGCCTCGCTGGACCGCTGGATGACCAGCACCAAGGCCAACCTGGTGATCTCACGTGTGTGGGAGCGCTTTGCACCGCACTTCACCAAGGTGGGCAAGACCGAAAACCGCGTGATCGGAGTGCCCGACGGTGGCGGCCACCTGCCTCTGGGGCGCCATGAGCTGGTGTTGCTGCCTGCGCACTTCATGCACTCCGAGGGCAACTTCCACTTCTACGACCCGGTCAGCCGCATCCTGTTCACGGGCGACCTGGGGGTGTCCATGATGTCAGGGGCCGAGGCCCGTGTGCCGGTGACTGACCTCAAGGCGCACATTCCGCGCATGGAGGGGTTCCACCGCCGCTACATGGTGTCCAACAAAATCCTGCGCCTGTGGGCACGCATGGCACGGCAGCTCGACATTGCCATGATCGTGCCGCAGCATGGTGCCCCGATCATGGGCAAGGAAGCCATTAGCGACTTCTTTGAATGGATCGAGAACCTGATGTGCGGCATCGACCTGTTCGATGATCGCGCCTACCAGATTCCCACCGCGTACATCGACCCTGTGACCCGGCAGATGCGCCCTGCGCTGCGGGCAGTCAATGGGTGAATGTTGGTCAAATCGACTGCAAGCGCTACAACTACATGCCCAAGAAGCTATAAATTTAATAGCATTTAACGTCCCGGAGATCCAGCGGCTGTCCGTCTTGCCGCTGAACCGGCCGGTGCAGCCGACCGCTTTTGCAGTCGGTGCCAAAGTCGCCAGCCCAGCAGCGCGCCGAGGATGGCGGCATAGATGGTCACTTCACCAAAATTGTTCTTGCCCGCACGCATCCAGAAGAAATGCAGCACCGCCAGCCCGGCCACGGCATAGACAGTGCGGTGCAGCGCCTGCCAGCGCTTGCCGCCCAAGGCCTTGATCGCGCGATTGAACGACGTCGCAGCCAACAGGGCCAGCAACACCAGGGCCAATGTGCCCACCAGGATGAAGGGCCGCTTGGCGATGTCGTGCAGGATGTCCGGGATGTCGAAACCCATGTCGAACCAGCTGTAGCTCAGCAGGTGCAGCACTCCGTAAAAGAACACAAACAAACCCAGCATGCGCCGAAACCGCGCCAGTTGCGGGGTGGCGGTAATGACGCGCAGTGGAGTGATCGCCAGCACCAGGCAAAGCGCCCGCAGCGTCCAGTCACCAGTGGCGCGGATCAACGCCTCTGCAGGGTTGGCGCCCAGCTGGTTCGCCACCGCCGCGTAGACCAGCCATGCCAGCGGCAACAGGCACAACACAAACACCACCGGTTTGGCGGCGGGGTGGAGCAATAGTTTTCGCATCGCGATTCAAGAACCACCGTGGCCTCGCACACTGCCCAGGAAGGCGGCGAGGCCCGGGAGATCAGTAGAACTTCTTGAGGTCCATGCCCGCGTAGAGCTGGCCGACCTGGGCTTCGTAGCCGTTGAACATCAAGGTCTTGCGCTTCTTGGCAAACAAGCCGTCTTCACCAATACGCCGCTCGGTCGCCTGGCTCCAGCGGGGGTGGTCCACATTGGGGTTCACGTTGGAATAGAACCCGTACTCCTGCTGGGCCGCCTTGTTCCACGCGGTGCCTGGCTCCTTTTCGACAAAGCGGATCTTCACGATGCTCTTGGCGCTCTTGAAGCCGTACTTCCATGGCACCACCAGACGCACCGGGGCGCCGTTCTGGTTGGGCAGCACTTCGCCGTACATGCCGAAGGCCAGCAAGGTCAGCGGGTGCATGGCCTCGTCCATGCGCAGGCCTTCCACATAAGGCCAGTCTAGCACGCGCGAGCCCACGAAGGGCATGGTGGCCTTGTCGGCCAGGGTCACAAACTCCACGTACTTGGCGCTGCCCTGGGGCTCCACCCGCTTGATCAGCTCAGCCAGCGAGTACCCCACCCACGGGATGACCATGGACCAGCCTTCGACGCAGCGCAGTCTGTAAATGCGTTCTTCCTGCGCGCTCAGCTTGATCAGGTCTTCAATGCCGTACTTGCCGGGCTTCTTAACCAGGCCCTCAACCTCCACCGTCCACGGGCTGGTCTTGAGAGTGTGCGCATTGCGGGCGGGGTCGGCCTTGTCGGTGCCAAATTCGTAGAAATTGTTGTAGGTGCTCGCGTCCTTGTAGTCCGTGAGCTTCTCCATGGAGACGGCACCCGCTACTGCCGACTTGGCCCCCGCCAGAGGCGCCAGCTTGCCAGGGCGCGTGACCGCCACCTGCTGCGCCAGGGCCTCCCGGCCCGCCCATGCGGCCATGGCGGCACCGGCAGCGCCGCCCGCCATCAGCTTGAGCATCTGGCGACGGTCTTCGTAGACCGAGCGGGGGGTGATTTCGGAGGAGTACGGGTGGTTGAAACCCGAATCGCGTGAGGGGATCAGCATGGTGGCTCCGGTCATTTAGGGGGAAACAGCTGCAGCGGTAGAGCAGAACAACTGTTAGTTCGTTCCCTGGACCACTCAGGTTACACCGAAGACGCAATAGTTGCTGTGCACCTGCAAATGCCCGACATGCACGCCGCGCCCGTTGACGATCTGGCAGGGATCGTCAACAGCGCTCGCCCTCTCAGAGCGTGCCGTAGCTGTGCAGGCCGCTCAGGAACATGTTGACGCCCAGGAACGCGAAGGTCGTCACTGCCAGCCCCACCAGCGCCCACCAGGCGGACACTGTGCCGCGCAGGCCCTTCATGAGCCGCATGTGCAGCCAGGCCGCGTAGTTGAGCCAGACGATCAGGGCCCAGGTTTCCTTGGGGTCCCAGCTCCAGTAGCCGCCCCAGGCCTCTGCCGCCCACAGCGCGCCCAACACCGTGGCGATGGTGAAGAAGGCAAAGCCCACGGCGATGGACTTGTACATCACGTCGTCCAGGATCTCGAACGAGGGCAGGCGCGCCGCGATGCGCTTGCGGCCCAGCAGAATGCCCGCAACGATGAAGGCCGAAATGCCAAAGTACACCATCCAGTAACTGCCGCCGTTTTCCGTCGCGCCCTGGCGGAACACGATGGGCTCGAAACACAGCACCACGCCCAGCAGCCACAGTGGCGCCAGCTTGTACCAGCGGGTTTCGGTGGCCTGCTGCTTGATCAGGTAGGCAAACGCCACCATGGCCGACAGCGCAAACGTGCCATAACCGATGAAATTAGCGGGCACGTGCAGCTTCATCCACCAGCTCTTGAGCGCGGGGACCAGCGGCTGGATCTCATGCGCCTCGCGCACCACGGTGTACCAGAGCAAAAAGCCCACGGCAGCACTGACCACCAGCATCACAAAACCACCCAGCGCGCGCGTGTCGTACTGCTGCTCGTAGTACAGATAGAACGCGGCCGTCATCCAGCAAAACAGAACGAACACTTCGTAGAGGTTGCTGACCGGGATGTGGCCGATGTCCGGGCCGATCAGGTAGCTTTCGTACCAGCGCACCAGCGTGCCGATGAGCGCCATCGCCACCGCCACCCAGGCAATGCGCGAGCCCAGCATGCTCATCGTCTTGCCTTCACCGCGCGCAAACATGCCCACCCAGTAAAACGCCGTGCTGATGAAAAACAGCATGCTCATCCACAGGATGGCCGACTGGCTGGACAGGAAATACTTGAGGCCGAACACCGTGTCCGCCCGCGCCAGGCTGCCCGCCCCGTCTTGCTGGTACAGGCCAATGGCCATGAGCGCTACGGCCGCCACCACCAGCATCAGCACGCGCAGCGGGCGCCAGAACCAGCCCAGCCAGATGGTGCACGGGATGGCTCCCAGCAAAATGCCCTTTTCATAGACATCCATGAAGGCGCCGTAGCGCTGCAGCGCATACAGCCCGCCCACGGCCACGATGGCGGCAAACAGCCAGTCCAACCAGTTGCGGCGCGAGAAGAACCCCTCGTTCAGGGTGATCGTGGTAGCGGTCGAGGTAGAAGTCGCGGTGTTCATGCGGTGCCTTCGCGGGGCGATGCCCCGATCAGTTTTTGTGCGAGCTGGACAAACTCCTGGTCGCCGTCCATGGTCTTGCGGTTGGTGGACAGGGCCATGGTGGCGTGGGTACGGCCATCCTGCGGGGCCACCCAGACCCACACGCGCCGCTCGCGCACGTAGAGCATGGCAAAAACGCCCAGGATCAGCAAGGCGCAGCCCAGATAGACAACATTCTTGCCAGGGGCTCGCGCCACCTGGAACACGCTGGCCTGGACCTGGGTGAAGTCCTTAAGTTCAAACGCTAGCGGCGCTGGGTAGATCTGCGCATCGCTGAGGGAGAGCACGGCCTGGGTCATGAAACCCCGGGTCTGATTGTCCTGCGGCAGCGGCGGCAGGCCCTCACGCTGGCGGGTCAACTGGGCCAGCTCGAACAGCGTGCCGTTCAGGATGCGCACCAGCACCTCGCCTGCGCGCGCACGCTCCGCCTCTGGCACATTGGCTTCCATGAAGTCCGAGATGGCCTGCAGCCCGCCCGTGGGCTTGCCATCGACCACGCCACGCCCTGCGAACAACGCCAGCGCGCGCACGGCAGACTGCTGCAGTTGCTCGGCCAGGTCGGGGCGCGAGGCATCCATGGCCTGGGACACGTAGCGGCGTACCGCCTGCTCCCGGGCCTGGGGGTCGGCCAGGGCGGCCTTCATGCGCATGAAACCGTCCATGCTGCCCTTGTCATCCGCCGGCACCCGCAGGTAGCGGAAGGGCTCTGCCGGGGACTCGCGCACCCCCAGCAGGAACACTGGCACGCCATCGCCGGTGTCCACCGGCAGCATGTAGTTGTGGAACTCCCGCGCCTGGCCGGCAGCATCACGCAGCTTATAGCTCACGCTGGGGCCGACGTTGCGCAGTTCTTTCTTGGTGACGGTCTTGTTGGCGGCGCCCAGGCGCGACTCCACCGATTCGCGCAGGTCCACCTTGCGCACGTCGGCGCCACTGCCACCCGGGCCAGCGCCACCAAAGTTCTCGACGTTGATGGTGCGCAGCGCCGTGAACTCCAGCGTCAGCGTATCGCTGCCAGGGCCACCGCCCTTGTTGGTGAGCTGCGTGGAGTTGCCCACCACCCCTTCGACATCGAAAGGCTTGGCCCCCGCCACCATGGGTACGGCGCGCAGCTTGAGGTGCGAGCCGCCGTCGTCAAAGCTCGACTGGTAGATCTCGATGCCCTTGTAGCTGGCCGGGTGGTTCACCTCGACGCGTGCAGGCGTCTTCTCGCCCGTGGCCTTGTCGTGGATGATGATTTCGCTGGCGAACAGCTTGGGCATGCCCGTGGAGTAGTGCTCCACGATGAACTTCTTGAGCTCGATCGCAAACGGCAGGTCCTGCAGCAGCACACCGTCGGACTGGCTCAGGATGGCCGTGCTCGACTGCGTGCCCTCGGCCACGAGCAGGTTGCCCCGGAAGGTGGGGTTGCGCTCGGACAGGCGGTGCTCGGGCTTCACATCGGCGATCAGTCCGCCCCCGGTGTAGACCGACTTGCCCCCCAGCAGCATCTGCGCCCGCACGATGAGGTCGCCGTCCAGCAGGCCACCCACACACACCAGCACGATGGCGCTGTGCGCCGCGATGTAGCCGATCTTGTTGGCCGCCCCCGCCTTGGCCGCCACCATCCAGCCGGTGCCTGGGCCGGCGGCAGTGTCGCGCTGCTGCAGGCGCACCTTCCATCCGCCACCCGCCAGCAGCGTGCCAATGCGACGTGCCTCGGCCTCGGCAGAGTCGCTGAGCGCAGCCTCAGCCTTGTGGTGAAACGCCTTCAGGCTTTGCTCGCGGATGTTCTCTTTGTAGACCTTGAGGTCGGTGAGGATCTTGGGCGTGTTGCGGGCAATGCACAGCGAGGTGCTGATCACTAGGAACGCCAGGATCAGCAGGAACCACCAGGCGCTGTACACCGCGTTGAGCTGGATGGCGCCAAACAACTCGGCCCAGAACGGTCCGAACTGGTTGACGTAGTTGGCCGAAGGTTCGTGCTGCTTGAGCACCGTGCCGATGACCGAGGCGATGCAGATCACCGTCAGCAGCGAGATGGCGAACCGCATCGAAGACAGCAGCTCGACCCCGGCGCGCAAGGCCTGGGAGCCGGACTTCATGCGAAGGCCCTGGGTGTTGTCGGACATGGGTGGGTGCGGTGTCTGCGAAGCGCGAAAGAAAAAGGGCGGGACCATCGCTGCGATGGACCCGCCCTTTTTGGGGTTGTTATTGGCGGTAGGTTCCGTGCCGCCCGGTCAATCAGGCCGGGGCATGACAAATATCAAGCAATCACTCAACGCAGGCCGGCGATGTAGTCCGCCACGGCCTTGATTTCCTTGTCGTTGAGCTTGGCGGCGACCTGGGTCATCTGGATGCTGTTGGCGCGCGAGCCGTCACGGAACATGTTCAGCTGCGACACCGTGTAGTCGGCGTGCTGGCCCGACAGGCGGGGGTACTGCGCAGGGATGCCAGCGCCATTGGGGCTATGGCAGCCAGCGCACGCGGCGATCTGGCGGTCGGCAATGCCGCCGCGGTAGATGCGTTCACCCATGGCCACCAGGTCCTTGTCCTTGGCAAAGCCGGCCTTGGCGGGCTTGGACGTGAGCCAGTAGGCGATATTGCGCATGTCGTCATCCGACAGGGCCGTAGCAAAGCCCTTCATGATGGCGTTGTTGCGCTTGCCGGACTTGAATTCCTGCAGCTGCTTGACCAAGTATTCGGGGTGTTGCTGCGACAGCTTGGGATTGGCCGCGATGGCCGAATTGCCGTCTGCGCCGTGGCAGGCCGCACACACCGCAGTGAAGCTGGCCTCGCCCTTGACGAGATCCGGCTTGGCCGCTTTGGGTGCGTCACCCGCTGCAAAGGCCGAAAAAACAGGTGCTGCCAGTGCGGCAGCCGTCAGCAATGAGGCGAGCAACTTCATATCGAGGGTGTGTGTTTATGTGCGCAAAACCTCGCGATTCTACAATGATGGTTCTTTCTCTCCCAACTCCCCATGACGACACCCCCCTCTGCGCCAGTTGCTGGCTCTCTCCCGCCCGCACCTGACGCCAAAATCGCCATGGGCTGGATGCACACCGCCCGGTTCCTCACCACGGCGGCGCAGCTGCACCACCTGCCGCCCATCGACGTACCCGAAATCGCTTTCGTGGGCCGTTCCAACGCGGGCAAATCCACCTGCATCAACACCCTCACCCAGCAAAAGCAGCTGGCGTTTGCGTCCAAAAAGCCAGGGCGCACCCAGCACATCAATTTGTTCTCGCTGGGCAAACAGGGGGTGATGGACGCCGTACTGGCCGACTTGCCCGGCTATGGCTACGCGGCCGTGTCGCGCTCGGACAAGGTGCGCTGGCAGCAGGTGATGGTGAACTACCTAGTCAGCCGCCCTGGTCTCACCGGCATCGTGCTGCTGTGCGACCCGCGCCTGGGCCTGACCGAGCTGGACGAGGCGTTGCTCGAAGTGGTGCGCCCCCGCGTGGAAGAAGGGCTCAAGTTCCTCATCGTGCTGACCAAGGCCGACAAGCTCACGCGCGCCGAACAGGCCAAGGTGCTGTCGATTACGCGACTGCACGCCGGCGGTGGCGAGGTGAAGATGTTCTCGGCTCTCAAAAAGCAAGGGGTGGATGAAGTCGCCCAGTTGCTGTGGCAGTGGGCGCACCCGGTGAAGCCCCTCGCCGAAGAGCCCCCTGCGGCTGCGGACAGCAGCAGCCCCGCACAGCCTTCGCCCACCAGCGAATCCGAGCCCAACTAGCCGCAAGCGCAATCGATTCATGCGCTGGCAGCTACAGAATGCATAGCGCCATGATCCAAGATTGCCCTGTTGACCTCCCCCACGGAATCACCCTGCACTGCCGCGTGAGCGGCATCCCCGGGCGCCCGGTGCTGCTGTTCCTGCACGGGTTCCCCGAGGGGGCCTTCATCTGGGACGAACTCCTGCTGCACTTTGCCCGCCCCGAAAACGGCGGCTACCGCTGCGTGGCGCCCTACCTGCGCGGGTTTGGCCCGTCCAGCAGCCCGCAGGCGGTAGACGCGTACCGCGCCAAGCACCTGGTGCAGGACCTGGTGGCCCTCATCGCCCACGAATGCCCCGGCAGCGCGCTGGAATGCCTGATTGCGCATGACTGGGGCGGCGCCGTGGCGTGGAACCTGGCCAACCAGCAGCCCCAGCTGATGAAGCGCCTGGCCATCATCAACTCGCCCCACCCCGGCGCGTTTGTGCGCGAGCTGTCGCACAACGCTGCGCAGCAGGCGGGCAGCCAGTACATGCATTTCTTGTGCAGGCCTGATGCCGAGGCCCTGCTGGCCGAAGACGACTTCCGCCGCCTGTTCGCCTTTTTCAACGCCCCGGACGGCAGCGCCCCCGCATGGCTGACCGACGAGGTGCGCGCCCAGTACCGGGCCTTGTGGCAGCAAGGCCTGCAGGGTGCCTGCAACTACTACCGCGCCAGCCCCATCCGCCCGCCGCGCGAGGGCGACCCGGGCGCCCAGGCCGTCACCCTGCCCGAGTCGATGTTGACGGTGGACGTGCCCACGCTGGTGCTCTGGGGCATGGACGACCCGGCCCTGCTGCCCGGCCTGCTCGGCGGCCTGCCCGGCTGGATTCCCCGGCTGCAGGTGCAGCAGGTGGAGCAGGCATCACACTGGGTCGTACACGAGCACCCTGAGCGCGTGGCCGTGGAGCTCCAGCGTTTTTTGCTATCCAAACAATAGCTATCAGCGCATGATGCACTAGCGCATCAAGCCATTTTTGCTGATATTTCAGCGGGAATACACGGAGGGCTCGCCCTCCGGGCGGGTCTTGAAGCGTTTGTGCACCCAGTAGTACTGCTCGGGCATGGTGTCGATCACGGCCTGCAGTTCGCGGTTCATACGGGCCGTGTCGGCCTCGGCATCGTCGGTGGGATAGTTGGACCAGGCGGGCGAAACCTCGGCCACGTACCCGGTGGGCGTCATGCGCGAATACACGCCCACCACCTTGGCGCGGCCCAGCCGCGCAAACCGAGACAGCGACGGAATGGTGGCCGCCGTCACGCCATAGAACGGCACAAACACCGAATCGTTGCGGCCGTAGTCCATGTCGGGCAGCAGGTACAGCAAGCCCCCTTTGCGCAAGCTGGCAATGATGGGTTTGACGCCGTCCGAACGGTTGAGCATGCGCACATCGCCAAAGCGCTGGCGCCCCGCCATGAACCAGGCATCCACCGCTGGATCGGGGTGGGTGGCAAAGATGGAGGTGAAAGCACGGCTGCTGCGCAGCGGCAAGGCCAGCCCCCCCGCGTCCATGCCGTAGAAATGCGGCGCAAACAAAATGGTGGGCGTGTCGCCCTCCAGCTCGTGCACCGCTCCCGTCAGGCGCACACGCCGCTCCACCACCGAACGCGGCGCGGCCCAGAGCCAGCTGCGGTCCAGCCAGGTCTGGCAAAACGCGACAAAACTGGCCCGCGCCACGGCGCGGCAGCGCGCTTCGGTCCACTCAGGAAAACACAGCGCCAGATTGCGCAGTGCCACCTTGCGGCGGGGCGCCACCAGCACAAACGCCACCTGCCCCAGCAGCCAGCCCATGCCGCGCAACACCGGCAGCGGCAGCAGCGCCAGCACCCGCATGAACCCCACGCCCAAACGCCCTGTGAGGCCCTTCATGCTGCGCCCCCTGCGGCAGGCTCCACCGGAGCAGCCTCGCCACGCGGCTGCTTGTAGCGGCCATAGCCCCACAGGTATTGCTCGGGGCATTGGCGGATGAGATGTTCCATGGCCTGGTTGATCTGCAGCACGGCCTGGTCCATCTGGTCGGACAGCGGCTGGGGCAAGGGCTCGAAATGCGTGACGTAGCCACGCCCCCAGGACAGACGCTCGCAACGCGCCAGCACCACGGTCGCGCCGGTCTGTTGCGCCAGGCGCACGGCCAGGGTCATGGTGTAAGCGTCGCGCCCAAAAAAAGGTGCCCACTGGCCCTGCCCCTCGGGCGGCACCTGGTCAGGCAGCAGGCCCACGGCCTCGCCCCGGCGCAGGGCTTTGATCATCTGGCGCACACCCGCCAGCGTGGTGGGCACGGCCAGCATGCCGGGGCGATTGCGGGCGGTCTCCATCACCTTGGCCAGCCAGGCCTGGCGTGCCGGGCGGTACAGCACGGTGATGGGGCCACGCTCCGCGCTCCAGCGGCGTGCGGCGGCCTGGGCCGACAGCTCAAAGCACCCCTGGTGTGGGGTCAGAAACACAATGCCGCGGCCGGCGGCGTAGGCCTGTTCCACACAGGCCTCGCCCGTGAGTGCGCAGGGCATCGTCGCGCGCATCCACAGGCGTGGCAGTTCGGCCACCATGCGGCCCGCATGGGCCACGGCAGCGCGCACATCGCCAAACGCATAGCCCGCCAGTGCCGAGTTAGCGAGAAACCGGCGCCGGTAGGTGGGAGACGCCACAAACGCCACCCAGCCCATGGCCGCGCCCATGACGTGCAGCAACCACAGCGGAAATACGGAAAAGAATCGAAAGACGACTGGCATTAAAATAAAGGGGTCGCTGAGTTAAATGAGCAACTTGCAGGGCGACGTTAAAAAAATCTGCTAAAGCGTTCGCCAGATCTCCTTCGGGGTGAGGGCAACGCCCCAAATGCCGGAACACAGGAGTTTATTCAAATGGCGAACGACTTTCTCTTTACCTCGGAATCCGTCTCCGAAGGCCACCCCGACAAAGTGGCCGATCAGATCTCGGACGCGATTCTCGATGCGATCTTCAAACAAGACCCCCGCAGCCGTGTCGCCGCTGAAACGCTGACCAACACCGGCCTCGTGGTGCTGGCGGGCGAAATCACCACCAACGCGCATGTGGACTACATCCAGGTAGCGCGCGACACCATCAAGCGCATCGGCTACGACAACACCGACTACGGCATCGACTATCGTGGTTGCGCCGTGCTCGTGGCCTATGACAAGCAGAGCAACGACATCGCCCAGGGCGTGGACCACGCGAGCGACGACCACCTGAACACCGGTGCTGGCGACCAGGGCCTGATGTTCGGCTACGCCTGCGATGAAACGCCCGAGCTGATGCCCGCGCCCATCTACTACGCCCACCGCCTCGTGGAGCGCCAGGCCCAGCTGCGCAAGGACGGCCGTCTGCCCTTCCTGCGCCCCGACGCCAAGTCGCAGGTCACGATGCGCTACGTGGACGGCAAGCCCCACAGCATCGACACCGTGGTGCTCTCCACCCAGCACCACCCTGACCAGAGCGAAACGCAAACCAAGATGAAGGCCTCGTTCACGGAAGCCATCATCGAAGAGATCATCAAGCCCGTGCTGCCCAAGGAATGGATACAGGACACGCGCTACCTGATCAACCCCACCGGCCGCTTCGTCATCGGCGGCCCACAAGGCGACTGCGGCCTGACCGGTCGCAAGATCATTGTGGACACCTACGGCGGCGCCTGCCCCCACGGCGGCGGCGCGTTCAGCGGCAAGGACCCAACGAAGGTGGACCGCTCGGCCGCCTACGCTGCCCGCTACGTGGCCAAGAACATCGTGGCCGCTGGACTGGCCCGCCAGTGCCAGATCCAGGTGGCCTACGCGATTGGCGTGGCCGAGCCGATGAACATCACGGTCTACACCGAAGGCACGGGCGTCATCCCCGACGACCAGATCGCCAAGCTGGTGCGCGCACACTTCGACCTGCGCCCCAAGGGCATCATCCAGATGCTGGACCTGCTGCGCCCGATTTACGAAAAGACCGCAGCCTACGGCCACTTCGGCCGTGAAGAACCTGAGTTCAGCTGGGAGAAGACCGATAAAGCTGCGGCCTTGCGGGCAGCAGCCGGGCTGTAAGCCCGCCGCGCGGCACGCGCGGCTTTCCGAACGTGGACGAAGCTCATATCGCGCAGCAATGTGAGCGCGGGCCAAAAGACCGATAAAGCTGCGACCCTGCGGACAGCAGCCGGGCTGTAAGCCCGCCGCGCTGACAGCGCGGTATCGGTCTTCGGCGGAGTTCATATCGCGCCAGCGATGTGAGCGCAGACCAGAACACAGTCAGAGCCGCCCCGCCCCCCAAGCCGCAACGCCCCGCGTTGCGGCTTTTCTTTTGGCGCCTCACCGCAGCCCGCCAGCGGCACTCTCCTACACCTGCCGCCCGCCTGCGCTGACGGCGCACTCTACCGCCCATCGGTATCGTTCCTGCACACCCTCCGCAGCCCCGCGCTGCCTCAACATCCACTGCAAGGAGCGACCACCATGCTGAAGTACGCCATCATTTTTGCCCTGATTTCCCTTGTGGCAGGGGCCCTGGGTTTCAGCGGGGTGGCCGCAGGCGCGGCGGGCATCGCCAAGGTGCTGTTTGTGCTGTTCCTGGTGATCGCTGTGGTGTTTGTGGTGCTCGCCGCCATCGGCGTGGGCGCCGCCCGCAAGGTGCTCAAGTAAGGCCACGCGCCGCCCTCCACACCACTGCACAGCCCACCATGACTGATACCACCAACATCTTCGAAGCCCTGCGCGAAAGCCACGAGCGCCAGCGCGCGCTGTACAGCGCACTCACCAACACCAGCGGCGACACGCCCGAGCGGCGCGATCTGTTCGATCGGCTCAAGAAGGAGCTCGCCGCCCACGCCCAGGCGGAGGACCGCCACTTCTACATCCCGCTGATGGCGCACGACGCAGGCATTGATCTGTCGCGCCACGCCATTTCCGAGCACCACCAGATCGATGAGCTGGTGGAGTCGCTCGAAGACACCGAGCCCTCCAGCCCTGCATGGCTACCCCTGGCCAAGAAGCTGGCCGAGAAGGTAGAGCACCACCTGAAAGAAGAAGAACACCGCTTCTTCCAGATGGCGGGCAAACTGCTGACGGAAAAGCAGAAAACCGCGCTGGCTGCTGACTACCGGGCGGACTACGAAGAAGCCCTGGCCGCGACGGCCTGACGCCTAACTAACGTCCAGCGCCCGCAAATCAGGCAGCGTCTTCGGCCTGCACCACGCAGTTGCGACCGCTGGACTTGGCTTTGTAAAGCGCCGTATCCGCACGCTTGATCAGGGCGTGGCTGTCTTCCTTGTGGTCCCAGGTGGCCACACCAAAGCTGGCGCTCACATGGCCCACGGCGTCGAACGGCACACCCGCGATACGGGCCCGCACCGCCTCGGCCATGGCCATGGCGGCATCCACCGGGGTTTCCTTGAGCAGGATGATGAACTCCTCGCCCCCGAAGCGCGCGGCGCAGTCGGACGAGCGCAGCAGTTCGCGCACGCGCAGCGCCGTGTTCTTCAGCACTACATCGCCCGAGTCATGCCCGAAGGTGTCGTTGATGCGCTTGAAAAAGTCGATGTCGAACATGACGACCGACAGCTGGCTCTTCTTGACCCGCGTCTCGGCCATGTCGGCCTCCAGCCGTTCGAAGAACCGGCGGCGGTTGACCAGGTCGGTCAGGAAGTCCTTGGTGGCCAGGTCTTCCAGCTTGCTGTTCAGCCGCGCCATGGGCTCGATCACCAGCGACGACAGCGACAGGTTCAGGCCGACAAACAACAGCACAAAGCTGCCCACCAGCGCTGCCATCACGGTGTTGAAGGTCTGGCGCGCTTTCTCCAGAGGAAAGTACATCGGCACCTTCACCACCTGGATGCCCACGGTTTCGTTCATGCCCCAGCCAAAACCGTTCTTGTCGCCATAGACCTTCAGCATGGTGGGGGGCGCCACGGCGGGCGTGCTGTGGCAGGCCATGCACTGGGGTTGCTTGATGGTGATGGGGCGCGCCACATACATCGCACGGTGCATGCCCTCGCCCACCTCGCCCGTCACTTCTTTCTTGAGGTCGGCGCGGCCTTCGCGGAAGTCACTGATGATGCGCTCCTCCCATTCGTTGGCGCGGTCTCGCAGGTTGGTGGGGTTGAGCACCGCTTCCTTGTACTCATAGCCAGGAAACCGGTTCTGCAGCCGACGCAGCGTTTCGGTGGCGGCATAAGCGGGCACGGTCTGCGGCAGGAATTTCTCGGCCAGCGTCACATCCAGGTGCGGCTTGACCAGCTCGGTGGTGTAGTCGCGGATGGCCATGGCGGCGTGCATCATGATCTGCGAGTTGTGCTGCACCTCCTCAATGGCCGACTGCTGCAGGAAGCGGTGCACATACGCGCCCGCGCCCAGCACCGCCAGCAGCAGCACGCCCGCCAGCACCAGGTTGAATTTGAGCCGCAAAGACATGGTTCTCCCTCAGGTCCGGCGCAGGGCCGGTATTTCAATGAGGCAGTCCTGGCGCCGGAGCACCCGACCGCGCGCGACCACCGTTCGTGGAACACAAAGTTTGCGTTTGTGCCAGATTTGGGCGCGGCGGTCCAATGTTTTGTGCGCGAGGAGGCCGCGCTACAACCCCCTGGCACTGAGCGACAGCTGCCGCCGATAGGCCGGGCGCACCCGGTACAGCTGCGCGGGCCGGTGGGCGCCGCCCGTCTGCAGCGCGCCGGGCACGGGCTCCAGCATGGCCAGCTCGTCCACCTTGCGGCGAAAGCTCACCTTGTTGACCGGCTCGCCCAGCACCGCTTCGTACACCGCCTGCAACTGCGGCAGCGTGAACGGCTCGGCGCACAGGTGCACGGGCAGCGACGAATACTGGCTTTTGCTGCGCACGCGCAATGCGGCGGTGTCGATGATCTGCCGGTGGTCGAAGGGCAGCGGCGGAAGTGCATCCACCGCCACCAGCTCCACCCGCCCCGCAGCCTGCGCCAGCACGGTGGCGGGCACCAGGGCGCAATAGGTCACCGCCACCGACCAGCCGCGCGGATCGCGCACCGCACCGGTGAAGGTGGCCAATTGCTCCAGGTACGGGCTTTCGAGCCCAGCCTTGTCCCGCAACACCCGCACGGCGCTGGCCTGGGCGTCCACATCGTCCTGCGCATGGATGTAGCCGCCGGGCAGCGCCAGCGCCTGGGCGAAAGGCTCACGCTCGCGGCGCACCAGGGCCACCTTCAGCGTGGATTGCTCCAGAGTGAGCAGCACCACATCCACGGTGCAGATCACGGCGGGAATGTTCTCGGAGGTCACGGGGCTTTAGTTCATTGCAACTTTGAACGAACAAGGCTACCACCAAGCCAATCCACAGGAAAGCGTCTCGAATCAGCCATTCCGGTTCTCATCGGAAACATCGGCTTTCAATTTACTTAGTTGCAAAATTAATCTAACAAAACTACACTGCAGCCACAGCGAAGGAGAAAGACCATGGCCACGCGTACCACCCAGCTTTTGGTGATCGACCCCCAAAACGATTTCTGCGACCTGCCCGCCAGCCACTGTCCCCCAGGCAACGCGCCCAGCCTGCCCGTGGCGGGCGCCCACGCCGACATGCAGCGCCTGGCGGCCTTCATTCGCACCCAGGGCCATCAGCTCGACGCCATCACCGTCACGCTCGATTCGCACCAGCGCTTCGACATCGCCCACCCCGGCTTCTGGCAGACCGGCGCGGGGGCAGAGGTGGCGCCCTTCACTCCCATCACCGCTGCCCAGGTGCGTGCAGGCCACTTCGCGCCGCGCGATGTGGCCGCCCTGCCCCGCACGCTGGCCTACCTGGACGCACTCGAAGCCCAGGGCCGCTACACGCTCATGGTCTGGCCCGTGCACTGCGAGGTGGGCAGCTGGGGCCACGGCATCCACGCCGATGTGCTGGCCGCCTGTGGCGACTGGCAGCTGCAGCGCCAGCGCGCGGTGCGCAATGTGTTCAAGGGCACCAACCCCTGGACGGAGCACTACAGCGCCATCGAGGCCGAGGTGCCCGATGCGGACGACACCAGCACCGCACTCAACACCGTCCTGCTGCAGTCGCTGGGCCAGGCCGATGTGCTGTTGATTGCGGGCGAGGCCAGCAGCCACTGCGTGCGCTCGACCACCGAGTACATCGTGCAGCACCTGCCCCGCCTGGTGCCCGGCTGGCAGGCCAGCCGCATCGTGCTGCTAACGGACGGCATGAGCCCCGTGGCGGGATTTGAAGCGCAGCACCAGGCGTTTCTGGACGGGATGCGCAAGGCCGGTGCGCAACTGGCATCCATGAGCGAAATCAGCCTGTAGCGCTTTTACTTACTACCCCGGCAGCTATCCATTCAGGAGCAAATCATGGCCACCGTCATCACCAGCCTGCTCGATACCGACCTCTACAAGTTCACCATGTGGCAGGCGCTGCTGCACCGGCATCCACAGACGCAGAGCGAATACCGCTTCGTCTGCCGCAACCAGCCCATCTACCCGCTGGCCGAGCTGTTGCCCGAAGTGAATGCCGCGCTGGACCACCTGTGCACCCTGCGCTTCAGCGAAGACGAGCTTGCCTACCTGCGCGGCCTGCGGTTCATCAAGAGCGACTTCATCGACTTTCTGCGCATCTTCCAGTTCCAGCGCAGCTTCATCCGCGCCTGGGCCGAGGGTGACAAGCTGCACATCGTGGCCCAGGGTCCGCAGGTGCATGTGATGGGCTTTGAGATTTTCGTGCTGGCCATCGTGAACGAGCTGTACTTCCACCGCTTCAACGCCAACGCCGCCCTCGCCAGCGGCCGCGAGCGGCTGGCGGTCAAGGTGCAGCAGCTGCAGGACCTGGCGCAGCAGGCCACATTGCGCCACCCCTTCGAGCTGTTCGACTTTGGTCTGCGCCGCCGCTACAGCGGTGCCTGGCAGCGCGAGGTGGTGCAGACCTTTGCCACGCAGACGCCGCAGTGGTTCAAGGGCACCAGTAACGTGCTGCTGGCGCGCGACCTGGGTCTGGTACCCATCGGCACCATGGCGCACGAATACCTGCAGAGCTACCAGGCGCTGGGCGTGCGCTTGCGCGACTTTCAAAAGGCGGCGCTCGAAGACTGGGTGCAGGAATACCGGGGCGACCTGGGCATTGCACTGACCGACACCGTGGGCATGGACGCCTTCCTGGCCGACTTCGACCTGTACTTCGCCAAGCTGTTCGACGGCCTGCGGCACGACTCGGGCGACCCGGTGGCCTGGGGCGAAAAGGCGCTGGCCCACTACGCCAAGCTGCGCATAGACGCGCACACCAAGCGGCTGGTGTTCTCCGACGGCCTCACGCTGACCAAGGCGCTGGCGCTGTACCGGCACTTTGGCGACCGCACGCAGCTGGGTTTTGGCATCGGCACCCACCTCACCAACGACATGGGGGATGCACCGGAGATGAAGCCGCTCAACATCGTGATGAAGCTGGTGCGCGCCAACGGGCAGCCGGTGGCCAAGCTGTCGGACACGCCGGGCAAGACGCTGTGCGACGATGAAACCTACCTCGCGTACTTGCGCCAAGTCTTCAACGTTGGGGGCTGAGTGGCTGAGAAAACTCTCCTGGCGTCGTTGTTCAGCCTTGCCGTACCTCCGGTACTGTCTGCGACTGAACGCCTAGCCAGGACCGCTTCGCTGAGCTTTTCAGCCACTCCGACGCGCCCTGAAGCATTCAAGGAAAAAGAAACATGCTCTGCATCACCATCGCCCAATTGAATTTCACCGTTGGCGACATCGAGGGCAACGTGGCCCGCATGGTGGCAGCCGCCCAGCAGGCCGCCCGCGAGCATTCCGACCTCATCGTGTTCAGCGAGCTCGCGCTGTGTGGCTACTACCCCGGCGACATGCTGGACGAGCCGCCTTTCCTGCAACGCGTGCAGGACGGCCTGGCGGCGCTGCAGCAGGCATCGGCCGAGCTGCCCGCGCTGCACTGGGTGGTGAGCGCGCCCACGCCCGCCACAGGCCCGGGAAAGCGCCTGCACAACAGCCTGCTGGTGCTGCAAGGCGGCACCGTGCGCCTGCAATATGCCAAGCAGCTGCTGCCCACCTACAACATCTTCGACGAACGCCGCCACTTTGAACCCGGCCCGGACGTGGCCAAGGTGCTGCGCATTGGCGGCACGCAGGTGGGCCTGCTGGTGTGCGAAGACGGCTGGAACGACCACGGTGCCGACTACGCCACCAACCCCTTCGAGCGCCTGCGCGATGCTGCGCCCGACCTGGTCATCAGCATCAACGCCAGCCCCAGCCACGTGGGCAAGCGCGAGCAGCGGCACCAGATCTTTGGCGGCTCGTCGCGCCGCCACGGTCTGCCCATCCTGTATGTGAACCAGGTTGGCGGCCACGACCAGGTGGTGTACGACGGCGCATCGTTCGCGGCCGAACCCGAGGCAGGCATCGTGTTCGAGGCACCGCGTTTTGTGGAGGACCTGCGCACACTGCGGTTTGACAACGGCCACTTCCTCACCGCCGATGGCCAGGCGCCAGCGCAGGTGCCCGCCGAAGGCCTGCCCACCATGGAGTTCTACCGCCAGCAGATCCTGCTGGGCCTCAAGGACTACGCACGGCGCTGCGGCTTCAGGCAGGTGGTGGTGGGCAGCTCGGGCGGCATCGACAGCGCACTCACGCTGGCATTGGCTGCGCAGGCACTCGGACCTGAGAACGTGGTGGGCGTGACCATGCCCTCGCGCTACTCCAGCAGCGGCTCGGTCGATGACTCGGTGGCGCTGTGCCAGAACCTGGGCGTGCAGTTTCACACCCACCCGATTGCCGAGCTGGTAGCAGGCTACGCAAAGCAGTTCGAGGGCAGCTTCGGCGAGCCGCTGCAGGGCCTCCCGCTCGAAAACCTGCAGGCCCGCATCCGTGGCACCGTGCTGATGGAATACTCCAACGCCTTCGGCCACCTGCTGCTGACCACGGGCAACAAGAGCGAAATCTCGGTGGGCTACTGCACGCTGTATGGCGACACCAACGGCGGCCTGGGGCTGATTGGCGACCTGTACAAGACCGAGGTATTTGCGCTGTCGCGCCATGTCAACGAACAAGCGGGGCGCGAACTGATCCCGCAGGCCATCATTGATAAGGAACCGTCGGCCGAACTGGCCCCGGGCCAGCGCGATGTGGACAGCCTGCCGCCCTACCCCGTGCTGGACGAAGTGCTCAAGCTGCTCATCGAAGGCGAGCGCCTGTCGGCCCCCGAACTGGCCGCCGCACAGGCGTTCGTGGCGCAGCTGCAGACCGACGGCGCAGGCCGCGCCCTGGTGCAGCGCGTGCGCATGATGGTGGCGCGCAATGAATACAAACGCCGCCAGGCCCCGCCCATCCTGCGCGTGCGGCCGCGCGCATTTGGCAGCGGCCGGCAGATGCCCATCGCCGCAAAGTATGTGTGACAACCCCCTGAGCCGCTTCGCGGCTTCCCCCTTCTCTCACGCTGCGCGTGGGAACGGGGACGACGCCAGCGCGGCGGGGCGGCCCTTGCGCGGCGTCCGCTGGCGAGGGCCGCGCCGGTACCCAGCGGCGCGGCCCATTCCCCAAAGGGAATCACTACTAAAATCGTAGCTATAAGCGCATGATGGACGAGCGCAAGAGGCCAAAAACCTCAAAATTTTGGAGACCCATGTACGACACCGCCCTCCTCATCGGCCGCTTTGAACCCGTGCACAGCGGCCACCTTGCCCTGCTGCACGAGGCCCTGCGCATGGCGCCCCAGGTCATCGTGGTGGTGGGCTCGGCCTGGCAGGCCCGCTCGCCCAAGAACCCCTTCACCTGGGCAGAGCGCGAGGCCATGCTGCGTGATGCACTGCCCCCGGCCGACCGCAACCGTATGCGCGTGCTGCCCGTGCGCGACTATTACAACGAAGCCGTGTGGGTGCAGGCCGTGCGCCGCAGCGTGGCGCGGCACACGCAGCCCGGCGACCGCATCGGGCTGGTGGGCCATTTCAAGGACGCGACCAGCAGCTACCTGCGCGCCTTCCCCAGCTGGGCGCTGATCGACCTGCCCCGCCAGGGCAGCATGGACGCCACCACCATCCGCGACGCCTACTTTGGCGCCACGGCCGACACGGTGGACCAAGCCCTGGCGCCGCTGGCCGCGCAAATCCCGGCGAGCACGATGGCCCAGCTGCAGGCCTTTGTGCACACGCCGCACTACGCCGCGTTGCAGGAGGAATGGCGCATGCTGCGCGGCTACCGCCAGGCCTGGTCTGCCGCGCCCTACCCGCCTGTGTTCGTGACGGTAGACGCCGTGCTGCGCTGCCAGGACCAGGTGCTGCTCATCCGCCGCGCCCACGCGCCCGGCAAAGGCCAGCTGGCTGTGCCCGGGGGCTTCATCGAGCAGCGCGAAACCGTGTGGCAGTCCTGCCTGCGCGAGCTGGTGGAAGAAACCCACTGTCACCTGCCCGAGGCCACCATGCGCGCCGCGCTGCAGTCGGTGGCCGTGTTCGACCACCCCGACCGCAGCCAGCGCGGCCGCACCATCACACATGCACACTACTTCGACCTGGGCGATGCGCCCTTCCCGGTGGTGCAGGCCGACGACGATGCGGCGCTGGTGCAGTGGACACGCATTGACCAGCTGGCCGGCATGGAAGAGGAATTCTTTGAAGACCACTTCCACATGCTGGACCACTTTCTGGGGCTGACGAAGCTGGACTGACCCGCTCCACCCGTTTGGTAGAAAAACGGGTGCAAGCGCCACAGAATCATGCCCAAAAGCTATATTTTCTATAGCACTACGTCCCTGCGCGCTCCAGCATGGCATGCAGCAGCACGTTGCACCCCGCCTCGATGTGCTCGGGCTTGGCGTCCTCGATCTCGTTGTGGCTGATGCCGTCCTTGCAGGGGATGAAGATCATGCCGCTGGGTGCGAGCTTGGCCATGTACACCGCATCGTGCCCGGCGCCCGAGACAGCGGGCATGTGGCTGTAGCCCAGCTTGGCCGCAGCGCGACCCACGGCCTCCACGCACTCGGGCTGGAAGAGCTGCGCAGGGTAGCTCGAGACCATCTCGATGTGCACCTGCACGCCATGTTCCTTCGCCACCTGGTCGGCAAAGGCCTTGACCTCGGCGGCCATGGCGTCCACCAGTTCGTCCGTGCTGTTGCGCAGGTCAATGCTGAACTTGACCCGGCCCGGAATCACGTTGCGACTGTTGGGAAACACCTGCACCATGCCCACAGTGCCCCGGCCATGCGGCGGGTGGCGGTGGGCTGCTGCCACCACGTCTTGCATGATGCGCGTGGCGGCCAGCATGGCGTCCTTGCGCAAGGCCATGGGCGTGGGGCCTGCGTGGGCTTCCATGCCGGTGACGGTGCAGTCGAACCAGCGGATGCCCAGCACCCCGCTGACCACGCCGATGGTCTTGTCGTTGTCTTCCAGCACCGGGCCTTGTTCGATGTGGGTTTCAAAGTACGCGCCGATGGGGTGGTCGCCCGGCTCCTGGTCGCCGATGTAGCCGATGCGCTCGAGTTCGCCCTTCACCGTCTTGCCTTCGGTGTCGGTGGCGGCGTAGGCGTGCTCCAGCGTGAAGGCTTTGGCAAACACGCCCGAGCCCATCATCACGGGCACAAAGCGCGATCCTTCTTCGTTGGTCCAGAAGGCGACTTCGATGGGGGCTTCGGTTTCGATGCCGTGGTCGTTGAGCGTGCGCACCACCTCGATGCCGGCCAGCACGCCGTAGTTGCCGTCGAACTTGCCGCCGGTTGGCTGGGTGTCGATGTGGCTGCCGGTCATGATGGGTGGCAGGTTGTTGTTGCGGCCGGGGCGGCGCATGAAGCCGTTGCCGATCTTGTCGATGGTGACGGTCATGCCTGCCTCGCGCGCCCAGCGGGTCACCAAGTCACGGCCCTGCTTGTCCAGGTCGGTGAGGGTCAAGCGGCACACGCCGCCCTTGGGGGTGGCGCCGATCTGCGCCAGCTCCATGAGCGAGTCCCACAGGCGCTGGCCGTTGATGCGCAGGTTGTCGATGTTGGGTTTGACTTTGGTATCCATGGTGTTCTCCAGATGCATTGCAGCGGTCAGCGCGCCACCGCCGTGGGGGCCAGGTCCTGCGCGCGCTTTTGCACCGCCTGGAAGTTGGCGCCAAACGCCGGGCGCTTGATGTAGCGGCCCTTGCCCTGCTCTGCCCGCAGGTCGCCGTTGGCAAACACCACGCGGCCCTGGCTCACGGTGTGGCTGGGGACGCCGCGCACGGTGCGGCCTTCAAAGATGTTGAAGTCGCCCTTGCTGAACTGGGTCTTGGCAGAGAAGGTCTTGGTGCCTTGGGGGTCCCACAGCACCAGGTCGGCATCGGCACCTTCGCCGATGTAGCCCTTGCGGGGGTAGATGTTGAACAGCTTGGCGGCGTTGGCCGAGGTGATCGCTACGAACTCGCTGGGCGTGAGGCGCCCCGTGTTCACGCCGCCATCCCACAGCGCGGCCATGCGCTCTTCCACGCCGCCCGTGCCGTTGGGGATCTTGGCGAAGTTCTCTTTGCCCATGGCTTTTTGCGCGGCGCAGAAAGTGCAGTGGTCCGTCGCCGTGGTGTGCAGCTGGCCCGACTGCAGGCCGCGCCACAGCGCCTCCTGGTGGCCCTTGGGGCGGAACGGTGGGCTCATCACGTAGGCGGCGGCCTTGGCAAAATCGGGGTCGCGGTACACGCTGTCGTCCACCAGCAGGTGCCCCGCCAGCACCTCGCCGTACACGCGCTGGCCGCGTGCGCGGGCGCGGGCAATGGCGTCGGCCGACTCCATGCAGCTCACGTGGACCACGTAGATGGGCACACCCAGCACGTCGGCAATGGCGATGGCGCGGTTGGCGGCCTCGGCCTCGACCATGGGCGGGCGCGACAGCGGGTGGCCCTCGGGGCCGGTGATGCCCATCTTGGCAACCTCTTGCTGCAGCAGGTACACCAGCTCGCCGTTTTCGGCATGCACCGTGGGCATGGCGCCCAGCTCCAGTGCGCGCTTGAAGCTGTTCACCAGGGTTTCGTCGTCGCACATGATGGCGTTCTTGTAGGCCATGAAGTGCTTGAAGCTGTTCACGCCCTCTTCCTGCACCAGCGTGCCCATGTCGGCGCGCACCTGCTCGCTCCACCAGGTGATGGCGACGTGGAAGGAATAGTCCGCCGCAGACTTCTCGGCCCAGCCCCGCCACTTGCGGTAGGCGTCCAGGATGGGTTCCTGTGGGTCGGGGATCACGAAGTCGATGATGCTCGTGGTGCCGCCCGCCAGCGCGGCTGCCGTGCCGGTGAAGAAGTCGTCCATGGTGACGGTGCCCATGAACGGCAGCTGCATGTGCGTGTGCGGGTCGATGCCGCCGGGCAGCACGTACTGGCCGCTGGCGTCCAACGTCTCTGCACCCGCAGGGGCCTGCGCCGCAGCGTCCTCCCCCACGGCCACGATGCGGCCATTGACGCACAACACATCGGCGCGCTGTTCACGGTCGGCGTTGACCACGGTGCCACCGCGGATCACAAGGGCTTGGCTCATGGGGGTCTCCTTCAGGGATACAGATCAATTCAAAAAAAGGGACCCTGCACTGGCACCAGGCCCAGGCAGGGTCCGGGGCATCACTTCTTCTTGGCCGTCAGGTAGTAGTAGGTGCCAGCCACCGCCAGGCTGAAGAACCAGCCCGAGTCGAACAACGACAGCCAGATGGCAGGCATGCCCGCCTTGTCCACCACGCCCGACACGGCCAGGTAGCCGGGCAGGCAGGGCAGCACGCCCAGTGCAAACGCGATCAGGGCTTGCAGGTTCCAGCCGTTGCTGTACTCATATTCACCGCCACGGCGGTACAGGTCGTCCACCTTCAGCTCGCTCTTGCGCACCAGGTAGTAGTCCACCAGCAGGATGCCCGCGATGGCGCCCAGCAGCGTGCCGTAGCCGCCCAGCCAGGTGAACAGGTAGCCGCCCGAGGTGGCCAGCAGCTTCCAGGGCATGAACAGCAGGCCGATGCCCGCAGCGATCAGGCCGCCCATGCGGAAGCTGATCTTGGACGGCGCGCACTGACTGAAGTCATACGACGGTGACACCAGATTGGCAGCCACGTTGGTCGTGAGGTTGGCGAGCAAGATCACCAGCAGACCCAGGCCTGCGGCCACGCTACCCATCTGCGTGAGCAGACCATCAGGGAACAGCTGGGCCTTGCCGTACAGGATGGCCGAGGCAGAGAAGCCGATCACGCCCACCATGGAGAACAGTGCCATGGGAATGGGCAGGCCGATGGCCTGGCCCACCACCTGGTCCTTCTGCGACTTGGCAAAGCGGGTGAAGTCCGGAATGTTGAGCGCCAGCGTGGCCCAGAAGCCGACCAGACCGGTCAGCGCCGCCCAGGTCTTGGGGCCACCCTCGACCACCTTGGCGGGCAGGTTGAAGAGCTGGCCCGAGGGCACCTTCATCATCAGCACCACAACCAGTGCGATGGACGCAATGATCATCAGCGGCGCCGCAATCACCTCCAGCATGCGGATGGACTCCGGCCCCTTCCAGATGAACCAGATGTGCACCGCCCAGAACGCCAGGAAGCACATGAACTGCGAGGTGCTGATGGTCTGTCCATCGGCCGGTCCCGCCAGATTCATACCCAGGATGTTGAGGAACCCATGCAGCGCCAGCGCGCCAAAGTAGCAGTTGATGGAGAACCAGCCACACGCCACCAGGCCGCGCAGCACGGCGGGCAGGTTGGCGCCCTTGACGCCAAACGATGCACGCGCCAGCACCGGGAACGGCACCCCATACTTGGGCCCCACGCGCCCTATGAGCACCATGGGCACCAGCACGATGCAGTTGGCCAGGAACACCAGCCACACCGCCATCTGCCAGGTGAAGCCCTGGTCCAGCATGGAGCTGGCCATGGTGTAGGTGGGCACGCACACGACCATGCCCACCCAGAGTGCGGCAAAGTCCTTCCACGTCCAGTGTCGCTGCGCGGCGGTGGTGGGGAGCAGATCTTCATTGGCGAGCGTGTTGGATGCATCGCCGGGCATCAGCCCCGCCACATGGGCCGCGCTGCCGGTACTGTTGGTCATGCCTGTACTCCTGTCAAAGACGTCGTTGGGGTTGCACACAACCCGCTGTCTGTTCCAGCGCCCTCACGCTGGCAGATGGCGGGCAAAGGGAAGCGAGCGATGCTAGAGATCACGCAAGAACTGCACCAGATGCAGTGCAGCATGCGTTGCAAATCGGCACCACAACGGGTGCTGCCGCAACGCCTTGCGGGGCCTGTGGCAAACGCACGCAGGGGCACATATCAAGCGGCTGCAGACACGCGCTGCGGGTTGTTGGGGTGCGTGGTCCAGTTGGCGTATTCGCCCGTCACCTTTTTGCCCGTGCGCACATCGACTTCGCCTGGCTCCAGCGCGCGCATGGTGATGCACTCGGGCACGGGGCAGATCGACACGCACAGGTTGCAGCCCACGCATTCGGCCTCGTTGATCTCGAACTTGCGCACGCCGCCTTCTTTGGTGAAGGTGATGGCCTGGTGCGAGGTGTCTTCGCACACCACATGGCAGCGGCCGCACTGGATGCAGGCGTCCTGGTTGATGACGGCTTTTTCGATGTGGTTGAGGTTGAGGTTCTTCCAGTCCTTCACCGTGGGCACGGCCTGGCCCTTGAAGTCGTCGAGCGTGGCGTAGCCGTGCTCGTCCATGAAGTTGGACAGGCCATCGCACATGTCCTGCACGATCTTGAACCCATAGACCATGGCGGCGGTGCACACCTGCACCGTACCGCAGCCCAGCGCGATGTATTCGGCCGCATCGCGCCAGGTGGTGATACCGCCAATGCCGCTGATGGGCAGACCGGCGGTCTGCGCGTCGCGCGCAATCTCCGCCACCATGTTGAGCGCAATGGGCTTGACGGCCGGGCCGCAGTAGCCGCCGTGCGAGCCCCAGCCATCGGTGCTCGGGCTCATCACCATGCGGTCCAGGTCCACGCCCATGATGGAGTTGATGGTGTTGATGAGCGACACAGCATCGGCTCCGCCCGCCTTGGCCGCACGCGCGGGCTGGCGCACATCGGTGATGTTGGGCGTGAGCTTCACGATCACGGGCAGCTTGCTGTAGTGCTTGCACCAGGCCGTGACCATCTGGATGTATTCAGGCACCTGGCCCACGGCCGCGCCCATGCCGCGTTCGCTCATGCCGTGCGGGCAGCCGAAGTTGAGTTCAATGCCGTCGGCACCGGTGTCTTCCACCAGCGGCAGGATGTTCTTCCAGCTCTCTTCCACGCAGGGCACCATGAGCGAGACGATCATGGCCCGGTCGGGCCAGTTGCGTTTGACGCGCTTGATTTCTTCCAGGTTGGTGTGCAGCGGCCGGTCGGTGATGAGCTCGATGTTGTTCAGGCCGATCACGCGGCGGTCTTGCGACATGAGCGTGGAATAGCGCGGGCCGTTGACGTTGACCACTGGTGGGTCTTCGCCCAGCGTCTTCCACACCACGCCGCCCCAGCCCGCCTCGAAGGCGCGGGTGACGTTGATCTCTTTGTCGGTGGGTGGTGCGGAGGCCAGCCAGAAGGGGTTGGGACTTTGAATGCCCAGAAAATTGCTGCGAATGTCTGCCATGGGGTGCTCCCGTGAAAACTGGGGTGAAGGGGATCAGGCCACTTCAGGCCATCAGTGCGGCGTGGATGGAGACAGCGGCCACCTTGCCGTGCTCCACCGCCTCCACCGTGAGGTCGCGGCCGCCCACGCGGCAGTCGCCACCGGCCCACACACGCGGCAGGCTGGTCTGGCCTTCGGCATCGGTGGCAATGCGCCCGCCCTCCAGCGCTATACGGTTGCCCACGGGCTCGGCCACAAAGGTCTGGCCGATGGCCTTGAGCACCATGTCGGCATCGAGCGTGAAGGTCTCGCCGGTTTCCACCAGCTTGCCGCCACTCAGCGCCGTGGCCGCGAAGCGCACGCCCTTCACCGCGCCGTTTTCGCTCAGCACCTCCTTGGGTGCGGCCCAGTGGCGAATGGTCACGCCGTTCGTCTGCGCCCATTGCTGCTCCACAGCCGATGCCGGCATGGCCTCGGCGCCTCGGCGGTAGACGATGGTCACCTCTTCCGCGCCCAGCTTGCGCGACTGCACAGCGGCGTCCACCGCCGTCATGCCGCCGCCGATCACCACCACGCGGCGGCCCACGGGCAGGGTGGAGAGGTCGGGGCTCTGGCGCAGCTCGGCGATGAAGTCCACCGCATTGCGCAGGCCGGTGGCCGTGGGTTCGGCCACGCCCAGCGCGTTCACGCCCTGCAGGCCCAGGCCCAGGAACACGGCGTCGTAGGCGCCCAGCAGGCTGTCGAGCGTGATGTCACGGCCCAGTTGCTGGCCGGTGCGCACCTCGATGCCACCGATGGACAGCAGCCACTCCACTTCCTTCTGCGCGAAATTGTTCGTGGTCTTGTAGCTGGCCAGGCCATATTCATTGAGGCCGCCGAGCTTGGGGCGCGCCTCGAACAGCACCACCTCATGCCCGCGCACGGCCAGGCCATGCGCACAGGCCAGGCCCGCAGGCCCGGCGCCCACCACGGCCACGCGCTTGCCGGTGGCGGCTGCACGCTGGAACAGCGGAGCACCGGGCTGGGCAAAGAAGGCGTCAGTCGCATAGCGCTGCAGCGAGCCGATCTCCACGGGCTTGTCTTCGTTGGTGTTGCGCACGCAGGCCTGCTCGCACAGCACCTCGGTGGGGCACACGCGGGCGCACATGCCGCCGAGCGGGTTGGCCTCCAGGATGGCACGGGCCGCGCCCCGGTTGTTGTCCTGCGCAATGCGGTGGATGAACGAGGGAATGTCGATGCCCGTGGGGCAGGCCGTGGCGCAGGGCGCGTCGTGGCAGTAGTAGCAGCGTTCGGCCTCGATCAGCGCCTGCGCCCGGGTGAGCGGCGGGTGGGCGTCGCCGAAGTTGACGGCGTAGTCGGCCAGGTTGAGGCGTGCGGCATGAATGCCGCAGGCACGGCTTGCGGGTGTGTCCATCAGGTTTCCTCCGAGAGGGTGAGGGTGGGGGTCTGGGCGCCCTGGGGGCGTGCAAGCGCACGCCGCGCAGCGTTGGAGCGCCAGCCAGTGGCGCCAACCAATGCGGCACCAGCGTGAATGCTGGCACCCGCAAACTTCGGAGGTTTCATCGTGGTCCTCGCTGTGGGGTGCAGGTGCCCGCTGCTTTGTTGCGGCGTTGCCCTGCGTTGTGGGTCAATTTACCAACCCGTAAAAATTTACCAATTGGTAAAATCCCTACAGCAAACCGCGTGCCAGCCTCCAGCCAGCCAATTGCCAGTTTTCAGGCCCCGGCTTGTTCCACAATGGTGCAATGACTGCAGCCCGCCCGTCCCCTGCCAACCCCGCCCCCCGCCCCCGCAAGGTGGCCCGCCCGCCTACTCTTGACGAGGCCGCGCCCCGCGCACCCACAGCATCGCGCTTGCTCAAGGAGCAGGGCATCCTCACCGAGGCGGAGAACCAGTTTGCGCAATTCGGTTTTGAGGGCGCCTCGCTGGAGAGCATTGCCGCCGCCATCGGCATCAGCCGCCACAACCTGCTGTATTACTTCCCGAGCAAAGAAGCGCTGTACCAGCGGGTGCTGGACGATGTGCTCACCCAGTGGCTGGCGGGCATGGAAGACCTGTCGCACAGCGACGACCCGCAGCAAGCGCTGCGGCGTTACATCCGCGCCAAGCTGCACTACTCGCGCACGCGCCCCCAGGGCGCCAAGGTATTCACCAAAGAGGTGATTGCGGGTGCACCACGGTATGGCACGGCCATCACCGAACGCGTGGCGCCGCTGCTCAAGACCGAGGTGCGCACCTTCGAGCGCTGGGCGCGCGAGGGCCGCATTGCCAAGGTCAACTTCACGCACCTCATGTTCATCATCTGGTCCGTGACCCAGGCGTATGCGGAGCAGGAGGCCCAGTTCGCCCTGCTGCTGGGCAAGCCTGCACTGACCGAGCGCGACTACGAAAAGGCCGAAGAGCTGATCGTGCGCATGGTGCTGAGCGCGCTGGCGCCCGATGCGGTGGTCTAGGCAGGCACGGCACGCCAGACGCTATATAAACAATAGCTGCTGACGCAATCAAGCTATGCGCCTGGGGCCGATTTCTTCATCTATGGGCGTCAAACGCCCAAGGCTTTCAGCCGCCGGTACAGCGATCGCTCGCTGATGCCCAGCTGCCGCGCCAGCGCCGCGCGACTGCCCTGGTGGGTTGCCAGAGCCTGTTGCAGGGCCTGGTCGTCCAGCAACCGCCGCTGGCGTGACGACCCGGCCAACGCCGCCGATGCACGCGGCTCCCCGGCCCCCTCCTCCACTGCCCCCGCGAGCGGCGGCAGGCCGCAGGCAAGCGCTTGCTGCACATGCTCCGCGCCGATGGTGTCGCCATCACACAGCAAGGCGGTGCGCTCCAGCAGGTTGCGCAGTTCGCGCACATTGCCGGGGTAAGGGCGGGTCTCCAGTAAGGCCAGCGCAGCGCCAGACAGCTGCAGTGCCCGGGGCGGGGGCGCCACACGCACCAGCAGCGCGCGTGCCAGCAGGGCGGTATCGCCCTGGCGTTCGCGCAGCGGTGGCAGGTGGATTGGGAAAGTGCTCAGGCGGTAGTACAAGTCTTCACGAAAACGCCCTGCGGCCACCATGTGCTGCAGGTTACGGTGGGTGGCGGACACCACGCGCAGGTCAGCATTCCGCAGCTCGGTGCTGCCCACGCGGCGGTAGGTGCCTGTCTCCAGCAGGCGCAGCAGCTTGACCTGCAGCGGCAGGGGAATGTCGCCCACTTCGTCCAGAAACAGCGTGCCGCCGTCGGCCGCCTCCACCAGCCCCGGCCGGGCCTGGGCCGCACCGGTGAACGCCCCTTTCTCATGCCCGAACAGCTCGGACTCGAACAGCGCCTCGGGCAGGCTGGAGCAGTCCACAGGCACCAGCGCACGCCGCGCGCGCAGGCTGCCCTGGTGCACGGCATGGGCCACCAGCTCCTTGCCCGTGCCGGACTCTCCCAGCAGCAACACCGCTGCCCGCGAAGGTGCCACCCGCGCCACCAGCCCCAGCATCTTCTGGAACGCGGGCGAACGCCCGATGAGCCCCTGCGCGGACGGCACCGGCTGCGCCGCCACCGGCAAAGGCACCATCTTTTCGACAAAGAACCCCGTGTTGCCGTCTTCACCCACCAGCGGCGCCAGCTCGATCTGTACATATTCCTCGCCCTGGGCGGTGTGGTGCACATGCAGCACCCGTTCGCGTTGCCCCGAGGCGCGCGCCTGCGCGAGTGGGCAGGACTCGCCCGCCTGGTCACACGGCACGCTGGCATGGTGGGACACGGCATGGCAGGTGCGCCCCACCACGCTGCCCTCTGCACCACCTTCCATACCGCCCGCTGCACCGAACTGGCGGCGATAGGCGCTATTCGCAGCCAAGATGCGATAGCGGTCGTCCAGCAGGATGTGTGGATCGGGCAGGCCCTCCAGAAAGGACACCAGTTCGGCGGGCGGCGTGGGAAGACGGGGCATGGCAAAAAAACCTCGGTACAGGCAAAGGCCCTGACGGTGCTCCGGTTTCGCCGACGGGCCTTTGATCTATGCCATGGGGACTGCAATGGATGGCAGTTGGCAGTTAATTTGGCAGACGGAGTGGCAGTCCATCCGGCTGGGGCCGGACCTGCAGCGCGCCCGCTCACACGATATGCGCGCGCAACCTGTTGAATTCAAAGGCTTTTCATGCGGGACGCGTCATGGCAGGCCGGTCTTGCGGGTGATGGCACGTCGTTTGCGGTAAAGCATTGCCGCCCGCAGCGTTGCGGGCGGTGGCCGTCACCCCGTCGAGCCCCCTCTCGGCGCCACGGCCAGTCCTACCTCTCTCTGAAAGCGCCCCATGGCCCTCTTCCCCGCTACACCCAATGGCTCCCTTCCAGGCACCGACGGCGATCCCTCCGCAGAGCGTCGGCAGCTGGTGCTGCTGACAGCGGCCACGGGCTGCGCGGCGGCGGCGGGGGTCGCCGTGCCCCTGGTGTCCAGCCTGGCCCCCAGCGAACGTGCACGGGCCCTGGGCGCCGGTGTGGAGGTGGATATCAGCGACCTGGCGCCCGGTGGCGTGAAGACGGTGGAATGGCGAGGCAAGCCCGTGTGGGTCATGCGACGTACACCCGAAATGCTGGCCGCCCTGCCCCAGCAAGACGCCGCGCTGGCCGACCCGGCCTCGCGCAAGGACCAGCAACCCGAGTACGCCCGCAACCCGCAACGCTCCATCCGCCCTGAGGTGTTTGTCACGGTGGGTATCTGCACGCACCTCGGCTGCTCCCCCACCGCCGTGTCTGCAGGCACCAGCAACCCCAGCGTGGGCGACCAATGGCAGGGTGGTTTCTTTTGCCCCTGCCATGGCTCCACCTTCGACCTGGCAGGCCGCGTCTTCAAGAACAAGCCCGCGCCCACCAACCTGGAGGTACCGCCGCACCGCTATGTGTCTGACACCCGGTTGCTCATCGGGGACGACGCGGCCTGAGCGATGGCAGCCGCCTGGGGCCGCGCAATGCCGGTTGCGCTTCGCGTCAGACCTGCTTCTGCTGCCACAGCACATCCAGCACATGCTGGGTGGCGCGCTCCACCGGACCCGCGCGGTGGGCAATGCCCAGGGGGCGCCACAGCCGGGGCTGCACCGGCAGCATGCGGATGCGCAGGTCCAGCGGCGTGGCGGTGGAGGCCTCGTGCGGCAGCAACGTGGCTCCATAGCCCGCAGCCACCAGGCTCTTGATGGCATCGTTGTAGTTGAGCTGGATGCGCGCCTTGGGTTGCTCGCCCGCCAGGGCCAGCCATTCGCTCGTCAGGCGCGACAGGCTGGTGCCGTCGTCATTCAGGATCAACGGCTGCCCCGCCAGCCACTGGGGCGTGACCCTGCGGGGCGCCGCCCAGGCCGAAGGGACGAACGCCATCACCGGGTCGCGCCGCCAGGGCATCACCGTCACCCCGCGCACCGCGGCCATGGGCAAGGCCACCAGACCCACGTCCAGCGTACCCAGGGCCAGCCGCGACACGGTCTCCTGCGACGTGAGCACCACCACCTGCACGTCGATGCCGGGGTGGTGTTGGCCCAGCACCTCCAGCGCCTGGGGCAGCAGGTGCGCGATGGCGCCCGTGGACGCGCCCAGGCGCACTCGCCCCTCCAGCCCCTGCACCTGGCGCCGCACCAGGTCCATGGCCTCGTCGGCATCGGCCAGCAGGCGCCGGGCTCGCTCCACCAGCACCTCCCCCGCGCCGGAAGGCCGCACCTCGCCCCGCTTGCGCACCAGCAACGGCGCACCAATCAACGCCTCCAGGTCCGCAATGTGCAGGCTGACCGTGGGCGGCGCCAGGTGCAGCGTGCGGGCAGCTTCGGCAAAAGACCCGAGATCAACGATGGTGACCAGAGTGCGCAGCCGGTCGAGATTGAGTTCGCGCATGACGTTCAGTAGAACTGATCTTGAAGTTTGTGAAATTCAACTTTTCAAAGTTTAGACCGGCGCGGAAGATTCCACATCCCCCCATGCCAGGAATCCACACCATGACCACCCAGCCCATTGTTTTTATTGACGGCGACCAAGGCACCACCGGCCTGCAAATCCACCAGCGCCTGCACGGCCGCACCGACCTGCAGGTGCTGACACTGCCCGAATCCGACCGCAAGAACCCCACCCGCCGCGCCGAAGCCATCAACAGCTGCGACATCGCCATCCTGTGCCTGCCCGACGCTGCCGCCCGCGAAGCCGTGGCCGCCATCCACAACCCCGCCGTGCGCGTGATCGACGCCAGCTCGGCCCACCGCACGGACGCGCAATGGGCCTATGGCTTTCCAGAGATGGATGCTGCGCAGGCCGCGCGCATCGCCAACGCGCAACGCGTCAGCAACCCCGGCTGTTACCCCACAGGCGCTATCGCCCTGCTACGGCCCCTGGTGCAGGCAGGCTTGCTGCCCGCCGACCATGCGCTCAACATCCATGCGGTGTCGGGCTACTCCGGCGGAGGGCGTGCTCGCGTGCAAGCGCACGAAGGCCCCGAGGCAGCCCATGCGCCCGCCTTCCAGGTCTACGGGCTGCAGCTGGAGCACAAACACACGCCCGAGATCACGCAACACGCAGGGCTGTCGCAGCGCCCGTTTTTCTTGCCCTCGTACGGTGCCTTTCGCCAGGGCATCGTGCTGACCATCGGGCTGCATCTGCGGCAGCTCGCGCCGGGCACACAAGGCGAACACCTGCACGCCTGCCTGCAGCAGCACTATGCCGACGCCCCTTTTGTCGAGGTGATGCCCCCCGCCGCCACCGAAGCGGCCGAGCATCTGGACCCACAGGCCCTGAACGGCACCAACCAGCTGCGACTGGGGGTGTTCAGCAACGCCCGCCACGGCCAGGTGCTGCTGATCGCCGTGTTTGACAACCTGGGCAAGGGCGCCTCGGGGGCGGCGGTGCAGAACCTGGATCTGATGCTGGCGCGCCGCACATAAATCGACCCGCCAATACAACCACCAACCCTCTGTCCATGAGTAACCAAACACCTCGACAGGGGTGCGCAAGGAGATCGCTATCGCGATCGGTCACTTGAACAAACCCTCTGTTTTTAAACACTTTTTCACAATACATCGTACTTTTTGCTCTGCTACACTGGTATTGCCTCAGGCTGTCTGTTCGGACGGCGTCACCCCACCTCCTCCCTGAAATCCTTTCATGGCCAAGTCCGGCAAAGCACCTTATTTTTTCGCCTTGATTGTGTTGTTGGCAGTGCTGGCCGTTTACTTACCTGGGCTGCGTAACGAGCTAGTGTTCGACGACCTACGGCTCACGGATGGCTCCATTTTTGGAACCTACGGCAACCTGCTCGATATCAAGCAACGCATGATCTCCTATGGGAGCTTCGTTTGGATCGAGCAACTTGTGGGGTCGGGTTGGTGGAAGCAGCGCATCGTCAACATAGCGCTGCACCTGGGTGTCGTGGCGGCACTCTATGCGCTGCTGCAAGCGCTGATGGCCAGCACTCGTTTTCCGCAAGACATTGAAGATCAGCCGCACTTTGCAACGTCTCAACGTGCGGCATTGCGAGTAGCAGTTACTCTGTTCGCGCTACATCCTTTGGCTGTCTATGCAGTTGGATACCTCATTCAGCGCTCCATCCTCATGGCAACGCTATTCGCCCTGCTGGCTTGCTGGGCGTTCGTGCGAGGACTGCAAACCCGAAGCCCAGCTTGGTTCGCAGGCGCTCTACTAAGCTATTTGCTTGCTGTTCTATCCAAAGAACATGCGGTAATGACAGTCGGCTTGGCCATTCCCTTGTACATCCACGTTTCTCGCCCTAGCTGGAGAAAAATTGGAATATTGGTGGCCTGCACTTTGACAGTTTTGTGCGTTGCCGTGACCTCCATGCTGCATTTTTACGGCGATGTGATTGGACAGCTGTTCGACGCGCAATCACAGGCATTTGCACAGCAACTCGAAGCACTGAAGCCTGGCATCACGCATCAGATTTACCCGCTGAGCATCCTCAACCAAGCCGCGCTATTTTTTTCCTATGGGTTGCTATGGATAGTGCCTTATGTCGGCTGGATGTCCATTGACGTACGGCCCGCATTCCCCATGGGCTTATTTTCGTCATGGCATATCGTGGGGGCCCTGGGTTACGTGGTGATGCTTGTGGGCTCCATTTGGCTGCTGTTACGGCGCTCGGGTGTATTGAGTTTGGTGGCACTGCTGCTACTGCTCCCACTACTTTGGTTTGTCACTGAGTTCTCCACCGTTTGGGTTCAAGATCCGTTCGTGCTGTACCGCAGCTACCTCTGGGGCATTGCTCTTCCTGGATTGCTGGCGATTGCACTCACAGGCTTTCAACCGCGTGCAATCTATATTTTCGGAATCGTTGTAGGCACGTTGTTAGGTGCTCTGGCAATAGAGCGCAATCTCTCACTCAGTGAAGAGGTGGTCACCTGGACGGACGCGGCTGAAAAGACCAACCTCCAGGCTCCTGCCAATGCAGTGGGGCGGAGTCGTCCTTTCCTGAACCTCGGTGCTTATTACATCCGCAAGGGCTTGATCGACCAAGCTGAGCGCAACATCGCAACAGCGGTTGCACTAAATGACCGTGGAGAGTTAGGTAGTGGTGCTCGGTTCAACTCAGGGGTAATTCTGCAACTGAAGAAGAACCACGTCGAGGCACTGCGATCTTTTGACGCCGCTGAAGCACTGGGTTATTCACAGCCTGGATTGTATTTCCATAAGGCTGAATCTCTGGCTGCGTTAGGGCAACTGGAACCCGCCCTCGAAAGCTTCAGGGTGGCACTCACCCAGGCCGAGGCAGACCCCCTACAGCGGGGCGTGGTGCCCACGATACGAATCCGGTTGGTCGAGACTGCCATGGCAGCTCAGCGTTATGACGAAGCCATCACGGGATTCAAAACACTTCTACAGACCAATCCCAATGACCCTCGCCTGCGGCTTGGACTGGGCATGGCGATGGTGGGCAAAGGAGATAATGAAACGGCTATTCAAGTCTTTGACCAGTTACTATCCTCTCATCCTGGAGCGCCTGTTTACTACGGCCGGGCTATAGCCAAGTACCGCATGGGTCAACAGAAGGCAAGTTTGAGTGATTTGGATCGGGCCATTCAACTTGACCCCAAAAATCCGCAATACACGCAAATGCGCGCTGTCATTTCTGCCGGCAAGAAATAGTACCTACAAGATATCCCGTGACTTTGCGCGTGTTGCACATCGGTAAGTTCTATCCGCCACACCGAGGGGGGATAGAAGTGTTTCTTGCGGACCTCATCAATGCTCAGCGAGCCGTGGGCATCGATGCAGCCGCTGTTGTGCATGGCACTCCCCAGACTTCAGACCCATCCTGGATCACACGGGTACCAGTCCAGTGGCAGGTCATTTTTGCACCTATTGCGCTGGGCTTTCGTTCCGCTATTGCGAGAGCTATCAAAAACCATCAGCCTGACGTACTGCACCTGCACATGCCTAACAACTCCGCCCTGTGGGTGTTAACTCTTGCAAAAGCACGAGGAATACCTTGGGTCGTACATTGGCATTCAGATGTTGTGGCATCGCGAATCAAAACTGCTGTTTCACTGGCATACCGGCTATATCGCCCTTTCGAACAGGCCGTACTGGCACGGGCTGCACGCATCATTGTCACTTCACCGCCTTACCTGATTGCCAGCGAACCACTGAACGACTGGCGGACTCAGTGCGTGGTTATCCCCCTTGGACTCAACACAGCCAGCATCCCTTCCACTCCACCAATACCCATCAATGGCGCGCCCCTAGCCACGACCACCATCGGCTGGCAACCCCACGGGCTCCGTATTCTGTCCATTGGAAGGCTCGCCTACTACAAAGGCTTTGCCACCCTGATCAGAGCGGTGGCAGGCTTGCCGGAGGTACAGTTACTGATTGTGGGCGACGGTGAACTTCGCGACGAACTACAAAGGTTAATCAGCAAAGTTACGCCTTCAGGTGCCGGCCCCAATATCCGTCTGCTGGGAAATGTGGATGATGCCGAGAAGCATGCACTCCTTGAAAGCTGCGACCTATTCTGCCTGGCGTCGCGCGAGCGCACAGAGGCCTTTGGAATGGTACTGCTGGAGGCAATGCACCACTCTCGGCCCTGCATTGTTTCAGCCCTGGAAGGCTCTGGCATGCCATGGGTGGTCGAGACCGCAGGTGCGGGCATCACAGTACCTGCCGAAGACGTGACAGCCTGGAAAAACGCGATTGACTACGCTCAACGCCACCCCGCTCTGCGCAAGCAGTGGGGCGCCGCAGGCAAAAAGGCTCTGAGCACCCACTTCTCCATGGAGGCCTGCGCGAAATACGTGTCTACGCAATATGTCCTGGCAGCACCGGATGCCCTGCCCTCCAACCCTTCACAAAAAGACGTACTCATTGTGATACCGGCTCGTAATGAGGCTGTCACCATCGGTGCTCTTTTGGAGCGGCTTCGCAGCCAAGGCTGGCATGACATCTTGGTCATTAATGACCAAAGCACCGACACCACTGGCGAAATCGCACGCGCATCTGGAGCAAATGTTCTCAGCCCAGTACTGCCTATCGGCGCCTGGGGAGGGATGCAAGCAGGCATTTCTTATGCCCTACGGCAGGGGTATCAAGCGGTTATCACCATGGATGCAGATGGTCAACACGAGGTAGACGAAATCCCGGTGCTGCTTCAAGCACGTGCGAGCGCAGACCTCGTCGTAGGTGCATTTCCGGAGCGCGCGAGCCCCCTTCGGCAAATGGCGTGGAACTGGTTTCGACGCCTGGCCGGGTTTGACTTGCGCGACCTGACCTCTGGCTTTCGGCTCTACAACCGTGAAGTCATGGAAGTGCTGGCCTCGCGCGAAGCCACTTTGCTGGACTATCAAGACTTGGGAGCCCTTTTGCTGGTGCGCCGTGCCGGACTACGGATAGCCGAGGTCCCTGTGTCCATGAATCTGCGCGAGGTGGGACAGTCGCGCATCTTCAATTCTTGGTTCAGTGTGGCCAAATACATGGCCGCCACCACATTGCTATGCCTTGCGCGATGGGAGATACGCAAACGCCGCACGGTCTGATGTCGACGGTTAGCGTAACCTTTTGGCAATCAAATGGCCTGAGGCTAGCTGAAGGCTCTTATCTCTAACGGATTCCAGCCTCCGACTCTGAGACGCTCGCGCCTGGTAGCGGGCATTCGTCATGCTGCCTTTGGCGGCGCCCATTTGCTGGCTTTGAGCCATGGAGGTGAATCGCCTCTCATTGGTTGTGGGAGAGCGCTGCCTTCAACGCATTGACATAGGGGTTACGTGCCGTTCGCAGAGCGGCGACGTGCGCGTGCAATCGTGCGAGTTCCTGATCTACAAACTGGATACTCTGCAGCTGCGCCCGGGCCTCGGCTGACAAGCTGTCTAGGTCGTAATCGATATTGTCAATTTTGATATGGGGCACGGCAAGTTCTCGTGAGTTTGACGGATGTGGTAACGGCGGGGTAGACCCGCAGGCCAAATGGCGATTGATACGGACCACCTCTTGGATAGTTTGTACCACCTGATGTGGCTGCTGATGCACACGACGGGCGCGTTGTCGACGACACTGCTGCAGTGCATGCGTGCGGCCTTGCCCAGGGCTTGAAGCTGGCTGGTAACCGGCGTCTTGGAGCAACTCACGCGCACGCTCAAACAACCAAACGGGCATGGGTGCCTCAGACAAAACGGCCTCGCTAGGGACAAAACCCTGCGCACGAGTCATGGCCAGCATATATTGCGTCGCGTCATGCAGCTGAATACTCCCTGAAGCCGTGACATGGATCAGCGGGCAGTGAGGAGCCAACTCAGGCAACACATGATTGGGAAATACCTCATGTCCCCAATAGCTAGTTGCCAATCGCCGAAAGTGCACGAAGTCACGCACAGGCACAAATCGGGCTGCGTTGAAAGACAGTATTTCAACTTTAGGCTTGCAGGGGGTCACTGAGTCGTTAGCAACGTCAACATACAAGGTGCCCACCTGAAACGCATTCTGAAAATACTGCCCGCGCAGGTCGCCCCACACCTGCCGAAATGCACCGCCCGCACGCTGAAAAGCGCGAATGGCCTGCAGACCCGCTGCGGCTTGTGTCGAAAGGCCGGATACATCCACTGAGCGCAACCGTGCTTCTACCGCTTGGGCAATTTCCAAGCATTGCCCCAGCGGATAGGGTTTGCAGAGCTTGAAAGGCTGCTGGCGCTCAAGCACTGGATCTAGCTGCAGGCGAACTGCCAGCATACAAGCATGCACCTCGGCCAGTACCGGTAGTAAGTAGCGGGTTGTTAACGCAGCTTGCAGAGCAGGAAAGGAAATGCGTGGCTCATTGGGTAGCAGCAAAGGGGGCCAGTGCAGCTGGCTGTCCACAATATGCATCCGCTGCGCTCGAATGTGACGTCAAGGACAACTCCGGTGCAGCATATTCCTCGGTTCAGACCATGCGAAAAAGCCGGTCCATCAGGTAAGAAGCAACACTGTCATTTCTGCCATGGCGGAGGTTGGCACTCCCACCACGTCGATGACTACCACGCCATCATCACGGGTAGCGGCAAGGCCCCCTGCATGCAGGTATGCGCCATCCCCCAGCGGCAGCCAGCCCAATGCCTCCGCCTGCAAGGCATCCAAATCCGCTTGGAGCTCTTCATCGGTTATCGGTAAATGATTCGTATCCATATCGGTCTCACGACTACTCAATGCCACACTGTTTCGGAGGGCCGAGGCGCGGGGGACTGCGCTTCCTCTACCCAGGCAGGCCAAACATCCATGGGCCACTGAGCGCTTCGGTACTGCCCGTACACAATGCCCAGCCACTGCTGTAACAGCACATGAGACAAACTCAACTCGGCCAAGACTTCGCGACTCGACCCCTTGAACACAAGCCGCGCCCCTGATTGCGAGCTGGTCACATCTAAGCTGTACACCAAGGCCTCAGCCGCATCGCAAGTCAGCTGCACAGCTGGTTGCTCCACCAATGACGCCGCTGCCACTTGCAACTCAAAGCTCCGCTGCAGCTGAGACGCCAGTGAATCTGCAGCCCCAGCACCCGCAACTTCGCACAGATGGGCCACCAGTCGGTTGGCCAACCTCTGCGTCATCCACAGCACGATCACCTGGCCTTTCGCCTGTTCACCCGACAGGCGCAGCCGGTCTTGTTCCTCGCAGTAAACGGTGGTGATGCGCTGCAATCCCATCATCGCATTCACCCAGTGATCAGCTAAAGCGCAGGGTATCGCCCTGAACCAACGCGCCCAGCCCGCCCAGCCCCGCGCCGTCCGCCAACTGAGGAATGGTTTGTCCCGGCTGCACGGGCTGGACCGCCTTTGCCGCCGCTTGTGCATGCGATTGTGCCAATGGCCCCAGCGCAGCTATATGTTGCATGGAGATACGCTGACAGAAGGCAACCGGCAGTGCACCCGCCTGCTGCAACCGGAACAAAGCAGCGGCATCCAGTCCGTCCAGCCGGGCCTCATCCACCCGCCACAGCCCCTGCACTTCACGCTCGTGTGCACCATCCCGCACACCGATCGCCCACGGCACAATCAGTCCTTCGGATTGCAACGCTGCACACGCCTGCACTGTCGCCTGCCTCTGGGCCTGTACCTGCTGCAGAAACCTTAACACTTCCTGCACCGGCTCAGTCGCCTGCCCCTGGTTGTCAAAAAAAGGTTGAGCGTTCGCCCCAACCGTGAATTGGCCCACCAAACCACTGTCCATGTCTACACACAGCGCCCACTGGTCTTGCTCGGTACGCGCCAGCGCAAACGGATATCCGCGGTACGCAGCCGGCACATATTGCGCCAGCCAGCGCCCATCGGGGGTCACCCACAAATTCTGTCCAGGCTGAAAACCCTGCACCGCCACCGGTACAAAGCCATCGCCCTCTCGGGCGAAAGCTATCGGCAAACATGTGCATGCTCTGGTCATCTCCTGCGCCACCAGCGAAACCAGCGCATCCTGCTTGGCAAATGCATAGGTAGCGTAGCGCTGCCATTGCAAATTCGCATGAGTGGACAACGAAACGGGCTGGTAGAGAGACATAAAAGATCACCTAAGGAGAAGGCTTGCGCACTAGGCGCCCAACCCATGTTGATTGCATATGTCCCAAGGACAGCGGTCACAGAAACAGCTTGGTGGCTGCACTCAGCGAAACAGTCAGCCCCGGTGGACAGAGTGCGCTGAATGTGGTGCCCATGGCGGGAATCGGACCCGCGACCTCTCCCTTACCAAGGGAGTGCTCTACCACTGAGCCACATGGGCATGTGAGCGCGTTGACGCTCTAAGGGGCCGTACTATATCGCCAAACCATGTGGGCTCTGCCTATCTCACACCATGCCGATCAGGGTCCATACGTCGCGAGACCTCGCTTGACTGAAGCCAGGTTCACAATGTCAGCGTTTTAACCCTCTTTGCAGGCAGGTTGTCTACGAAAGAAGCCGCTTGACCAGCTGCTTTGCATGCACTCTCAATTCGGGCACCGCAATGGCCTCCCAATAACGAGCTCGCAGCATGGGACCTACGTAGTAAAGACCTTCAATAGCCTGACCGCCTTGCCCGATCACCCGGTAGTCCATATCCACCTCCAACCCCAAGCGTAGGGGGTCCGACTGAATATATCCCTCGCTACGCAACTGAGCCACAAGTGGGGAGGATGCGCGATCAATATCATAGTCGGGCCCCGTGCAATTGATCACTGCCGCCACTCGCACCGAGTTGACCTCGCCTGAATTCCGCATGCGGATGGTCACTGCGACTGCGTTATCTTCCGGACGCATTTGCATGATTTGCCCCGCCAGAACCTGGGTATGTCCAGAGCTTAGTTGGGACTTCAGTCGTGCAGCCGCCGCCGGCGCCAAACGGTGACGGTGAATGTCCCACCATGGGCGGATTTTGCTCAGAAACCTGCGCCGCTCGGCCTGTGGCCAACGCTCCCAAATCAACCGCGTGTGGGGGCGCAATTCATTCAGCACATCGCGCCAGTTTCCCCCTGCGAATTCTCGCTTGCGCACTTCGGCGCGAAGTGCCCGCATCAACCCGAGAGCTGTCGCTGACACGCCCGTCAAATAGGCAGGGAAATCGGTATGTGCCGGCGGCTGCGGCAAGATCCGATGCGATTTTGGTAGCAACCCACGCCGCGACAACAAAATCACTTCGCGGCTGTCATCCAGACTGCTCAAGCGAAACAGGGCATCAATGGCAGTGTGGCCCGTGCCAATGACAAGCACAGCCTCTCCGGGGGGGATTGCGTCCATGGCCCGGAAATTCCAAGGATTTTCGATGTAACGTAGGGACTCAGCTAGCCCTTGGGCGAACGGCAATTTTTGCGCGCCCAAGAATCCGCAGGCCAGTATCACGTCGCCAGCCATCACGATTGCACCGTCTGCCAACGTCACTTCAAAGCCGCCGCGATCTGGTGCGGACTGGATTCTCACCACCTGCCCACGAATCCTGCGCAACTCCACGTACGAAGAAGCGGCGGTGGTCGCCAGGACATGCTCTAAATAGTCGCCATAGATTCGCCGCGAGACAAACGAGCCCCCATTGAGACTGGGGTCCATCTCACGGCAATACTCCATGAAGTGGTTAGGCTCATCCGCAAGAGCACTCATATTGCCTGCGGGCACATTGAGCAGCATGCTGTCGTCCCAAATGCTGTATGCCAGGCCCCGTCCAAACCGAGGTCTCGACTCGACCAAGACCACCCCGCAATGACTGCCATGCGCCTGGCGCAGCAATTGCAATGTAGTCAGCACTCCGCTGCATCCACCACCGACCACGACGACCCAACGCGATCGTCCTGGCGTCTGACTTTTTTTAATCATTCATTAACCTGTTCCTGCAGTGCAGTGAGCATCGATTTTCGATAGGCGTACGGCACCGTTGCCCCATAAGACCCTGAGACAGCAGGCCTGTCACCAGCGGCTCTGGCCATTTCTGACGACGCCACTGCAGCCTTTGGCTACGCCCCTAGGCTTCCGTGTAATGCTACGCGAGCGCTTTCAAGATTTGGTCGACGCACGCCTCTGGGGGTGTATCAGCTGTCCGGAGTCTCACCTCGGGCATCTCCGGCGCCTCGTAAGGGCTGTCGATCCCTGTGAAGTTCTTCAGCATGCCCTGTCGCGCCTTGGCGTACAGGCCTTTTACATCGCGCTTCTCGCACTCTTCGAGCGACGTATCGACAAAGACTTCCACGAATTCACCATCGGCGAACAGCTCTCGCGCCATGCGTCGCTCACTTCGGAAAGGTGATATCAAACTGACCAGCACAATCAGGCCGGCATCCACCATGAGTTTGGCAACCTCGGCAACACGGCGAATGTTCTCCACTCGATCCGCTTCGGTAAAACCCAAGTCACGGTTCAAACCATGGCGTACGTTGTCGCCATCCAGCAAGTAGGTGTGTCGGCCCTCGGCATGCAGGCGTTTCTCCAGCAAATTGGCCAGGGTTGACTTGCCCGACCCTGACAGACCGGTGAACCAAATGCATCGCGGGCTTTGGTGCTTTTGTGCTGCACGCGTTTCCTGGTTCAGCTCCAGGGCCTGCCAGTGGATATTGCTGGCTCGGCGCAAGGCAAAATCAATCATGCCAGCGCCCACCGTCTCGAAGCTCAGCTTGTCAACCAGAATAAAACTGCCCAACACGCGGTTCACGCCATAGGGCTCAAAGACCAAGGGCGCGCTGACCGACACATTGACCACCGCCATTTCGTTGAGCCCCAGCGTCTTGGCCGCCAAATGCGCTCCCGTGTTCACATCCTCGCGGTACTTGATCTCAGTGACCGTGGCAGTGACCTCTTTGCAAGCAAGCTTCATCAGGTACTGCCTGCCCGGAGTCATGGCATGCTCATGCATCCACAACAAGCGCGCGACAAACTGGTCGGCGACTTCGGCTGGTGCCTCTGCCGCGACCAATACATCGCCGCGGCTGACATCGACCTCACTCTCCAGGGTCAGCATGATCGCGTCGCCCTTCTGACTGGCCTCAACCTCCTGAAAACCAGCGAACAGGGACTTCACCCGGGCCTGCACGCCAGAGGGCAACACGCGCAAGCTGTCTCCCACACAGACCTGCCCTTGAGCCACCCGGCCACAAATACCCCTAAAGTCCAGGTTGGGACGATTGATCCACTGCACCGGCAGGCGAAAGGCCTGCCTGCCATGCGCATCGCCCATTTCGACCTGATTCAGGTGGTCCATAAGACTGGGCCCCTCGTACCAGGGCATACGCTCGCTGCGCTGCACCACGTTGTCGCCGTCCAGCCCCGATAGTGGGATCGCCTGCACTTTGGAAAGGCCACAACCCTGGGCGAATGCCTGGTAGTCTTGAACAATCGAGTCGAAGATAGCTGGATCAAACCCCACCAAGTCCATCTTGTTCACCGCGAGCACCACATGGCGGATGCCCATCAGCGCCACAATGCGGCTGTGTCGCCGGGTCTGCGTCAGTACCCCTTTGCGTGCATCCACCAGAATCACGGCCAAATCTGCGGTGGAAGCTCCTGTAGCCATGTTGCGGGTGTACTGCTCGTGTCCAGGGGTATCGGCCACAATGAAGCGACGACGGTCTGTAGCAAAAAACCGGTAGGCCACGTCGATGGTGATGCCTTGTTCGCGCTCAGCCTGCAGACCATCCACCAGCAGCGCCAAGTCCATTTTTTCGCCTTGGGTACCGTACAAGCGCGAATCACTCTCCAGACTGGCCAACTGGTCGTCAAAGATCGCCTTGCTCTCGAACAACAGGCGTCCAATCAGCGTGCTCTTGCCATCATCCACGCTGCCGCAGGTAATGAAGCGCAGCAACCCTTTATTGCGCTGCTCGTTCAGAAAGGATGCGACGTCTTTGGCTTGCAAATTGCTCATCAGAAGTAGCCCTCCTGCTTTTTCTTCTCCATCGAGCCTGGGGTGTCGGTGTCAATCAATCGACCCTGGCGCTCAGAGCTGCGGGCGTTGAAGGTTTCGGCTATCACCGCCTCCAACGTATCCGCGTCGCTCTCTATGGCAGCTGTCAGTGGCCAGCAGCCCAATGTGCGAAACCGCACACGGCGCAACTCAGCCTGCTCGCCAGGTGCAAAAGGAAAACGGTCGTCATCCACCATGATCCACTGCCCGCCCCTGTTGACGACCGGGCGCACGGCTGCAAGATACAAAGGCACGATGGGAATATCTTCTTGGTATATGTACTGCCAGATATCGAGCTCAGTCCAATTGCTCAGCGGAAACACACGGATCGTTTCACCCGCTTGAATACGGGTGTTGTAGAGATTCCATAACTCTGGACGCTGCCCTTTGGGGTCCCACCGATGGCCGGGGGCGCGAAAACTGAACACCCGCTCTTTGGCGCGAGACTTCTCCTCATCCCGGCGGGCCCCGCCAAATACAACGTCAAAGCCATGGGCGTCCAGCGCCTGTTTGAGCGCCTGGGTTTTCATGACATCGGTGTGGTAGTTGCTGCCGTGGCTAAACGGCCCAACCCCATCCTCCAACCCCTTTGGATTGGTGTGAGAGATCAGCCGCATGCCACTTTGGGCCACCATCCGGTCGCGGTGTGCATACATCGCCTGGAACTTCCACCGTGTATCTACATGCAAGAGCGGAAATGGCGGTTGCGCCGGGTAAAACGCCTTGCGCGCCAAGTGCAGCATGACCGAGCTGTCTTTGCCAATGGAATACATCATCACCGGGTTACGGGCAGTGGCTACCGCTTCACGGATGATTTCAATCGATTCGGCTTCCAGAGCATCCATATTCATTTTTTATGCACCGTCTTGCGAATTGGACGGGCTTAATTTTTTATGTTTTGCAAATGTGCAATAAAAGAAGGGGCCACCCGCAAGCTTCCATAGGCACTGATGTGATCTGCATCAAAGAACAGTGGCTTGCCATTTTGGTAACTGCTGCACACCGCACCCACGGGGCACAATACGGGAAAAGGGTCCCACACGCTGATCTTTTCAGGGTTACTGGCCGCCAAATCCGACAAAGCAGCCACCACCGGCGCACGTAACCGCAACTGCTCAGAGCGGTCTACATCAGGTCCATCTTTGCAAATCGGATTGCCGTACTGATATGCCGCCGCACAGCGGTAGGTGGGCGATTTGAAAATAGGCTTGGGTGCCTCAAAAATAATGTGGGCTCCTTGCTGAATAAAACTGCTCAGCAAAGCACCCCCGTCCTGCACAGCTTGCGCCCTTGCCTTGACGGACAACTCAGCAAAGATGCCCTCTTCGACATGAGCGTCTGCAAACCGGACCCATTGGTCAGCGTATCTTGGCAAACGCAATGAGGGCAGAAAAATCACATCACCGGGCCTGAACTCTTTGCCAATGGCGGCGAGCGTGTTCTTCTGACTGTTTTGACAGTGCGCACTGCTCTCACGTTGAGGCTGCAGGCTGAGCATGGGACAACCACCGTTGTCGTAGCTGAGCACACGCCAGCCAGTGAACAGCGTGGTCAATTTGTACAGCGCCGCGTACCCCAGGTTATGCGAATCCCCCACGGCATGTATCGTCTTGACCGGGCCTTGCGGCTGCTTGGCACACCCAGCCCCTTCGCTGTCAAACACCGTGACCACGCTACCCAATACATTCTGGGTCTCCAGCTTCACAGCACAGCCCGGTACCTCTGGATGCGAGTCTTCGCCATAGGGATACCAATCCATGGGGCGATGGGCCGTGGGATGCAGCGAAATGCGGGGCTTGATGGCGTGGACTTGCTGCGACACCCACCAGGACGCGGCAACCACCCCCAAGGCCCCCACGACCAGCCACCACAACGGCCAACGCCATTGGTGTACCAACTTGCGGGCTGGCTTTTCAACCCACTGGTATGACACCACCGCCAACAGCACCGAGGCCACAGCAGCTGCCGCCATCTTCCAAGCCGAATCTAAACCCACTGACCAACGGAAAATAACAAACACCGGCCAATGCCACAGGTACAACGAATAGGAAATTCTGCCTATGTATTGAACAGGACGATTGGCAATCATCGAATAAGTACGGGGGCCTGGCTGCAAATGAATCCACCCGCCCAACAGCAAAAGAGCGCCTACCGTTGTCCACAGCGCTCCAGGCCATGGGAACCTGTTGGGTACCGCAGTGAAGAACACCCACCCCAGAATAAGCAACCCCAGCCAACCTGCGACCAGGGCTGCAATATTCTTGGTTCGCTCGTTCTGAATGGAAAATCCACCCCGATGAACTGCATAAAACAGCAAAACCCCTGCAGCCAGTTGCCAAAAGCGTGAAAAGATGGAATAGTAAGCCGTCGTTTTGTCAGTGGCCATCCATGACGCAGCTATCCACAAGGATGCTAATAGGCCTGAAAGAAATAGAGCTGCAGAAATCCATCTCTTTTTTGGATAGAGTGCCAAAAACAAAAACAAAAATGGGAAAGCAAAGTAAAACTGCTCCTCCACCGCCAAAGACCAGGTATGCGTGTACGGATTGAACTCTGCCGTCGGCGAAAAATAATTATCTGACGTATTGGAAAGGACCAAATTGCTCAATCCAAAATACGCATAAGACTCCGTCATCCGATGCCTTGCGCTCAACCAGGCATCTGGAATAAGCAGCGCAGATATAAAACCCACAGCAAGCAGCATGACCAGCAACGCTGGCATGACTCGGAGCAACCGCCGTGCGTAGAATCCAATAAAAAACTCAGGAAAATTGGCAGGCTCTTTCTGAATGACCGAAGCACTGACAATAAACCCTGAAATTACAAAAAATATATCAACCCCTGTAAAACCACCTGGCAATGCCGTGGGCGCAAGGTGGTAAATAAAAACAGAGATCACCGCCAATGCGCGCAGTGCATCCACATGCGGCATGTGTCGATTAGTCAAGGCGTTCCGAGACATCTTTTATTTAAAATATTAGCAAAGGGCAGATAATCAGCAACCACAAAATTTATCAACCCTCCACAACACCCAAGGTCATCCACAAATTCGAATAGCTTCTTTGATATATATTACCAATATAAAATTGCACTACATCACTATCAATTAAAAATTTTTAGTAAAATGCAGAGATTCCAAAGACCACGTTTATGTCAAATAAAATAATTCGTCTCCCGTCACCTGTACGCAGGCCTATCTGGAGTTGAGGAGTCCCATCAATTAGGCCAGCGAGAAACAGCATGCACCAATGTGTCCAATCTCGTTCACGCCAGCTATGAATCCATCGCAGCCCAGCCACGCCACCGCGCTGCAGCGGTGAGCGCATATGGCGTAGCATGGCAATTTGTAGGTGCGCGGCATTGCCATGCGTATTGCAAATCGTCATCTACATAATTTGCAAACCAAGCAGTATAGGCAGTTGCTTCTGTGCAAACTGTTGAGCTTGTCGCTCGATTTCTGCCGCATTGTCCTCGGGTGTCTCCACCAATTTCCCGTCTTTAATCACCCGAAGGCCTTGGGCTGCCACCAAATTCCAAGTGAATTGGGCCCATTCGTTCGCATGCTTATAGCCATGTTGCCTTGCAAGCATAAATAATTGACAAAAACGGGACACCCCGACACCACCGCCTGTAACAGGACTCGCCAGATAGTTCAGCCCTTTGTTACCACGCGCCTTGGCTATCAGAAAATTATTGAGGCGATCAGTGCGTTTTTTAGCCTTCGTGATGGATGCGTCATCTTGGGCCGCCATCAAAGCGCCAGTGCCGCTGAGCACCATTACCGCATGCAGAACCTGAGCGAGGCCAATACCAGCGGGTTGCAATGCTCTCTCGATCTGCAGCAGGGACTTAGGTTTATGGTCCTTGAGTTGATCCAAGATAGGTCTGTAGACCGTCTCTTGCATCGTTGCCTCCCCCAAGCTGCCGTTAACTTTGAGGCTTACCTCGTCAGCAGGCTGAGTCAAGATCACACGAAGAGCACGCAATTGTTCTGCTTGTTCTATGGCATCCAGCTGACGCGTACCTTTAACCCAATAATCCTTCCGAAATTGCTGGTTAACACAAAAATCTCGCGCTGTCTGGCGGAACGCTGTGTCTGGAATGCTGGTCAACAGCGCCTGCTGCTCTTTCGTCAGATTGATTGCATCGATTGCATCCAGGTAGTTCGCCGAACACGCCCATTGCAACTTAGCGGGGACTAACCGTCGCGCTATTTGGGCAAAGGTCATGGGCGCCCAGTCTTGATTAAAGTACTCGTGCGCAACGTAGTTGCTATCTTGCTTCTTGATGGTTTGGATGCGCTCCGAAATCTGGGGATTGGCTCGGGCATAAGCCGGATTGACCTCCAACAACTTCTCAGCAAACGCCAACGAGCTTTTTATGCGACTCTCGGTGCCCGCCCCGTCTGCACACAGTACCGCGGCATGCTCGGCCAGCAAGTCACGCATCGGTACCATGGCAGCCCATCCAGGCTGTGTGTTGTAGCTGATATAAAGCACGCCACCCGCCCGGAGCTTACGGCGAATGAAGTCCACGATAACAGCACGGTTTTCGTCTGATATCCAGCTCCAAATACCATGCAGGGCAATGTAATCAAAATCGGGCAAGTCTGCGCGGTGCGCAAACTGCTCAAAAGCCTCGTCGTACAGCTTGGCCCCAGAATCAGCTACCTGCGCTAACCCCTGAGCGAAATTTGCGTGTGCGGGATTAAAGTCAGTACCGGTCCATTGCACCACAGACGCTGCAGCATGCAAATTGACGCTTACGCCCTGCCCAAAACCCAACTCACAGGCAGTGCCTATCTCTGGTGCGACCAACCCAGCGTTCAGAAAAGCCAGACGCACGCGCAAAGGATTTAAATCGCCATAGTAGCCGTAGGTATATCCAATGTCGGCAACGTAGCCGTTTGTCCAGTCGGACATCGCGATCCTTTCAGATAAATGGGATTGATCGTTAATGCTGCCTTGTCGCGTGGCTAGCTCCTGACTTGACAGCTCTGCCTGCCGCGGATGCAGCGAGAGCCCAGCAACGGCTGCCCAGGAAAATATTTCGGTCTTGCGTATCCATTAATGGACTTGCGTGGGTAAACAGAAATATTTTTGCAAAAAATTCCTATTAATTATGCAAACCAGGACTCAATTCAATAACAACTATTCGTAGATGCGACCACGAGATACTCTCCATCAGTCGCAAGGTAGATTCCATATTATGCGAGCCTGTTTACACGATTCTAGTGGGTCAGTGCGGCGCGCTCCACGGTGGAGCGTGCACCAATCCACACCCGCCTGAACCCAATGGTTTGCGTCAGCCCGCATTGTTTGCGGTGAGAAATGAAGGCACGAGGTTGCAAGACCTGAGGGCCGAGCAAGTGCCTGGGCCACGATGATGGTATTCAAGATAGGTACACAGCTTTCTCTATGCACCTTTTTGTCTATATTGCTGCAACGATCTGAGGGATCAAAGTTCGATGTCGGGACTGTGCCAAGCATGTGCTGTCGATTTGCATTACAGCGCTGCTACAGACAACATTATTTTTCAACCGAAAGATAAAAGCCCCGCCCTTTTTTCAAAGGCGGGGCTTTTATTGTTTCAAGCACTTACCACAAGGGTAAATGCTTGTAGGAAGCTACGACGACAATCAAGCGCCGACGGTGATGACACCAGCAGCCACAGTGAAGTTGTCGTATGTACCCACCAGCTTCACCACCGTGTCGTCGGCACCATTGACGACGATGTAAGTGTTACCGTCCACCCAGTTGATGAAGTCCACCGCAGAGGTTGCGTCACCGATAGCTGCATTGACGGCAGTTTCGAGAGAGCCGAACGTGCCAGCCGTAGCAGTAAAGTCGTTGATGGTTGCGGCAGCGGCAGCAATGCTGCTGACATCGATTACATCATTTTGTGCCATGTTGCTGATCGTCGTCACGCGGGTGGTGGGGCCAAACGCGCCGGTGAAGTCAGCAGTATTCGCCAACACCACGGTATCTACCACACTGTCCACACCCACATCCACGCTCACACCCAACCTGCTCACATAAACAGTGTCGCTACCTGTGCCTGTGGACACGGTACCACGGCCACCGATGTTGACGACGTCGTCACCCGTACCCGTTTTGATCGTCAGAGCGTTGTAAGTAGTAAAGAAACCGGTAGCTGCGATGGCATCGGCAAAACCAGCAGTGATAAACAGATTGCCAGTGGCTGCAGAGCCGTCGATCATCGTCAGGCTCGACGCGACATCGGCAATGGCTGTGGTAGCAGCGGCGTTGGTGGTGACATCAACCAAACTGAAGTCGTTAGCACCCGTGATGGTGACGCTCGACATGGTATTGAGCGTGTCGGTCACCGTACCAATGGCATTGACGTCCACACCCTTGACGCCGCCAGAGTTGATGGCAGCAGTATCGGTACCAGTGGTGACGATGGCGTTCAACGAAGCAGCGCCAGTGCCCTTTGCGTCGAAGTTGACATTCAGCTTGTCGGTTGTGCCCGTTGCACCACCCGCCAGGCTTGCAGTCAGAACACCCGGACCTGCAACTGCAGACACATCAACGTTCAGAGCGGTACCGGCCAGCTTGGTGACAGTCACGTTGCCACCCAGGGCAGCCGAAACAGCCAAGGACTGGAAGCTGGACGACGTGAACAGGCTCGCATCGATGATGCGATTGTCACCTGCCAGGTCCATCACTTCAAAGTTCTTGATGTTGTCGCGGTTGCCCACTTCCATCAACAAAGAAGCAATGGTGTCAACACCGTCACCACCGTTCAAAACAGCGGAGGTGCCTACGCCAGCAGAGCCATTGCTCAGCAGGGAGTCGTTACCAGCGCCCAGGTCCACACCGGCCTTGTTGGTCAGCGCAGCACCGTTGGACAGGGTAATGACGTCGGCACCGGAGCCACCAGTCACCTTCACGTCGGCATTGGCCAATTCAATGGTCAGGCCGCCAGTGTTTGCGGATGCGTTGACAGTGGTCAGCTCGTTCACCAAGGCGCCAGCAGACAACGTAGCGCCTGTGGCCACATTCACCGAACCCGAACCGGTCACCGTGAGTGTCTCCACGCCCTTGACGCCACCAGCCAAGTTGGCTCCACCAACAGTACCCAAAGTCAGGTAGTTCTTGCCGTTGGCGTCGATGGTCAGCGCGTTAACGCGGCCAGCAGTTGCCGTAGTTGCCAAGCCAACGTTGGCATAAGTGATAACACCGCTGACCTCGCGGCCTGCATCGCTCAGCGCCAGCTTGGCCGTACCGCCTGCGGCATACACAGCGTCAGCGAACACAACATTCGTGAAGTTACCTGGAGCATTCACGCCGCGAACGCCCACCGTCAGATCGTTTTGAACATCCGTCACGATCACGGGAGCAGCGATCAGAGAGCGATCATTCCAGATCTGCTGCACGCCAGTCCACGCAGCAGCCGACAGAGGTGCCAAGTTGCTGATATTGCGAATGTTCACCACCTCAACGCTGTCCATCTGGACGACTGCTGGCGCAGCAGCACCGATAACGCTCACATTCAACGTGTCAGTACCTGTACCGCCCTTGATAATATCGCCGCTGTTCAAGGTGGACGTCTCGCCCAGAATGTTTGGCGCATTGATGGAGCCCTGGAAAACATCGTTGCCCACGGTACCAGCAACGTTGTCCAAGCCCGTGGTGAGCGTGAACGTTTGGCCAGGATTGGTCGTGCCACCATCCACCATAACCTTCAGAGCTGCGTCGACGGCTGCCTGGGAAGCTGGGGTGCTCGTGTTCACGCTTTTCAGGAAATCACGACCGGCGCTGCGACCGCCATCGGTGCCGTACACCAGAATTTCGTTGGTGGTATCCAGACCAGCAACCCATGCCTTTGCAGAGGCCACCTTGGCGTCGCGCACTGCAACGTCAGCAGCTGCTGCGTTGAAGGCGATGGTGTAAGCGGCCTGCGAGAGCGCCACCGTGCCGTTGTTGATCAGATTTGTCCAGTAGTTCAAGCCAGCTGGCAAAGCGTCGCGACCAAACAGATTCTGGAAAATTTGGTTGACTTGCTGCTCCACCGTCTTACCAGCGAAGAATGCCTGCGACTCAGCCGACTTGAAAAAGTCGTCAATCACCACGGCCAGATTGCCACCAGCCTTGTCCACCAAGTCAGCATAGTAGTCCAGGCCCGATTGTGCTGGTGGACGGCCATAGTAGCCCACGAACATGGTGTAAACCTGGGTGTAGTAGTCGGCTGCTGCCATAAGAAGCTCCTAGTTTCAAAAAAAAGTAAAACGGACCCCGTTACGGCTCACGTCTGTCAGCCTAGGTCTCGGGTGATTCTATAGCACTATTTCGCGGGTTTCACACTGCAAATTGAACGACGTCGCGTTGTTGTCCGGTAACAACATGCACAGAGCCCTTTTGCTGGGCATGAAGGCCATACAGCAGATGCTTAAGGCGCGGGGCCAGTTGCTGAGCGCCCTGCTGATGGGCACGCTGCTGTGCGAGCTGACGCGCCCGAGCAAGGGCCTGAGCGTCTCTCTTATATATATGCAGTGCGCCAGCAATTCCCTGGGCAATGTCTGCCGCGCTAGTTCCGGGCAAGCTATGGGCGACACCCGTTAAGTCTTTAAAGATCGGCAGTGGCGTAGTGGCAATGGCGCTGCCTGTAGCCAGGGCCATGCGCACAGCGGCCGATGCGGATTCTTCTGTGCTTTGGTAGGGAAAAACTACCACCTCAGCCAGGCTGATGAGGGCTGCGCAGTCGGCCTCGGGCAAGAAGCGGGATTCCAGTGTGACATGGTTGCCCAGGCCTAGGCTTTGGATGGCCTGCTGCAGGCGCTGCTGCTCGGCGCCCGAGGCGGCTTCGCTGTACCAGGCGTTGACCATGAGCAGGTGCGCATCGGGGTGGTCGCGCAGGATGGCGGGCATGGCCTGCACCATTTCGAGCAGGCCTTTGTGCGGCATCATGAAGCCGTAGGTGGCCACGATGCGTTTGCCTTGCAGGCCCAAATCTTGGCGGCGCTGGGCCTGCTGGTCGTGTGTAGGCAAGGCCACCGGGTACACCGCGAGTGGAAACCACATGCTGTTGGCTTGCAAACCCCATTGGTGCAAGCGGTGCAGGTCGTCCAGGCTATGCACAATCAGGCGGGCGGCCAGAGCCAGCGCCTGCAGGATGGCTGGGTCCTGCATGTCGTCAGGTGCGCTGCGGGTGTTGTGAAACTCCACAACAACGGCAGTACCCTCGCTGCTAAGCTGCTTTACGAGGCCGGCCAGTGCATGGGGGCTTAAAAAACCCCAGTGGTGCTGGATGACAAACACATCCACCTGCAAGGCCTGTGCTTGCTGCACCAGCGGGGTTATGTCGGCCTGCCCTTGCTGCCAGCAGCGGTGGACAAAGGCTGGGTCGGGCGCCTCGGGGGTTTCGGTGGGGGCCAGCAGGTGCAATTGGGATGGGTTGATGGCGCGCACCATGTGGGCGCTGTAGGCGGCAATGCCACAACGGGTGCCCCAGGTGCTCATCCACCCAATGCGGGGGGGCTGCTGGGGGCCGGGTTGCTGGTTCAGCTGGTCTAGCGCGCTACGGGTTCGCTGCGCTACGCCGGCCCAGGTGCAATGGGTTTTGACATGTTGGCGTGCGGCGTCGGTGCGCTGCTGGATGGTGGCGGCGGGCAGGTGGGGCAGTGTTTCGAGCAACTCCGCCAAGTGCGCGCGGTCGGGCTCGGCCCACAGGGACCCGGGCAGCCCCATGTGGCTTTGGGCTGGCTGCAAGGTGTATCGCAGTGGCCAAGCAGTTTGAGGGGTGCAAAAATCAGTGTGTCCACCCCAGCCCGTGGCAATCACGGGCAAGCCTTGCAGCATGGCTTCGGCAGCGGGCAAACCGAAGCCCTCAGCCCGGCTGGGCAGCACAAATGCCTGGCACGATTGATACAGAGCAACAATCTGCCCAGGCGTCCAGTCTTCTTCGATGAGCTGAACGTTGGGGTAGTCAGGGTCTGCGGCCTGCAGAGCGGCCAAATCTTGCGCAACGGTGTTGTGGGGGTTGGGAAAGGTTTTGATGATCAGCACAACGTCGTGCCAGGCGCGGTAGGCATCCCCATAGGCGCGCAACAACACATCAACGCCTTTGCGCGGAAAGCATGAGGAAATATGCAAGAACCGGTAGCCTTGCTGCAGCGCAGACGGTAGTGCCTGCGGGGGCTCGTGTTCGAGGTGGTCTATGCCATTGCCGACCAATGCTATTGGAGTACTGACACCGGCGTTCTGCAACAGATCGCGCGTTTGGTTGGAGACAACGGTAATAAGGTCTAGCGTGCGGTTGAAGTCTGCCGCGTACTGCGGCGGGAATTCTGTCTCTTCCCAGGCGTAGTTGGCCAGCACGCGCCGTTGGCCCCGCATTTCACGTACCACCGGGGGCCAGGCGTTGCGCAGCGCCACGGCGGGTGGTAACGGCTGGCGGCTTTGCTGCCACATGCGTTCCAAGCGCGCAGGGTCTTCCACGGCCGCGAACTGGGGCTGGGGCTGCTCACCTTGTTCGTAGGTGTACAAGGCCATGGGCGCGCCCGTGTCTTGCAGTGCCATGGCCAGGTGGCGGTTAACGATGGCCAAGCTATAACTGCTGTCAAATACGCCCTCCACCCGCCAGGTGCGCGCAAGATCGGCAGGCTCCCAAAGGATTTGGCCATCCAGGGTGCGACGGCGGGTGGGCGGGTCAGCTGCCAGCTGCACCAGCAGGGCTGCCAGCTCTTGTGCACTGGCACCTGCTGCCGCCAAGCCGCCCTGCTCTTCGGCGTTCCACCCTGCGGATGGGGTCACACCCAGATCCACCACGGTGGGAATGGCCAGGGCGGCCAAGGTGTGGCGGTGCTCCCAAAGACCAAGCGGTAGCAAAGCAGCTTCTGCTTGCGCCAAAGCAGCTGCAGTCGCAGGGTCCGCCAAGTTGTGCAGTGCGCAGACCAGTCCATGAGGCACAGCCGGGGCTGCCCCGGTGTGGTAGACGTGCATTTCGGCTGGCAGGGGCGATAGCTGGGACAGGGCGTTGCACAGGGCCTGCAGCGTGTCTGGCGTGGTGTCGACGGTAGCAAACAGCGCGTAGATGTGGTGCGCCTGGGTAGCCCGGTTGTGCAGGGGCTGCGGCAGGTGGTCAAGAAGGTTCATGGCATGGGCTTGCGAGCAATCAGAGCGTAGTCTTGCTCGGCATACAAGAGTTTGGGCAGCGGCTGCGGCAGGCCGGGGGCTTGCTGCTCGACCGGCCAGGGGCTGCTGCGATGAATGTGGCACTCCACAAAACCCGTGTGCTGCGCCATTTGCAGCAACAGGGGCGGTGGCAATGGACGTTGATGGGTGGGGTCCATCCAGAAACTGTAGGCGGCCACCTGGAGGTTTTCTGGGTTAGGTGTTTCCAGAACGATCATGCCGCCGGGCTGCAGAACACGCCATGCCTCTTGCAGTAGCTGTAGCAGCAATGGCAGAGGAAGGTGCTCTACCACCTGAAAACTGGTGACCAATGCGTAGTGCTCTGAGGGTTGCTGCGCCAGATAGTCAAACAAATCAGCACAGTGCACGTCTGCGCCAGCCGCACGAGCGGGTTGCAGCATGGCGGGATTGCTGTCAACTCCGCTTGAGGGATGGCCTTGGTTTGCCAGCAGTTGCACCCACTCACCCCGCCCACAGCCCAGGTCAAGCGCAGGTGCCCTGGACAAGGCCTGCAGCACAGGGGCCACCAACGCAAGGTATTGAGCTTGGCGCTGAGCAATGTGGCTGACGTCGCCTCGCTGGGTCTCTTCAAAGGCACCGTACCACTGCGCGATCCGCTCATTGACCACCGGCGACATGACCGAACCCGAAGTGGTCGGTTGCTGCTGGTTTGCCGCTTGCCTCTCTGCCTGGAGCAAGCGTCTGCGCAAGTTGGCGTTGTCGCGCTGGAGCTTTTCTTGCTGTTCGCGCAGTTGCCGTATCTGCCTCTCCAGCTGGCGATGTTGGTTGTGCGCAGTTTTGTAGGCGCTGTGCTGCTGGTGCTGCAACGTGCCCAAAGTCTGGGGTAGCTCTTGAAGGGTGCGCAGCAAGACATACAGAGGCACAGTGCCAGGTATCTGACTGACCACCCAGCGCCAGGAATAGCCTCGCGAGCGCCATTCACGCAATGCCAGCACCCACCGACTGGGAGTACCCTTGGGGCCGGGGACGGAACCGGCTGACGCCGCCGATACAGGCGCGACACCATCTAGCCCATGGTGCGGAACCGGCGGGTTCTCACAGAGCTGACGCACCTGGGTAAGAAGCTGATCTGTCTGTACTGTGCTGCTGTAGATGTGGGGCATGGGCGTTTGCGATTTGTGCGGTCTGCAACGCGCGCGATACGGGCGCGATCAGGGACAAGGCTTGATGTCGAGCACCAAGCCTTCGCCTGGCAATGTCCACTGCTGCTGCAGCTGCCAGTGTTCGTTGTAAATAACCACTTGCCCGTCCGTAAGGTCGCGCTGTTGACGCTCTGCCAGCTGGGAAATGCCAACGGCGGTGTGTTGGCCCAGCCGGGTAACACCACGCGGGAAACCACCGGTAGACAACGCAAACCCAGAATCACCCAGCAGGCGCCCCTCCCCGGAAGAGCAGGTCCGCCACTCACCGTCTTGCTGCCAAAGGTTATGCGCCTGCTGCCCCAGAGGGTGGCGCGCGCGGAGCTTCAGATCTGAAAGGTTGAATTCAAGTCTTTCACTGGCGCCGCGGTTATGCGCTAGCAGATGCAACGTGCCAGCAGTGAAGGCGAACGAGTTGAAGTGGTGCACGTCACGCGGCTCGCCCAAAGGCTCACCCAATGGATACCAGGCCTGCCAGCGGCCGTCGGGGTGGCGCAGGGCCACCATATCGTCATGCGAGCAGGTGATCCATAAGGTGCCTTCATGTACGGCGATCTCGTGAATATCGCGCAACGGGAAGGGCGCACACAATGTGTCTAGCAGTTGCAGCTGGCGATTGAACACAAGGATTGCTCCACGCTCTTCGCTCGCAGGCGTGCTGGAGGAAACGAGACGTTGACGTGCGCCCACATAAATGTTTTGCGCATCGACAGCGATGCCGTAGTACAGACCGGCGCCGCGATGCAGGGGCTGGGTGTGGCCGGTGTTTTCATCCAGCCATAGCAACGAGTGCGAAGTGGTCACCAGCAGGCCGCGCCCTGCACTGCCCGCCAGCAAAGGGCGCTGGATGTCCACACGCGGATGCAGGTGGCACAAACCATTCCAGTGAATGTCGTCCAGGTTAGTAACCACCTGGAACGCCCATGCATCCTGTGCGCGGGCAATGGAGTCGGCCACCGCTCCACCAATGAGCCCGCCTTGGGCCACGCCCGCAGTGAAGGTGTAGTCGCCTGTGATCAACGGCACATCAAAGGTGTAGCGCACCTCGACCTGCTCACCTGGCTGCACAGGACCAATCTTTTGGTGCATGCCATGGGTGTGGGTCATGAAGACGGCCTCACCCCGCCGGTCGCGGATCTGGAAACCGACATGAGGGTCGCTGAAAGCTTGGTCAAACTGCACGACCACGCGAGCAGTGACCTGGGAACCGCTGATAACGCTGTGAGCGGGACCACCTGCGCTGGTGAGTTGCACGCTGGTGATGGCGACACCACTGTGACTGTACGAGCCTACGCTGCCTCCAAGCGGGGCGGCGGCTTGACCGACATTTGCGATACCGGGTGTTGGGCTGGCCGCTGTTCCAGTGATGGTAACGGGCAGCGCGCCCGTGCCCGAGCGCGATGCAATGAGGGCGTTGTATAGGTCAATGACTTGGCGCGGGTTGCCATCCAGTGCCACTCGCCCTCCATCAATCAGGATGGCGCGATTGCACAGGGTGTATACGGTGGCCGCCGAATGCGAGACGAAAAGCAAGGTCGTGCCCTGCTGCAAAAAACTGCGGATACGTTCAAAGCACTTTTGCTGGAAAAACACATCGCCTACCGCCAATGCTTCGTCCACGATCAAAATATCAGGCCGCAAAGCAGTCGCAACGCTGAAGGCCAAGCGAACCTGCATGCCACTGGAGTAGGTACGTACAGGCTGATCAATATAGTCACCAATCTCCGCAAATGCTTCGATCTCGGCCATCTTGCCTTGCAGCTCTTGGGCGGTCATACCAGCCAGCAGCCCGGACATATGAACGTTCTGGCGCCCAGTGAAGTCCCCCTGAAAACCCATGCCCAGTTCCAGCAGAGCGGCAACGCGCCCCTGCAACTGGATGTCGCCTGTAGTGGGACGCATCACACCAGCAATGAGCTTCAGCAACGTGCTTTTGCCCGCGCCATTGACACCAATGATGCCCACAGCCTCACCAGGCTGTATGTGAAAGTTGATGTCCTGCAGCACCCAATGCGGCTGATGGTGCACGCCCATGCCCAGCCATTCAAGAATGCGCGCGGACTTTTTTGCGTAGCGCTTGTAGGCCTTACCCAAATGATTGACGTGGATGTGTCCCATGGTCAGAGCTCATCGGCCATTTCACCACCCAGGTCACGGTGAATTTTGTAGCCCAAGAAAATACAGAGCATTGCGAGCAGCCCGGTCCAAGCAAGGCCCTGAAAGGCCTGCGCTGAAGGAATGCGCGCGTAAAGAATCACGCTCTGGTAATGCTCCACCAGCACAGTCATAGGGTTCAATCCAATGACAGTCTGAGCCCACGGGGGCAACATATTGAGCGGATAGACGATGGGCGTGAGCCAAAACAAAAACTGAAACACGATACCCACAAGGTGGCCGACATCACGAAAGTAGACATTAACCACTCCAAGCAACACCCCCAACCCCAAGGACAACAACACTTGAACGGAGAGGGCTGGCATGGCCGCCAATAACACCGCACCCGGCCAGTTGCCTGAAATGAGCAAAAAAGCAAGAAACAACCCGGCAATCACGACGAAGTTGAAGCTTGAGACGCCCATGGCAATCAAGGGCAGGCAAATACGAGGAAATTGCGCTTTTTTAATAAGCCCCGCTTGGGCAACAAAGGTGCCGGTCAAGCGGCTGACTGAGTCACTGAAATACAGCCAAGGCAGCAGGCCTGCACACAGGTAAATGCTGTACGAAAAAGCAGAGTCCACTCCTGCCAAGCGGTTCTTGAACAAGCTGGAAAAAATAACGGTGTGCACCGTCAGCAGCGCCAAAGGCCCCAAGAACAGCCACGCCACACCAAATAAAGAGCCTTGATATTGGCCTTGGATTTGCCGCGCCGTGCTGGTGACGATGAAGCTGCGATAGCGAAAAATGTCGGCTAGAAGGCCAGGCACGAAGACTCCTGGTTCGAGGTGTTAGGCAAGAAATGGAAAACGCCGCCGAACAGGCACGGCGCGTTGTGGTCAGCCGACTGGACGCCTCGGCAAAGCCTTTGATCTTAGCAGGATACCAACTGCCCATTGCGCCCAGGGCAAGCATCCGCTGCGCCGCACAGCCAAAGCATCCACGCCATTTGGAACATTTTGTATAAAGTGTGAAAGATGGCACGACTTGTATACGAGAGGCGCGAATACCAGCAAAAACAGGCAGATGCGCACGCAATCCTAGCGGTTACAGTGTGCGCTAATACAACCAGCGGGAGTGAGATGATGAGTTTTGTATCTTTTCGCAAAGGGCTGGCCGCTTGCCTACTGGGCGTTGCGGCTATGACGCCAGCCGTTGCACAAACCGTTTTGGGTTTACCTACCGCCCAGGAGGCTGGCGCTGATCTGAGGCAGGCGTTGTCTGTGCCTGTTGGAGGCTCGCTGCGTATCGAACGGCTGCCGCTGGGCGATCAGGCAGCGGATGGGGTGAGCGTAGAACTCCGCCGCACCAACACGGGCGATACACCGCCTCTGCTGGTGGTGCATTCAAGTAATGGGGTAAGTGTTACGCGTCCACCGCTGCGTGCGCATTTCACCGGCCAGCTGGTTGGAGACCCTCAAAGTAGTGTGTTTGTGTCTGTGGACAGTCAGGGCTCCATGCGCAGTATCGTTCGCCGTGGTGCAGATGTTTTTGTGGGGGAGTTGCTGGCTCCAGCAGCCTCGGGAGAGCAGGGAACGGCTCGGACGACCACCTCGCGGCCGAGTTCGCGTCGTGTTGACTTTTACGCCGACGCACCGAATAGGCCGTTCTCTTGCGGCGTGACCAGCGAATTTATTCAGAAAAACTACGTCGCCCCATCTGCCGCGTTGATAGATAACCTGCGCCGAAATCATGAGCGTGCAAGCACGCCAGCAGCTGGCACGCAGACGGCGCAAGCTGTGGGACCGCAAAGGCGGGCCGACATAATCATCGAAACTGACTACGAGCTGCTACAGCTCCTTGGCAGCACTAGCGCCGTGTATGCCTATGTCACCGATTTATTCGGCTACGTAAGTTCGCAGTATCAGAGCGAAGTGGGTGCACGCCTAAACATCACCCAGGTCAATCTATACACGAGCAGCGCGTCCGCCCCTTGGAGCAGTACAACCAGTGGAGATACGTTACTGGGAGAGCTGCGAAACTACTGGAATGCCTCGGGGCGCATTGAGCAATCTCGTCACCACGTTCACCTGCTGAGTGGGCGCAACACTGGCGGGGGCGTCGCTTACCTGAACACGCTTGGCAGCGCCCAGAAACAATACGCATATGGCGTCAGCGGCAACATCGAAGGGAGCTTTTCCCCCAGCAACCCCAAGGTGGTCTGGGATGCTGTAGTCATCGCACATGAAATCGGCCACGCCTTTGGGAGCGATCACACCCACAACTACGACAACCCTTACCTAGGATCTAATCAAGGCGGTGCAATTGACTGCTGTTACTCAGAGGACAGCGGCCAATGTGTTGTTCAGTTGGGGGGCACCTACCGATATGGGGTGTTTCCGGGTTCCAACTCCACCTTTGGCGGAAGTCCAGGTGTTGGTGCAGGCACGATCATGAGCTACTGCCATACCTTGCAGCCCGGAATGTCGAATATCAGCTTTAACTTCGGCACGAACCACACTCGTGGTGTCAATCCTTGGCGAGTAGCCAACGTGCTGCAGAGTAGCGCTCAAACGTATCTCCCTCTGGATAACACGCAGCAAAACTACGCTTTGTCTGTAACAAACCAAGGCACAGGCACTGGAACCGTAAGCAGCTCACCATCAGGCATCAGTTGCGGAAGCACCTGCTCTGCCAGCTTTGCAGCAGGTACGGCCGTCACGCTGACTGCGCAGGCTGCTACCGGGAGCATTTTTAGCGGCTGGGGTGGTGCCTGCGCGGGCTCGAGCAACACTTGCAGCGTTAGCGTGGATAGTGCCCGTAGCGTGACAGCGAACTTCGCAACGGAAGTCACTACACGCACGGTAACGTTGGCCAAGTCGGGTAATGGTACGGGTAGCGTGACTAGCAGCCCCACGGGACTTTCATGCGCCATGGATTGCAATGGTGCGTCGGGTAACTTCTCAAAAACCACCAACATTAGCCTGGCAGCCCTGGCCAGCAGCGGTAGCACCTTTGCGGGCTGGGGTGGTGCTTGCAGCGGCACAGGCAGCTGCACGATTGCTGCGGGTACCGGCAGCGCGAGTGTGACGGCCAATTTCGCCACGTCAGCCAGCACGCGCCTGGTGACGCTCACCAAAGAAGGTAGCGGCAGCGGTAGCGTGACGAGTACGCCGACCGGCTTGAGCTGCACCGTAGATTGCGGCAGCACTTCGGCTAATTTTGCGAGCACTACCGCCGTCACACTGATAGCCCAGGCAAGCAACGGCAGCACCTTTACGGGCTGGAGTGGTGCCTGCAGCGGCACCGGTAGTTGCACTATCGCAGCGGGTGCAAGCAGCGCTGACGTAAAAGCCAACTTCAGTGGCGGCACTAGCAGTTACACCCAGCAAGTGGTGACGATGTTCACCGGCTATTTTGGTCGTCCCGCTGGAGCCAGTGGTTTGACCTATTACGAAAATCAGCTTGCGCAAAGCGGGGGCAACTATCGTATTCTGGTGGACGACTTCTACAAGTCGGCAGAGTCTCAGGGCATTTACGGGGGCGCGACTGTTCCGAGTCAGATTACGCAGGTATTCCAGCAACTGTTCAGTCGCCAACCACAAGATTCAGGCCTGACGTATTGGACGCAGCAGGTGAATCTGGGGGTTATTTCTGTACCCGAGATTGCTTATACGGTGGCCTACAATGCGGCTGCAGCGGACACCGAGGTTCTCAATGCCAAGCGGCGTGCCGCACTGGCGTTCACCCAGGCCTTGGCGGCCAACGCGCAGTATGCCAATGCATACGCCCTGAGCTTGTCGGTGGGCCGTTTGTACTTGGGCTGTGTCAGCGGCACGGCAACAGCCGACGCAGCGATCACCAAACTGCCGACGACCATGATCAACCTGGCGGCAGGCATCAAGACTTACAGTTGCCCTTAACCCCCCCTGACAGGTGCTGCTGTGCCCGAGCCCCCTCATCGAGGGGGCTTTTCTTTTGAAGATTCTTAGCCGGTTTTTTGCTGGAGACGCCGGTAAACCTGAACCGTTTGCTCGACGCAGCGTTGCCAACTGAATTGGGCCGAGCGCCGCAAACCTGCCTCACTGGCCTGCATGCGCCATGGGTCATCCTGTAGGACGCGGACTATGGCCCGAGCAAGAGCCGCCTCATCTTCGGGGTGGATCTGGAGTCCGGTCGATCCAATGACCTCGGGCAATGAAGAGCAGTTTGAGGTTACTACCGGCACGCCACTGGCCATTGCTTCAAGTACAGGCAAGCCAAAGCCTTCGTACAGCGAGGGATATACAAAAACCCTGGCGCCTGCGTAAAGCGCGGGGAGGTCGGCTTGGCTGACGTAGCGCAGGTATCGCAGCCAGCCCGCGCTTGCAGCGCGCGCCATGCGCTGATGGGTGTGCTCGGAGCGCCAGCCAGAACCGCCTGCCAGAACCAGCGGGAAGCGCTGACGCAGTACCTGAGGTAAGGATTCGTAGGCAGTGAGGAGGCGATCGAGGTTTTTGCGCGGCTCGATGGTGCCAACGTACAAGCTGTAGCCGTTGGGCTGCAAGTCCCACTGGGCGATGTGAGCGCTGGCCTCTTCAGGGGTGTGCGGCCTGAAGGCAGGGCTGGCTCCCAGAGGGATGGCCGTGATGCGCTCGGCTGGATAGCCATAGTGGTCCACCAGTTCTTGGCGAACAGACTCGGCATCTGTGATGAGATGATCCGCCCTTCGCAGGCAGCCCGGCAGAGCCCGACGCATGTAATCGATGCGGGCGGCCGGATGGAACTGCGGATGAAGATGGTGGGACAGGTCGTGGATGGTGGCGACCGTGCGCCCCGGGAAAGGTGGCAAAAAATAATTAGGTGAATGGTAGATAGCGCCTTGCTCTGCGCGCAATTGCCATCGCTGCAAATGCGGAATGAGGGCGTGATAGACACGCACAGCCGCACGGTTGCCCGCCAAGCGGGTGCGCAAGCTAGGTCGCGATGCAGCTGCATGCACACCGCCCCCACTCTCCGCTGCCAGCAAATTTTGCAGTGGCACCCAACCTTTGAGGACGAAATAGCGTACCTGATCAATCGCGGGATGTTCGGGTAGTCCGCGTGCCAGCTCCAACGCATAACGGCCTATGCCTGTAAGTGGCGCGTTGATGCTGTCAGCACCGAGGATCAGATCGATTCTGGAGGACATCACGACGAAGGCGTCTCCAGCATCCAGCGCAGGGTGTCTGACAAGGGTGGGCAGCCCCAGTCAGCGCCAACCAGCGTACGCAGGTACGCGGGGTTGCCGAGCAGGTTTTTGACCTCATTGGCGCGCACCAGTGCAGGGTTGACTTGCACTTGTAGTGTGTGCCCCGTGATCTGCTCGGCCATGGCAAGAATGCTGCGCAAGCTATGGCTGCGGCCGGAGCAGACATTGACAGTGGCGCCAGCGATGTCCTGCACTTCAAGCAGACGACAATAGGCATCGGCTACGGCACGGACATCGGAGAAATCACGCGACACATCCAGGTTACCGAGCTCAATGGTGGCTGCACGGCGCCGGAAATGGGCAACGATTTTGGGCAGCAAGAAGTCTGTGGACTGCCCCACACCGGTGTAATTGAAGGGGCGCACTACGGTGATAGGTAAGCGTGTAGCCCACAAATGTGCCATGTGTTCCATGGCAAGCTTGCTCACTGCGTAGTCATTGGCGGGATGTGCTGGAGTCGTTTCGTCCAGCATGCCTTCGACCTGGTTGCCGTACACATTGGCGCTACTGACCAACAATACGCGGGCTGGAGTTTGGGGTAGTGCGGCCAATGCGGCCAGTAGATGGCGCGTGCCTAGCAAATTGACGCGATAAAAGGCGTCTGCATCTCCATGACCCACAAAGGCAATAGCAGCCAGATGGATAACGGCATAGGGTTGCGCCAGAGCTACAGCCTGGGTCAGTGCGCTGCTGTCTGCTAAATCGGCCTGCACGTAATGTGCTGGGTTCACGGTGGCGGGCGCGGGTTGTACGCCCAGACCCCATACTTCCCAGCCGCGTTGCTGGAGAGCAGCCTGCAAATAGCGCCCGGTAAAACCACCCAAACCCGTTACCAAAACACGCCGCTGGGGCGTTGAAGCATGCTCCATGTTCAAAACGAAGTTCCACTGGCCACGCGACGCAGGTCGGCATCGACCATCATCTGGCACAGGGTTTCGAGGGTAGTTTTGGCCTGCCAGCCCAGTTGTGAACGGGCTTTGGCAGGGTCGCCAATGAGCAGCTCAACTTCCGCCGGACGATAGTACCGGGGGTTCACACGCACCCGCGTTTTACCAGTGGCTGTGTCTATGCCGATTTCGGCGTCACCGGCGCCACGAAACTCCAGGGTAACGCCAATCGCCCGAAATGCCATACAGACAAAATCGCGTACGGTCTCAGTGCGCCCAGTGGCAAGAACAAAGGTATCGGGCTGGTCCGCCTGCAGGATACGCCACATGCCCTCAACATACTCCCGAGCGAACCCCCAGTCGCGTTTGGCATCGAGGTTGCCCAGCTCCAGCACATCGAGCTGACCCAGCTGAATGCGCGCTACTGCATCAGTGATTTTACGCGTGACAAATTCGCGACCGCGCAAAGGACTTTCGTGGTTGAAAAGGATGCCGCTGGAGCCGAAGATGTTGTAACTTTCGCGGTAGTTGACGGTCATCCAATGGGCGTAGAGTTTCGCCACGCCGTAGGGACTACGGGGATAGAAGGGTGTGTCTTCTGACTGCGGGACGGCTTGCACCTTACCGAACATCTCGGAGGTGCTTGCTTGGTAAAAGCGGATGCGTGGATTGACCAGACGCACCGCTTCGAGCAAATGCAGAGCCCCCACCCCGGTAATGTGAGTGGTGGCGGCAGGCTGCTCAAAACTCACGCCCACGAAGCTTTGTGCCGCGAGGTTGTAGATTTCGTCAGGCTGGATTTTCTGCACCAGAGCAATACTGGCACCTTGGTCTGTGAGGTCGTATTCAACCAGATTCAGACTTGGGTGTTCAGCGATACCTAGCTCCTGCAGGCGCCAGAAGTTGACCGAGCTGGTCCGCCGGAACGCTCCGTACACCATGTAGCCTTTGGAAAGCAGCAATTCGGCCAGGTAGGCTCCGTCTTGCCCTGTAATGCCCGTGATCAGGGCTTTTTTCGGATTGGTTTGCATTCTTTGTATCCCGTGGGCATTAGGGGTGCGTGCGACCATAGGAATCTTCGTAGCGCACAATGTCATCTTCACCCAAGTAACTACCAGACTGCACTTCGATAATTTCGAGCGGTAGCTTTCCGGGGTTGCGCAGGCGGTGGATGTGCCCCAAGGGAATGAAGGTGGATTCGTTCTCTCCCAACAAGAAAGTACGATCCCCGTTGGTGACCTCCGCCGTGCCCTTCACCACCACCCAATGCTCAGCGCGGTGGTGGTGCATTTGCAGGCTCAGGCTGGCGCCAGGATTCACAACGATACGCTTCACTTGAAAGCGCTCACCAGCGTCGATGCTGTCGTACCACCCCCATGGACGATGGACTTTGCGGTGAACCTGGGCCAGTGCTCGCCGCTGCTGGGTTTGAGCTTGCAGAGCCTGCACGACTTTCTTGACGTCTTGTGTTCGGCGTTTGTCGACCACGAGGACTGCATCGGGCGTTTGTACGACCACCACGTCACTCAGACCCACAGTGGCTACCAGAGCACTCTCTGCCAACACCAATGTGTTGTGCGAGTCTACGGACAGAACTTGGCCTGGTGCCTGTAGCACGTGCGCATTCCCCTGGGCATCGTGGTCGAGCACATCCCAAAGGGCATCCCAAGCACCCAGGTCGGACCACCCTGCATCAAGAGCAACGACACGCGCGGGGACACCCAAAGCCTCACCTTGCAGGGGGAGATGCTCCATCACAGCGTAGTCGATGGAGTCTGAAGGACAGGCTGCAAAGGCTGCCATGTCGGGGCGAATAAAGTCGTCGTCCTGCGTCTGCCCCGCCATTGCTTCCTGGCATTTCGCAAGCATGCCCGGTTGGAACGCATCCAGCGCTTTGAGCCACTGATCCGCACGCACCATGAACAGACCAGCATTCCACAAATATTGGCCACTCTCCACATAGGCGCTGGCACGCTCTGCATTAGGTTTTTCGGTGAATCCAGCGATCTCACGTCCAATGCCATCGGGGAGCACCGCGCCCTGCTGGATGTAGCCGTACCCGGTTTCAGGCCGCAAGGGAGTAATACCAAAAGTCACCATCGCCCCAGCGCAGGCCAGCGGCCAAGCGGCTTCCACGGCCGCCTGAAGTGCCGGGGCATCTGCCACCACGTGGTCAGCTGGCATGGCTAGCAGCACGGCATGCGGATCTACCGCCTGAGCGGACAGCGCGGCCAACGTAAGGGCCGGAGCGGTGTTGCGTGCACAGGGCTCTAGCAGGAGGCGCCCTCCTCCCACCCCGATATCTCGCAACTGCTGTGCTGCCAGGAAGCGGTGATCCTGGTTGCAAACCACCCACGGTGCATGGCGAGGAACACGGGCGTCAAGCCCATCAAGACGCAACACAGTGTCTTGCAGCATGGTCGTGCTGCCTTGAAGCGCCAGGAACTGCTTGGGATAGGTTTCGCGCGAAAGCGGCCACAGCCGTGTGCCCGCACCGCCGCACAAGATGACAGGGTGCAATGTATGAGAAGCCATGGGCTCAACCGAACTAGACATGAACGTAAATCAAAAAAGGGAGCTGCTCGCGCTTGAGTAGCAAGGCTTACAGGGTATTTTTATCGCGATCTTGCGTGCGTTCTTGCAACGCAAGTTCCAGGATCGCCAGGCGCTGGTTGAGACGCCGTACATCACGCTCCAAGCGGGTGCTCAGCATGTCTGCATGCAATGCCTTGATCAACAGCACAACACTGGCTAGCAGCAGTAGAAAAGCTGGGGGGTAGGCAAAACCAAGTTTGGCGGCAAGAGTATCGATCAGCCCAGGCCATGCACCCAATAGAGCTGCCGCTGCAGCCACCAGCGACCACCACACGCCGTGCATCAAGTAAAGGTGATCACGCCGCACGAGGTAAAGAATCAGCACCGCCAGTATCAGCCCAATCAGACTGGTACTTATTTGCATAGACGGCATGGCACTCCTGAAATGAATGGTTTGCGAAGCAGGATTGGGGTGAGGATTGTCACACCAACGGAAGGGGGCATCGAAATCATGGTCGCGACGAACCAAGTAGTTGCACTCAAATCCATATATGAGTTTTTCGCTTACAATTTGTGTCCTATATGAATTCTACCCTTTCGATCCCCTTGGACACCTCGCCAGAGCAGGTGCAGCGCCTACTAGCGCTGCAGCAGGGGTTCGCACAGGTTTGCAATGCACTCGCTGCAGTGGTGCAACAAACCCGCGTGTGGAATCGTGTGGCCTTACACCATCTGACTTACAGGCAGATGCGAGAACAGTTCCCGCAAATGGGTTCGCAAATGGTGTGCAACGCAATCTATTCCGTTTCGCGCACCTGTCGGATGGTGTTCCAACACCCCCAGAGTCCGTTTCATTTGTCTCGACTGGGTGACAAACCCTTGCCCCTGCTGCGCTTCGCAGACTCCTGCCCGGTGTACTTTGACCGGCACACGCTGAGCCTCAAAGCCGGGCAACTCTCGATGTTCACCCTGGACGGACGTATGCGCTTTCAGTTGGCGCTGGGTGCAGAGGCGGAAGAAGCCTTCCAAAAACGCAAGCTCCGCGAAATTGTGTTATCGCGCGCATCGGGCGACAGATACACGTTGTCTTTTGTGTTTTCCGATTCAGAGATCGAGGCGAGCAGTTCGCCTGTCTCAGTGTCGGAAGAAGCAGAAATTCCTGAATATGTGATGGTGGATGAACTCTGATGAACCCCTCTGAACGCACGAACCGGCCTGGCTCGGAAATACGAGAGGCCGTAATGGCTCTCAAGCCACATCTTTGGCGAGCCTTCTTTTTTGCATTGTTAGGCGCCTTGTTGATCCTGGTGCCGACGGCCTACATGTTTGAGGTATACGGCAGAGTCGTCAGCAGCCGCAATCACATGACGCTGGCCATGTTGACGGTGGCTGTTGTTATGGCTTACGTGGTTATGGAGGTGCTGGATTGGGCACGATCAGAGACCCTGCGCGAGGCAGGCCAACTCTTCGACCAGCGGATGGCCGCACGCGTATTTCAGGCAATGTATGCGACCAATCTGCGCCGCATGGGTACGCCAAGCATCCAGCCGATGAATGATTTGCGCACGGTGCGAGATTTTTTCCCACATCCTGTAGTGGGCGCAGTCATGGAAGCACCGGTTTCGCTGGTTTTCATGGTGATCCTGTTCTTGGCCAGTCCAGTGTTGGGCTGGGCGGCAGTAGCTGGTGCCATCGTGCAAGTGCTATTGGCATGGCTCAACGAGCGCAGCACCAACCCACCTTTGGTGAAGGCAAACAAATCAGCCATAGCAGCTCAACAGTACGTGGACGGTTCGCTTCGGAATACAGAGGTGATCGAAGCCATGGGCATGCTGCAGCACATCCACCGCCGCTGGATGGAAAAGCAGCGGGACTTCCTAAATCTGCAAGCCCAGGCGTCGGACAAAGGGGGGGCGTTCCAGGCAGGGAGCAAGTTTGTACAGACTACGATGGGCTCAGCCCTGTTGGGCCTGGGGGGCTGGCTGGTACTGGGAAACGCACTGACAGGGGGCCCTGGGATGATGATCGTGGCCTCGGTCTTGGGTGGGCGCATGCTAGCCCCCGTGGTGCTGGCCGTTAGTCAGTGGCGTGCCGTGGTGAATCTGCGTGATGCCCGGAATCGCCTGGATGGCTTGCTAGCGGCGGTGCCCGTGGGTGAGCCCACCATGCCTCTGCCCCCACCTACGGGGGTGCTCAGTGTGGAGCATGTCACTGCTGCCGCCCCCGGAGGCAATAGTCCCATCCTCAGAGGCGTTGCCTTTGGACTGCAGCCTGGGGAGGTGCTTGGCGTGGTGGGGCCGTCCGCTTCAGGAAAAACAACCCTGGCGCGCCTTCTGGTGGGCCTGTGGCCTGCTTTGGGTGGCAAAGTCCGCCTGGATGGTGCCGACGTGTTTGCCTGGAACAAGCTTGAACTGGGGCCGCATATTGGTTATCTGCCACAGGGCGTGGAACTGCTGGATGGCACTCTGGCGGAGAACATCGCACGCTTTGGCGATGTTGACATGGGTAAGGTAAAAGCGGCGGCCCGCCTGGTGGGCCTCGATGCGTTCATCGAATCCTTGCCACAGGGCTATGAAAGTCCGGTGGGGAGAGACGGGGCCATTCTCTCGGGGGGACAGCGCCAACGCGTAGCCTTGGCCCGGGCGCTATATGGTGACCCCGTTTTTGTGGTGCTTGACGAGCCCAACTCCAGCCTTGATGACGCCGGAGACGCTGCACTGCTGCAGGCCATCAGCCATCTCAAGTCCTTGGGCACCACATTTGTGGTCATGACTCACCGGGTCAGCGTGCTGGGCGTGGCCGACAAGATGCTGGTTCTGAGAGACGGCGCGCAGCAGGCGTTCGGTCCGCGCGATCAGGTTTTGGCAGCACTGCAACAAGCAGCCCAGCCTGCGCCAGCGGGTGCCCGCCCATCGCCTGCTGCACTAACGGCATCCCCCGCTACGTCGGGCTGAGTCTTTATACGATACGAAAGCGCCCATGAAGGCATTCAGTTTTTTCTCCCGCAGTGAGCTTACGCGCACATTGCGTCTTTTCAAGTACGAGTTCTTGATTGTGGGCCTGTTCAGCATGGTCGCCAACTTGCTGATGCTGGCCCCCACGCTGTACATGCTCCAGGTATACGACCGGGTGCTGGTCAGTCGCAGCGAGCTCACTTTGATCTTTGTGTCGCTGATCACGCTGTTCCTGTTTGGCGTCATGGCATTTTCTGAATGGGCCCGGTCACGCTTGCTGGTGCGCATTGGCGTCCGACTGGACGCTGCGCTCGGCACCCGCGTGTTCAATGCCAGCTTCGAGGCGAATTTGAGCCGTTCGGGGGCGGCAGCCCAGCGCTCCTTTCAAGACCTCATCGAACTGCGGCAATTTGTTACTGGCAACGGCACCTTGGCATTTTTCGATGTGCCCTGGATGCCGGTGTATCTGGCGGTTCTGTTCTTCCTGCACCCCTTCCTAGGCTGGGTAGCAATGGCATTCACGCTAGTGCAGGTGGCATTGGCATGGTTTGGACATCGCAACACCGTAGCCCCCGCAGATGCAGCCTCCAAGGCTGGCCAGGCAGCCAACCTGTTCTTGCAAACCAAGCTACGCAACACGGAGGTGGTGGAGTCGATGGGTATGTTGGGCGGGTTGCAGAAGCGCTGGGCAGAACGCCACGTACACCATATGGAGCAGCAGGGCGCCTCGCAGGCCTTGTCCCACCGCATCTCTGCCATCAGCAAGTGGGTACGCTATTGCCAGCAGTCGTTTGCGTTGGCGGCCGGCGCCTTGCTGGTGATTGATGGTCAGCTGACAGCTGGTGCGATGATCGCCGCAAATGTTCTGATGGGCCGCGCGCTCGCCCCTATTGACCAGCTGGTGGGTACTTGGCGCGGATTCTTGAGCGCGCGCAATGCCTTTGAGCGCCTCGAGTCGTTGCTGGAGGCCCACCCCGAACGCGACCCTGCCCTGACACGGGTGGCTCCCCGTGGCGCGTTACGCCTGCAGGAGGTGGTAGCAAGCGCCCCCGGGCGCAAGGAGCCCATCCTCAAGGGCGTGGATCTGCAGGCTGATGTGGGCACGGTAACGGTGGTTCTGGGGCCCTCGGGCTCGGGGAAATCCACACTGGCACGGGTGCTGATGGGGATTTGGCCTGACGTTCGTGGCGAGGTCTTGCTCGACGAACGTCCACTTTCGGGCTGGGACCGGACCGAGCTGGGGCCGCATGTGGGCTACTTGCCGCAAGACGTGGAAATGTTTGACGGCACGATTGCCGAGAACATTGCCCGCTTCAGCGACGTAGATTCCGAAAAAGTGATTGCGGCTGCACGCAGCGCCGGGCTGCACGAGATGATCTTACGGTTCCCTAAAGGGTACGACACGCCCATGGGTGAAGCTGGCGGATTGCTATCGGGCGGCCAGCGCCAGCGCGTGGGCTTGGCACGGGCGCTGTACGGCAATCCTGCGGTGATTGTGCTGGATGAGCCCAATGCCAATCTGGACGACGCTGGCGAAGCTGCTCTGATGCAGGCTGTGCGCGAGTTCAAGGCGAAGGGGCGCACGATTTTCCTGATCACCCACCGCCCAGGCGCTATTGCAGTGGCAGACCAGCTGGTGGTGCTTCAGGATGGCCGCGTTCAAGCCCAGGGTCCGCGCGACGCTGTATTGGCGCAATTGCAGGCGCACAGACAGCAGCCAGCCCAAGCTGCCCCAGTGCCATTGCCCACCTGAAGCGGTGCTGCTGACATGCTGTGCAGTTCTCATCCGCCCGCAATGGCATGGATGGGAGCGATGGTCCTCTTAGTCCCATGTTTTGCCTATTACCGCCCCTGCAGCAAGGTCTGCCAGTGCAGACGCAGGAGCCCTATCTGGAACCGATTGTCTGCTGACTCATTTTTATGGCTAACTCCAATATCTCCCCCTCCTCCACGTCTGCGGACGAAAACTCAGATCCGTCGGCATCAGATACTGGCCGCGCTGCACGCATCGGGCTGTGGGCCCTGGGTCTCGGCTTTGGTGGCTTCCTGCTCTGGGCGGGCCTGGCTCCTCTGGACGAAGGTGTTCCCAGCCAAGGCACGGTCATGATCGACACCAAGCGCAAGACCGTGCAGCATCTGAGCGGCGGCATCATTCAGAAAGTGGCAGTCCATGAGGGCCAGACCGTCAAGGAAGGTGACACGCTCATCGAGCTGGACTCTGCCACAGCGCGTTCCAACTACGAAAGTGTGCGCCAGCGCTATCTGAGTCTGCGCGCCATGCAAGGCCGACTGACTGCCGAGCAGGCCGACAAGGACGTGATTACGTTCCACCCCGATTTGCTCGAAGCCCGCTCGGACCCCTTGATCCAGATCCAGATGCAAACGCAGAGCCAGCTTTTGCTGACGCGGCGCAACTCGTTACGGGCCACCCTTCAGGGGATCGAGGAGAGCATTCAGAGCCAGCAAGGCATGCTCACGACCTATGAAGGCATGTTGAGCCAGCGCCGCAACCAATTGGCCCTGATACAGGAGGAACTGAAGAACACGCGGAGTCTGGTGGCGGAGGGCTATGCGCCACGTAACCGCCAGTTAGAGCTGGAACGCCAGGTAGCGGAAGTCAGCACGTCTATCGTGGAACTGAATGGCAATACATTGCGGGCACAACGAGCGATCGCAGAATTGCGCCAGCAGGCGCAAGTACGTCGCCAGGAATACCGCAAGGAAGTGGAAACCGACCTGGCCAACGTTCTCCGTGAAGTTCAGTCAGATGCTGAGAAGCTCGCTGCCGTAAAAAATGACCTGGAGCGCACTGAAATTCGCTCGCCCGCTACGGGTCAGGTCATTGGCCTGGCAGTGCAGACTATCGGCGGTGTCATCCAACCCGGGCAAAAGCTGATGGACATTGTGCCGGAAGATGCCGCGCTCCTGCTGGAAGCTCGCATCGATCCGCACTTTATTGATCGCGTGCACGCTGGGCTGAAAACGGACGTGCGATTCAACGCCTTTGCACACACACCTCAATTGGTGGTAGAGGGTGAAGTGACGTCCCTTTCCAACGATCTTTTGACAGAGCAAGTGGGTAGCGGACAAGTGTCTTACTACCTGGCACGCGTCAAAGTCACACCTGAAGGTATCAAGAAGCTCGGCACACACCGTTTGCAACCTGGTATGCAGGCCGAGGTTGTGATCAAGACTGGAGAGCGATCCATGCTGACGTACCTGATCAACCCGCTGACCAAGCGTCTCGCAGCCTCCATGAAGGAAGAGTAAAAATGCGCTTAACACCTCATAGTAGCCGATGGGTGATCACCGCTGTTCTGTTTTCCATAGTCGGCACATCCAGCGCACCGGCGTGGTCGCTCGACTTGATGCAAGCCTATCAAGCAGCGTTGGAGCAAGACCCCAAGATCCGGGCGGCAAGGGCAGCACGTGATGCTGCGGCAGAACGGCTTCCCCAGGCTCGTTCCCAACTCTTGCCCAACGTGTCTGCCAATGTGGGGCGATACGACAACAATGTGGATGTCACTCAGCAGAATGCCCTCGGTAGGGATGTGACCTCCAGTGACCGGTATTTCAGCTACAACCAAACACTGCAGCTTCGTCAACCGCTCTTCCGTAAGCCCTTGATGGATGGTCTGCGACAAGCAAACTCTGTGGTAGCAGACGCCCAGGCGACACTGGACAGCGAGCTGCAAGACGTGGGATCGCGTGTCGCAGCTGCTTACCTGGAGGCACTGTTGGCGCAGGACGCTCTAGAACTGGCTCGCAAAAAAAAGGAAGTCACAACGATCCAACTTGATGCCGCGCGCAAATCTCTGGCAGCAGGCTCTGGTACGCGCACCGACATTGACGAAGCCCAGGCGCGACTCGACATGGACGAGGCAAACGTGCTGAGTGCAAGGCAGCAAGTGGATCTGACAACTAGACAACTCGAAGTGCTCACCCACCAACCTGCCACGAATTTGGCACGGGTAGATACACAGCGCCTGGAGCTTATGCCACCACAGCCGGCGGACCTCCAGTATTGGGTACAACAAGCGGAGGACAATAGTCCAGAAATTCGCGCGCTGAAGGCTCGCGTGGAAACCGCACAGGCAGAGATCGACAAAGCGGAAGGAGCGCACTATCCCACTGTCGATGCCATTGCACAGATCACTCGCAGTGGCAGTGAGAACATTAACTTTCCACGCTCTAAAAACACCAACCGTATGGTCGGGATTCAAATCAGCGTACCGCTTTTTTCTGGGGGTTACGTGAGTTCCACAGTGCGACAGGCGGTAGCTGAGCATGTACGCACTAAGGAAAATTTAGAAGCCGTGCGCCGCGACCTTGCTGTGCGCGTACACCGAGAATACCGGGGAGTTACAGAAGGCGTTTTGAAAGTCAGAGCGCTTGAACAAGCGGTGAAATCCGGCAATCAGCTGGTCACCTCCAGCAGAAGGTCGTTCGAAGTCGGCAGCCGCACCATGGTGGACGTGCTGAACGCCGAACAGCAACTGCAAATTGCCCAACGCGACCTAGCAGAGGCGCGGTATGTGTATCTCGCATCGCGCGTACGTTTGAATGCACTCGTGGGGAACCCCATTGATGACACAGTGCGACAAGTGAACGCCTGGCTGATCGCGTCCCCACAGTAAAACGATCTCCGGAGCGGCGACCGGTCCTGCGCAACGCGGGCCGTGCTGGGCACGCTTTTCCACTTTAAATAGGAGAAGGGGCTGCGATTTGCCCCTTCAATCCTGCAAGGGGTGTCTTGAAATGGCCACAAATGCCCGTATCATTAGCACTCACCGCAGACGAGTGCTAACACCGCGCTCCCTGCTGGCAGTTTGGTGGCCCCGGATGGCCGGGGCTGATTGAATCCATCAGCTTTTTTTACTGAAAACAGGAGCAATGCAATGAACCTTCGCCCTCTGCACGATCGCGTGATCGTCAAGCGTATTGAAAGCGAAACCACGACGGCCTCCGGCATCGTGATCCCTGACAACGCCGCCGAAAAGCCCGATCAAGGTGAAGTGTTGGCCGTGGGCCCTGGCAAGAAGAACGACAAGGGTGAAGTGATCGCCCTGAACGTGAAGGTCGGCGACCGCGTTCTGTTCGGCAAGTACTCGGGCCAGACCGTCAAGGTCAACGGCGACGAGCTGCTGGTGATGAAGGAAGACGACCTGTTCGCCGTTGTGGAGAAATAAAGCTACTGCGCAGGCGCCAGGCGTCGTTGCGCGGTGCTCGCAATCCTCACGTACAGGAAGTACGTTCCGGTTACTGCGCTCCGTGCGTCTAGCCTGACACCTGCTCGCTACGCTTTCTTTCACCACAAACCGTTATCCGTTTAACGATTTTCAGAATTTAGGAGCCAAAAATGGCAGCAAAAGATGTAGTTTTCGGCGGCGAAGCCCGCGCACGCATGGTTGAAGGCGTGAACATCCTGGCCAACGCGGTCAAGGTTACGCTGGGCCCCAAGGGCCGTAACGTGGTGCTGGAGCGCTCGTTCGGCGCCCCTACCGTGACCAAGGACGGTGTGTCCGTGGCCAAGGAAATCGAACTGAAGGACAAGCTGCAGAACATGGGCGCCCAGCTCGTGAAGGAAGTGGCTTCCAAGACCAGCGACAACGCTGGTGACGGCACCACCACCGCCACCGTGCTGGCCCAAGCCATCGTGCGCGAAGGCTCCAAGTACGTGGCCGCTGGACTGAACCCCATGGACCTGAAGCGCGGTATCGACAAGGCCGTGCTGGCCCTGACCGAAGAGCTGAAGAAGGCTTCCAAGCCCACCACCACCTCCAAGGAAATCGCCCAAGTGGGTTCGATCTCCGCCAACTCCGACGAATCCATCGGCAAGATCATTGCTGACGCCATGGACAAGGTCGGCAAGGAAGGCGTGATCACCGTGGAAGACGGCAAGTCGCTGCAAAACGAGCTGGATGTCGTGGAAGGCATGCAGTTTGACCGCGGCTACCTGTCGCCCTACTTCATCAACAACCCAGAAAAGCAAGCCGCTCTGCTGGACAACCCCTTCGTGCTGCTGTTCGACAAGAAGATCAGCAACATCCGCGACCTGCTGCCCACGCTGGAGCAAGTTGCCAAGGCTGGCCGTCCCCTGCTGATCATTGCTGAAGAAGTCGAAGGCGAAGCCCTGGCTACGCTGGTGGTCAACACCATCCGCGGCATCCTGAAGGTTGTGGCTGTGAAGGCTCCTGGCTTCGGCGACCGTCGCAAGGCCATGCTGGAAGACATCGCCATCCTGACAGGCGGCAAGGTCATCGCTGAAGAAGTGGGCCTGAGCCTGGAGAAGGTGACCCTGGCCGACCTGGGCCAAGCCAAGCGCATCGAAGTGGGCAAGGAAAACACCATCATCATCGATGGTGCTGGTGCCGCTGCCGACATCGAAGCCCGCGTGAAGCAAATCCGCATTCAGATCGAAGAAGCGACCAGTGACTACGACCGTGAAAAGCTGCAAGAGCGCGTGGCCAAGCTGGCCGGCGGCGTGGCAGTGATCAAGGTCGGCGCTGCGACCGAAGTCGAAATGAAGGAAAAGAAGGCCCGCGTGGAAGACGCCCTGCACGCTACTCGCGCTGCGGTGGAAGAAGGCATCGTGGCCGGTGGTGGCGTGGCCCTGCTGCGCGCACGCCAAGCGGCTGGCGAGATCAAGGGTGACAACCCTGACCAGGACGCTGGCGTGAAGCTGATCCTGAAGGCCATCGAAGCCCCTCTGCGCGAGATCGTTTACAACGCTGGTGGCGAGCCATCGGTGGTGGTGAACGCCGTGCTGAACGGCAAGGGCAACTACGGCTTCAACGCTGCCAACGACACCTACGGCGACATGATCGAAATGGGTATCCTGGACCCCACGAAGGTGACCCGTACCGCTCTGCAGAACGCCGCTTCCGTGGCATCGCTGCTGCTGACGACCGAAGCCATGGTGGCTGAGGCTCCAAAGGACGACGCACCTGCTGCTGGCATGCCCGACATGGGCGGCATGGGTGGCATGGGCGGCATGGGCATGTAATTGCCCGGCCCCTGCGCAGCAGCCCGGTGCTCGCTGCGCAGTCCGCAATATAAAAGCCCGCAGGCCTTACGGTCTGTGGGCTTTTTTCATGGGCGCCAACGCGGGGCGTCAGCTTGCGGCGGCTTTACTCCCCGCTGGGCTGCACCCACCAGTAAATCAGCACCAGGGTACCAATACCGGTGAGCGACAGCAGCTGCCACCAGCCGGAGCGCCCAATGTCATGCAAGCGGCGTGCGCCCACCGCCAGCGCGGGCAGCAGCAGGGCCAAGGCAGCGATGCCGTAGAGCACTTGGCTGATCAGGGTGGCAATCACCAGCACGCCGAGCTGGAACAGCGCGAACCACCAGAACTCGGAGCGTGGCGCACGGCCCGAAAACCCGGCGTACTGCGCGAAGCAGCTTTTGACAGCCGAAACAAAATCCATAGCGAACTCCCTCTCTTGAACAATCGTTGCTCGGTCACGGGGTATCCCCGCGTGGCCATGATAGAGGGGCGTTGCGACAAGTCCAGCCGGCTCGACACACACAGCGGCCACGCTGTGCCGCCCGCGCCACGGATTTTTTAAAGTTAGACGCTATTATTTTTATAGCTGCCAGCGCTTAATGCACTAGCGCATGGGGCGCTTTTGGCCGCAAACCCAGCGCCAGCGATCCCTCAGGCCGCCTTGCGCAACGCCTGGGTGTCACGCGCCAGTTGCGTGATGCGCGCCCAGTCGCCCGCACGCACCGCGTCGGTGGGCGTGAGCCACGAGCCCCCCACGCAGCGCACATTGGGCAGCGCCAGGTAGTTGGAAGCGGTGGCGTTGGTGATGCCGCCGGTGGGGCAAAAGCTCACCTGGCCAAACGGGCTGGCCCAGGACTTGAGCAGCGGGATGCCACCCACGGCCTCGGCCGGGAACAGTTTGAGGAACGAGAACCCGTCGGCCAGCGCCGCCATGATTTCGCTCGACGTGGCCACGCCGGGCAGCAGCGGCAGGTTCAGGCCCTTGCAGGCGCTGCCCACGGCCGAGGTGTAGCCGGGGCTCACGGCAAAACGCGCACCGGCTTCGCTCGCACGACGGGCGTCATCGGCGTTGAGCACCGTGCCCACACCCACCACGGCCTCGGGCAGATGGCAGGCGATGGCTTCGATGGCAGGCAGACCCGCAGCGGTGCGCAACGTCACCTCCAGCACCTTCACGCCACCGGCCAGCAAGGCCTCGGCCAGGGGCAGCGCATCTTCCACACGGTCGATCACGATGACGGGGATGACCGGGCCATGGCTGGCGATGTCGAGAGGATTCATGGGAGTGGAAGCAGGGGTTACAGCCATGTGCAGGCTCCTTGTTCGGCACCGCCTGCGTGGCGGCGAAAGTTGGTGAAGAGTTCACGGCCAAAGCCGATGGGTGATGGAGCGTTGAAGGGTGCCGGGGCGCGCGCGGCCCACTCGGCATCGTCCACCAACACATCGAGCGTGCCAGCGACTGCATCCACCCGCACGATGTCGCCATCGCGCACCTTGGCCAGCGGACCACCGGCCAGTGCCTCGGGCGTGACGTGGATGGCAGCAGGCACACGGCCCGATGCGCCGCTCATGCGACCGTCCGTCACCAGCGCCACCTGGAAGCCCTGGTTCTGCAGCACCGCCAGCGGGGGCGTGAGCTTGTGCAGCTCGGGCATGCCATTGGCCTGCGGCCCCTGAAAACGCACCACGGCCACCATGTCCTGGTTGACCTCGCCCGCGCTGAAGGCGGCGAGCAGGGCTTCTTGCGAATCGAAAACACGCGCTGGGGCTTGGACGATGTGGCGGTCTTCGGGCACGGCCGAGACCTTGATCACCGCACGGCCCAGGCGGCCTTGCAGAAGGCGCAGGCCGCCCGTGGGCGAGAAGGGTTCGCTCACAGGCCGCAGCACCGAGGTGTCGCCCGATACGGCGGGTGCGCTCTTGCCGCCATCGGCAATGCCGCCCGCGTTCACGCTCAATACATCGGGGTGCATGAAGCCGCCCGCCAGCAGCTCGCGCAGGATCCACGGCGGGCCGCCCGCGGCCTGGAACTGGTTCACATCGGCATCGCCGTTCGGATACACGCGGGCCAGCAGGGGCACCACGGACGAGAGCTCGTCAAAGTCCGTCCAGTCGATCAGGACGCCTGCACTGCGCGCAATGGCCACCCAGTGGATCAGGTGGTTGGTGGAGCCGCCCGTGGCCAGCAGAGCCACCATGGCGTTGACGATGCAGCGCTCGTCCACCAGCTTGCCGATGGGGGTGAAACGCGATCCGCGCTTGCCGATGTCGAGCACGGTGCGCAGCGCCTGGCGGGTGAAGGCCTCGCGCGCCTCGGTGCCGGGGGACTCGAACGCCGCGCCGGGCACATGCAGGCCCATGGCTTCGAGCAGCATCTGGTTGCTGTTGGCCGTGCCGTAGAAGGTGCAGGTGCCTGGGCTGTGGTACGCGGCGGACTCGGCCTTGAGCAGTTCGTCACGCCCCACCAGACCTTGTGCGTACTGCTCGCGCACCTTGGATTTGTCCTTGTTCGACAGGCCCGTGCCCATGGGGCCTGCGGGCACAAACACGCAGGGCAAGTGGCCGTAATGCAGCGCGCCGATCAGCAGGCCTGGCACGATCTTGTCGCACACGCCCAGCAGCAGCGCGCCATCGAACACATCGTGGGACAGCGCTACCGCAGTGGCCATGGCAATGGCATCGCGGGAGAACAGCGACAGCTCCATGCCGGGCGTACCCTGCGTCACGCCGTCGCACATCGCGGGCACACCGCCTGCCACCTGCACGGTGGCCCCCAGCCTGGCGGCTTCGTCACGCAGGATGGCAGGGTAGCCCTGGTACGGCTGGTGGGCCGAGAGCATGTCGTTGTAGGCCGTGACGATGCCGATGTTGGGCACCTTCTCGACCGTGACCTTGAACTTGTCAGAACCCGGCAGCGCCGCATAGGCATGGGCCAGGTTGGCGCAGCCCATGCGGTCTTGGGCGGGCTTGCGGGCGATCATGGCGTCAACGCCGGCAAGGTAGGCGCCGCGGGTGTCTGCGCTGCGCTGGACAATGCGCTCGGTCACGCGCGCTACAACTGGGTGCATGGAAGTCTCCATCGGTGGGTGGCAAGGCCCCATGCATGGTGCCGGGGCTCAGTATCTGAGGCCCTAGAATGTAACTCGATAACCACCCCGCTTCAACCCATGTCCCTGCAAACCTTGCCCTTGCCGCCATCCGAACTGGGCGAATCGCCCTTCTGGCACCCCACGGAAAAATCCCTTTACTGGTGTGATATCCAGGGACAATCGGTGCATGCATGGCACCCCGAAAGCGGCCGCTACCGGCAATGGCGCATGCCCAGCGAGCCCGGCTGCTGCGCGCCAGCAGCGGATGGACGATTGGTAATCGGGTTACGAAACGGTTTCTATCTTCTGGATACCGCGAAGGACAGCGCCGACCCCACCGCCCTCACCTGCCTGGCCTTGCTGCCCGCTGACCTGCACGACACCGCTGTGCTGCGCCTGAACGATGGTCGCTGCGACACAGCAGGCCGCTTCTGGGCAGGCTCGGTCATCACGCCCCGCACAGCGCCGAATGCCGCGCTGTGGCGCCTGCAGGCCGATGCCAGCAGCGCCACCGGCTACTGCGTGCGCCAGATGGCAGGCGACAACTTCACCGCCAACGGCCTGGCCTTCAGCCCCGACAACTGCACGATGTACTGGTCTAACACGCCGGAGCACCGTATCGACCAGTTCGACTTTGACGTGGCCACGGGGGAGATCACCCACCGCCGCCCCTGGGCACAGTTTGACCGCAAGGTGGACGGCCGACCCTACGGTGGTCGGCCCGATGGTGCAGCGGTGGATGTGGAGGGCAACTACTGGGTCGCCATGTACGAAGGGGCTTGCGTGTTGCAGCTTTCGCCAGCCGGTGAGGTGCTGCAGCGCATTGCCGCACCGGTGCAGTGCCCGACCATGGTGTGTTTTGGGGGAGAGGATCTGCACACGCTGTTCATTACATCGGCGCGGGCGGGAAGGCCTCTTCAAGAACAGCAGACAGCGGTTGCAGCAGGGTCGCTGTTCAGCATGCACGTGGAAGTGGCGGGGCTGCCGGTGAATTTCTTCAAGGTGTGAAAAGCGACGAGCAACTGGTCACGGTGGGGGACAAAGGCCATGGCTCCATCAGCAGCCCGTCAACGCGCCGATCTCCTCACGCACCATCCGATAGCTGAGGCGGTCACTGACCAACCTTGCACCCAGGCTTTCGTAAAACGCAATGCCACGGGCGTTGGTCGATTTGACCGACCAGTCGATGCGACCACAACCGTTGTCCAGCGCGTATCGCGCCACCCATTGCATCAACGCCAGGCCAATACCTTGGCTCCGATGGTGCGGAGAAACAAACAGCTCCTTAAGTACACACTGCCGCTGGTGGGCGGGCTCAGGCTCCACCAACGAATACACCAGGTAAATGGCGGCAAACCCCAACAACTCGCCGCCGATTTCTGCCGTCACCAGCCGAATCTGAGAGTGGGGTCCGCACAGGTTGTCCAACAGGTGGTTGCACACAAGGACCCGGTCGAGCGCACAGCCCGGGTGGTAGTGATCATGCAGCGCAAGCAGCAAGTCCACCATCTGCTCCTGTTGCGCCGGGGTCAGCAAACCGACTTCCATGTTTCCTCTCCTGCTGGACCGGATGGTTCCGATGCGGTGAGCTTACGTCGATAGATTGACTCGCTGGTGGTCAGCCCTTCTCAGCCCCCAGCCCCAGCGCTCCCAAGACGTCATAACACGCCCCCATGTTGTGATAGTCCACCTTCCCCGCATTGCTCTTCTCGCGGGTGGTGTTGCGGTTGTCGCGGTGCAGGATGCGAAACCACGCGCCGTGTTGGTGGTCTACAAAGTGGGCCCAGCAGTAGGCCCAGATGCGGTCGTACCACTGCCAGTAGCACTCATCGCCCGTGCGCACAGCCAGCACTGCAGCAGCCGCCATGCTCTCGGCCTGCACCCAGTGGTATTTGCCGTCGTCGCAGATGCTACCGTCGGGCGCCATGCCGTAATACAGGCCGCCGTGCTCGGCATCCCAGCCCCGCTCCACAGCGGTATCGAACAGGCGCTGCGCACAGGGCAGGTGCCAGTCGGCGGGCAGCAAGGCGTCGAGTTGCAGCAGCAGCTTGGCCCATTCGGCCTGGTGGCCGATCTGGTAGCCCCAGGGGCGGAAGATGTTGCTGCGGTCGTGGCGGTTGTAGTCCCAGTCCACGGACCAGTCGGCGTGGAAGTGTTCCCAAACCCACCCTTCAGCGGCGGGAGCGAGGGCGACGGTGGACAGCGCGGCCTGCCGCTGGCAAATACCTTGCGCGAGTTGTTCGGCACGCTCGATATAGCGAGGCTCGCCCGTAGCACGGAAGGCCGAGATCATGGCCTCGCAAGCGTGCATGTTGGCGTTCTGGCCCCGGTAGCCTGCGAGTTGCCAAACGGGGCTGGCCTCGTCGGCATACAGGCTAGCGGCGGGTTGCCAGAAATGCTTCTCAGCCGTCTGAAAAGCCTCAGCCAGCCAATCCCGGGCCTCGGGCACTCCGGCCTCGCAAGCGCGGGCATAGGCCAGCATCACAAAGGCCATGCCATAGCAGTGGCGTGTGGCGTCTTGTATGGTGGCGCGGCCATCCTGCCAATCGATCAGCCAAGCATAGCCGCCCGTCGCAGGATCGAGGAACGCTGTGCGTAGGAACGTGAGCGCGTGCCGCATGCCCACCTGGTAGCGCTCATCGCCCGTGGTGCGATAGAGCATGGCATGCGTGATTACAAAACGCGTGGCGCTGACGAGGTGGCGGGTGCGAGGGTTGTAGACCGTGCCATCGTCCAGAAAGAAATGGAACTGCCCGCCGCTCGGGTCGGTGGCCACGGGGTCGTAGAACGCCATGGTGTCCCGCAGATGCTGGCGCAAAAAGGCAGCGGAGCGGAAGTCTGGTAGGGGCGGAATCGCCATGGCATGTGTCTCCTGATCTGTGGGCTGTGGGCAAGAAACCGCGCTGGTTTCTGCCGGTGGGGCGCCTGGTCTCGTGCCCGCGCTACCCCGAGGACGGTGCGGTGCCGTGAAGGTCAGGCCGCGTTGCGCAGCAGGCCCAGCAGGCCCGCCGTGGAGCCATCGAGTCCGGCCACATCACCGCTCTCCAGGCGCGCCTCGATGTCCTTGGCCAGCACCTTGCCCAGCTCCACACCCCATTGGTCAAAGCTGTTGATGCCCCACAGGCTGCCGCTCACAAACACGCGGTGCTCCTGCAGCGCAATCAATGCGCCCAACGAGGTGGGGGTAAGGGAGTCGAGCAGCATTAGCGTGCTGGGGCGGTTGCCGGGAAAGTGCCGGTGCCCGTCGTCGCTGGCCTTGCCCACCATCAGCGCCTGCGTTTGCGCCAGCGCGTTGGCCAGCAGCTTTTGCTGGTGGCCCGGCAGCGGGTGTGATGCCTTGCGCACGGCCACAATCTCCAGCGGCAGCACGTCGGCGCCCTGGTGCAGCATCTGAAAGAACGCGTGCTGACCATTGGTGCCGGGCTCGCCCCACAGCACGGGCGACGTCACGCACGCCAGCGTGCTGCCGTCTTGTGCCACGCGCTTGCCATTGCTTTCCATCTCCAGCTGCTGCAGGTAGGCCGAGTAGCGGCCCAGCGCCGCGTGGTACGGCGCGATGCAGCGGCTGGTGAAGCCGTGGAAGTTGCGGTACCAGACATCGAGCAGGCCCAGGCGCACGGGCAGGTTCTGCGCCAGCGGCGCGGTGCGGAAATGCTCGTCCATGGCATGCGCGCCCGCGAGGAAGTCGCGGAACCCCTGCGCACCAATCGCGATGGCGATCGGCAGGCCAATGGCCGACCACAGCGAGTAACGGCCGCCCACCCAGTCCCAGAAACCGAAGGTGGTGGTGATGCCCAAGGCGCCAGCGGCTTCGATGTTGGTGGTGAGCGCCGCAAAGTGGCGGGCTACATCGCGACCGCCCTGGGCAGCAAACCACGCGAGCGCCGAGCGCGCGTTGGTCATGGTCTCGGCCGTGGTGAAGGTTTTGGACGCGACCAGGAACAGCGTGCTCTCGGGCCGCAGGCCCTTGAGCACATGGTGCAGCTCGTACCCGTCCACGTTCGACACAAAGTGAAAGCGCTTGCCGGGGATGCGGAACTCTTCCAGCGCACGCACGGCCATGTGCGGGCCCAGGTCCGACCCGCCGATGCCGATGTTCACCACGTCGGTGATGGCTGCGTCGCTGCGCACCCGCTCGGCGTACTGCAGCATGGCGTCAAGCGTGTGGTGCACATCGGCCAGGCGCTGCGCGGTCTCGGGCACATCACCGGGCAGGGCCACGCCTGCAGGGCGGCGCAGCAGCGTGTGCAGCACGGCGCGGTTTTCGGTGGTGTTGATGGCCTCGCCAGCAAACATCGCATCGCGGTGTTGCACCAGGCCGCAGTCGCGGGCCAGGTCCAGCAGCAACGCTTCGGTATCGCGGTCCCACAGGTTCTTGGACAGGTCGGCAAACACATGCGGGGCCGACTGGCTGAAGGCGGCAAACCGCTGGGCGTCCTGCGCAAACGCCTGGCGCATGTCCAGGTGCTGGCCATGGGAGGCGTAGTGGGCGGCCAACTGGGGCCACAGCGCAGACTGGTCGCAACGGAGGGGCATGGTCATCAAACAGGTAGGGTGAAAAGCGCCGAGATAGTAACTTGATTACACAATCAAATGGCTTATTGGCAGGTTCTTTTGAGTTACACGCAGTAGTAACAAGGCAGCATTCTTTGGAAAATCATGTAACGTGATTACAATCTCACGCAACAAAACGAACCACCCCATCACGGAGACACCATGAGTTTTGACCTCGTCCTGTTCGGCGGCACCGGCGACCTTGCCTGGCGCAAGCTCATGCCCGCATTGTTTCAGGCATTCCGACATGGCACGCTGCCTGAGGGGGGGCGCATCATCGCGGTCGCACGCGACGACCTGAGCGACGAACAATACCGCAGCCTGATCCAGTCGCGGTTCGACAGCGTGGAACTGGCCAAGCGCCCCAGCCCGGACGAGTTTGCACGCTTCGCGGCACTGCTGCATTACCTGCGCATGGACCTGTCCAAAACCCAGGACTACGAGCGCCTGGCCGAGACACTGAAAGCGCGCGGCGCCGACTCGGTGGTGATGTACGTGGCGACCGCGCCCAGCCTGTTCACCAACGTGTGCGAGCAGATCGCCGCCGTGGGCCTGAACGGCCCCACCACCCGCGTGGTGCTGGAAAAGCCCCTGGGCCACGACCTGCAGTCCAACCAGGCCATCAACGACACTCTGCGTCGCGTGCTCAAGGAAGAACAGGTCTTCCGCATCGACCACTACCTGGGCAAGCCCTCGGTGCAGAACCTGTTTGCGCTGCGCTTTGGCAACGCGCTGTTCGAACCCCTGTGGCGCCGCGAGACGATTGCCAACATCCAGATCACGATTGCCGAAGAGCTGGGCGTGGAGTCGCGCGGCGCGTTCTATGACCAAACCGGCGCGCTGCGCGACATGGTGCAAAACCATGCGCTGCAGCTGCTGTGCGCCATCGGCATGGAGCCGCCCATCAACTCCAGCGCCAACGCCATCCGCGACGAAAAGCTCAAGGTGCTGCAGTCGCTCAAGCCCTGGACGCTGGAGACCATCGGTCAGCATGTGATCCGTGGGCAGTACGCGGCCGGCAACCACCAGGGCCAGCCCGTGCCCGGCTACGCGCAAGAAAAGGGCGTGGCCGCCAGCAGCACCACCGAGACCTTTGTGGCGCTGCGCACCGAGATCAGCAACTGGCGCTGGGCGGGCGTGCCGTTCTACATCCGCACTGGCAAGCGGCTGGCGGGGCGCGACGCGCACATCGTCATCAACTTCCGGCCCGTGCCCCACCCCATCTTCAAGACGCCTGCAGGCGCCGCCAACCGGCTGGTGATCAACCTGCAACCCAAGGACGGGCTGGAGCTGCACCTGATGGCGCAGGGCGCCGCCCAGCACCAGACCGAACCCGCGCTGTCGCAGGTGCACCTGAACCTGGACTTTGACCAGCGCTTTGGCACCGAGCGCGTGGGCGCCTACGAACGCTTGCTGCTCGACGTGATTGCGGGCCGCCTGAACCTGTTTGTGCGCAGCGACGAGCAGGAAGAAGCCTGGCGCTGGGTAGAGCCCATCCTGCAGTACTGGAAGAACGACCCGGCAGGCCCGCGCCCCTACCCCGCCGGTAGCTGGGGCCCGCGTGCCGCCAGCGCGATGATTGCGCGCGACGGGTATTGCTGGAGCGAGGAGATGTGAGAGCCTTGTCACCGGTGGCTGCAGACATTCGCAGCCCCGGTCGCTGGGCCTTGTTTTCTTCAGGTCTGCGCAGCCTCACTGTGCAGCCACGACAGGAAGGCCTCCACCGCCGGACGCTTGGCGTGCCGCTCGGGGTAGACGGCAAAATGCGCCTTCACCCCCACAGCCTGGTCCATGCCGAACGGGGCCTTCAGTCGGCCATCGGCCAAGTGCCCGCCTGCGTTGACGGCGCTCTCCAAGGCCACGCCCAGGCCCTGCGTGGCGGCATCCAGCGACATCTGGGCGCGGTCAAACCGCAGGGAGAAACGGTCGGGCGCCCGCAGCTTGGTGAATCGGCCAAACCAGTCCGACCACTGCACGATGCTCACATTGCTCTGGATCAGCGGCAGGTCCAGCAGCTGTTCCGCGCGCTTGAGCTTGTGCGCCTTGATGAAGGCCGGGCTGGCCAGCGGCACGATCGCTTCCTCGAACAGCGGCTCCACCACCAGATCGCCCCACTGCGGAATGCCATAGCGGATGTCGATGTCGGCCTGGCCGAGCGCGAAATCGCTGGGCGTGTGGGCGGCTGAGAGGTTGAGCGATATCTCTGGGTAGGCCTGTGCAAAGCGGTGCAGGCGCGGCATGAGCCACAGGCTGGCGATGCTGGGTGCCGTGTGCACATACAGGCTGTTGCGGATGCCATGCCGCAAATCGTCGGTGGCCGTGGCAATGGCGTTGAGCGCAGCCCCCACATGCATCAGGTAATGCTCGCCCGCAGGGCTCAGGCGCACCCCGTGGGCGCTGCGCTCGAACAGGCGAATGTCCAGTTGCGCCTCCAGCCGCGAAACCTGGTGGCTGATGGCCGAGGCCGTGAGGTTCAGCTCCGCCGCTGCCAGCGCAAAGCTGCGGCGGCGTGCCACGGCCTCGAAGGCCTGCAGATTGGCAATGGGCGGCAAGGTGGGCATGGGGTGAACCCTGACGTTAGATGACGGAATGTCATCTTACGCTGATGATTCATCGCTTGTCATCATCTTGAGCGGCTTTGAGAATCGGCTCCCAGAACAGGAGACACCGCTTTGACAGCCGCCCTCACGGGCAGCGCGCAAGTCTCCTGCACCTTCACACCACAGGAGACAAAACACATGCTGCTCAAGGACCAGGTTGCCATCATTACCGGCGGGGCGGGACTCAACGGCCTCGGGTTTGCCACCGCCCGCCTGATGGCCGAGCAAGGCGCCAAAGTCGCCATCCTCGACCTCGAAGCCGCCGACCCCGCAGGCGCCGCCGCGCGGCTGGGCGAGGGCCACCTGGGCCTGGTGGCCGATGTGACCGACAAGGCATCGTGCGAAGCCGCTGCCGCCCAGGTGCGTGCGCATTTCGGCCGCATCGACACGCTGGTCAACAACGCCGGCATCACCCAGCCCGTCAAGACGCTGGAGATCACCGGCGCCGACTACGACCGCATTCTCAACGTCAGCCTGCGCGGCACGCTGTACATGTCCCAGGCCGTGCTGCCCACACTGCGCGCGCAGCAAAGCGGCTCCATCATCTGCATCTCGTCGGTGTCGGCCCAGCGCGGCGGCGGCATTCTGGGCGGGCCCCACTACTCGGCCGCCAAGGCGGGCGTGCTGGGCCTGGCCCGTGCCATGGCCCGCGAGTTCGGTCCCGAGAACATCCGCGTCAACTGCATCACGCCCGGGCTGATCGGCACGGACATCATCAAAGGCAAACTCACCGAAGAGAAGAAGGCCGAGATCGCGGAGACCATTCCGCTGGCCCGCCTGGGCCGGGCCGATGACATTGCCGGCGCCTGCGTGTTCCTGGCCAGCCCGCTATCGACCTACTGCACCGGCATCACGCTCGATGTGAACGGCGGCATGCTGATCCACTGACCGCCTGCACTACCTCTCAACAAACATAAACCAGGAGACAAACCATGCAACGCAAAACCTTCACCCGCACCTTGTTGGCAGCCGCCGCCTTGGCAGTGGCACTGCCCGGGCTCGCCCAGGCACAGACCATGAAGCTCACGCTGGGCCATGGTGCCGCCCCCGGCAATCCTCGCCACGAGGCCGCTGTCAAATTCGCCGAAACCCTCAAGGCCAAGACCGCAGGCCGCATCGAGGTGCAGGTGGCGCCCTCGGCCCAGCTGGGCGACGACGCCGCCATGGTCACGGCCGTGCGCACCGGCGCGCTGGACATGACGGCGAACTCGCAAGGCGCCGTGTCGGTGGCTGTGCCCGAGTACGCCGCCTACGGCATGCCATTCATGTTCTCGACCCCCGCGCAGGCCTTCAAGCTGCTGGACGGCCCGCTGGGCCAGGAGCTGGCACAGAAGTCGGCCGACAAGGGCATGGTGGTGCTGGGCTATTGGGACAACGGCATCCGCCACATGACCAACAGCAAACGCCCCATCACCAAGGTCGAAGACATGAAGGGCTTGAAGATGCGCACCCCGCCTGACGCAGTGCTGGTGGACATCATGCAGGCGCTGGGTGCAGAGGCACAGCAGATCAAGTTTGCCGAGCTGTACGTGGCGCTGCAGCAGGGCGTGGTCGATGGGCAGGAGAACCCGCTGGTCAACATCCACGCCAGCAAGCTGTACGAAGTGCAAAAGCACCTGGCACTGACGAGCCACATGTTCCAGATGACGCCATTCCTCATGAGCAAGCGCACCTGGGACCGCCTGTCCGACGCGGACCGCAAGGCCGTGACCGAAGCGGCTGCCGAGGCCACGGCACTGCAGCGCAAGATGTCGCAAGAGGCCGACGACAAGCTGCTGGACGACCTCAAAGCCAAGGGCGTGCAAGTGACCACGGTGGACAAGGCCGCATTTGCCAAGGCCACGGCTGCGGTGGACGCCAAGTGGCTGACCACGCCCATCGGCCCGTACCTCAAGAAAGTCATCGCCGCCGCGCGCTGACCGTTCGGGGCGCTGCGGCGCCTGTCCTCATTTTCCCGAAGCCGCTGCACGGGCCCCGGCCCTGCAGCCCAAGGAGTCTCCCGATGAACCTCATCGAATGGGCCGTTGTCGGCGTATGCCGAGTGCTGCTGTGGATCAGCACGTCCGTCATCTTCATCATCCTGGTGGCCAACACCGTGTTGCGCTACGCCACCGGCACCAGCCTGCAATGGGCCAATGAGGTGCCGGAGCTGCTGTTTCCGTGGCTGGTCATGTCTGGCGTAGTGCTGGCGGCAGCGCACGGTGCCCACATCACCACCAGCTTTCTGATGGACGCCGTACCGCCCGCGCTGCGCCGCTGGGCGGCCATCGGCAGCTGGCTGGTGGTGGCAGCGCTGTACGGCACGCTCGCCCGGGCCACCTTTCAGATGCTGGAGATCGTGCACGACGAGAAGTCGCCCATCCTGCAGGTACCCGGGTCGCTCACCTATGGCTGCGTGATGGGTGGGCTGGTGATGCTGGCGCTGCTGGCGCTCAAGTCGGCCTGGAACGCCTGGGCCACGCCACCGGTGCCCAGCGCCCCCGATGCCGAGACCGCCGTGCCCGAGGCGCACTGGTAAGCCCCGCCACCCCTGCCAAGGATCTCACCATGAGCGCCCTCATTCTTTTTGTCTTTCTCGGCGCGGCCGTGCTGGCCATGCCCATTGCCCATGCGCTGCTGGTCGCGGCCATGGCGGCCGCCGCCACCTCCGACCGCGTGCCGCTCGATCTGCTGGTGCAGCAGATGGTGGCGCAGGTGCAGAGTTTTCCGCTGATCGCGATCCCGTTCTTCATGCTCACCGGCTCGCTCATGATGGGCGGCCGCCTGGGGGCAGCGCTGGTGGGTGTGCTCAGCACGCTGATCGGCCGCTTTCACGGCGGGCCCGCGCAGGTGGGCGTGCTGTCGTCCACGCTGTTCGGTGGCGTGTCGGGTTCGGCCGTGGCCGATGCCTCGGCCATCGGCTCGCTGCTGATTCCTTGGCACAAGCGCCTGGGCTATCCGCCCGCTTTTTCTGCCGCCACGCTGGCTGCAGCGGCCACCATCGACATCCTGATCCCGCCCTCGATCCCGATGATTCTGTTCGCCCTGACGGCCAATGCCTCCATCGCGGCACTGTTTGTCGCGGGCATCCTGCCCGGCATCCTGATGTGCGTGGGCTTCATGTTCATGTGCTGGTGGGTTGGCAAGCGCCGCAACTTCCCGCGCGACACCACGCCCATCAACTGGAGTGAATTCCGCGTGCACCTGCTGTACTCGTCGCCCGCGCTGCTGCTGCCGGTGCTGATCGTGTTGTTCCTGCGCTTTGGCATTGCCACACCCACCGAGGTGGCCGTGTTGTCCACGCTGTACGCCGCTGCGGTATCGGTAGTGGTGTACCGCGACCTGTCGCTCAAGCGCCTGAACGATGCCGTGGTGCATGCGGGCCTGGCGACCGGCGTGGTGCTGCTGGTGATCATGGCCTCTGCCGCCATCGGCTGGCTGCTGACCTATGACCAGATGCCCACGGGTGTGGCCCACTGGATCCAGCAGAACGTGAGCCAGGGCTGGATCGTGATCCTGATCATGAACCTGCTGATGCTGTTCATCGGCATGTTCATCGACCTGCCGGCCGCCGTGTTGCTGCTGACCCCGGTGTTCCTGCCCCTGGCCGAAAGCATTGGCATGGACCCGGTGCAGCTGGGAATCATGATGGTGGTGAACCTGGCCGTGGGCCTCTACACCCCGCCCGTGGGCACCACGCTGTTCATCACCAGCGCGCTGGCCAAGGTCAAGGTGGGCCAGACGGTGCGCGAGCTCGGGCCGTTCTACTTCGTGGCCTTCCTGGTGCTGGCGCTGGTGTCTTACGTACCGGCGTCGATCCTTCGCTGACCGCTTTTCTTCCCCGCTTTCACACAGGAGAACTCCATGACTTCCGCCGCAGACAAACTGCAGGCGCTGGCCCGGTGCGCCCATCGCATCCGCCGCTACGCCGTTCGCATGGGTGAGGTTCAGGGCCAGGGCTACATCGGCCAGGCCCTGGGCTGGGCCGACGTGCTGGCCGTGGCCTACGGCCACGCGCTGAACCTGCAACCCCAAGACCCCACCTGGGAGGGCCGTGACCGCTTTCTGCTCTCGCACGGCCACTACGCCATCGCCCACTATGCAGCGCTGATCGAAGCCGGCGTGATTCCGCAGGACGAACTCGAAACCTACGGCAGCGACGACAGCCGCCTGCCCATGAGCGGTATGGCCACGTACACACCGGGCATGGAAATCTCGGGCGGCTCGCTGGGCCAGGGCCTGGTGATCGGTGTGGGCATGGCGCTGGGCCTCAAGCAGAAGAAAAACCCCGCCTTCGTCTACAACTCCATGAGCGACGGCGAGCTGGACGAAGGCTCGACCTGGGAGGCCGCGATGTCAGCCGCCCACCACCAGCTCGACAACCTGATCTGCCTGGTGGACATCAACAACCAGCAGGCCGATGGCCCCAGCAGCCAGGTGCTGGGCTTCGAGCCGCTGGCCGACAAGTGGCTGGCCTTTGGCTGGCATGTGCAGCGTGTTGATGGCAATGACCTGGCTGCAGTGCTGGCGGCCTTTGACACCGCCCGCCATCTGGCGGAGCCCAAGCCGCGTGTGATCCTGTTCAACACGCTGATGGGCAAGGGCGTGCCCTTCCTGGAGACGCGTGACAAGAACCACTTCATCCGCGTCGATCCGCCCGAGTGGCAGCAGGCCCTCGCCATCCTCGACCAGAACGCCCCCGAAGGAGTCGCCGCATGAACACCGTTGCCGAGAAAAAACCGCGCCTGACCACCTCCGCCATGATCGCCTCCATTGCGGGCGAAGGGCAGCGCGTCAAGGCCGCACCGTTTGGCAAGGCCCTGGTCGAACTGGCCGCCACCCGCCCCGAGATCGTGGGCATGACCGCCGACCTGGCCAAGTACACCGACCTGCACCTGTTTGCGCAGGCCTACCCCGAGCGCTTCTACCAGATGGGCATGGCCGAACAGCTGCTGATGGGCGCGGCGGGCGGCATGGCCAAGGAAGGCCTGATTCCTTTTGCCACCACCTACGCCGTGTTTGGCACACGCCGTGCGTACGACTTCATCCACCAGGTGATCGCCGAAGAAAACCTGAACGTGAAGATGTGCTGCGCGCTGCCCGGTCTGACCACCGGCTACGGCCCCAGCCACCAGGCCACCGAAGACCTGGCGATGATGCGTGGCATCCCGGGCCTGACCATCATCGACCCCTGCGATGCCCTCGACATCGAGCAGGCCGTGCCACAAATGGCCGCGCACAACGGCCCCGTCTACATGCGCCTGCTGCGTGGCAATGTGCCGCTGGTGCTGGACGAGTACGACTACCAGTTCGAGCTGGGCAAGGCCAAGCGCTTGTTGGATGGCGACGAGGTGCTCATCATCTCCAGCGGCTTCCTGACCATGCGAGCGCTCGAGGTGGCCAAGGCGCTGCAGACCGACCGCATTGGCGTGGGCGTGCTGCACTGCCCCACCATCAAGCCACTCGATGTAACAACCATCCTGGCCGAGGTGCAGCGCAAGCCGCGCCTAGTGGTGGTGGCGGAGAACCACTCGGTGGTCGGAGGCCTGGGCGAGGCCGTGGCCAGCGCGCTGCTGCAAAACAGCGTGCAGCCCGCGCGGTTCCGCCTGGCGGGGCTGCCCGATGCCTACCTGGATGCGGGGGCTTTGCCCACGCTGCACGACCGCTATGGGATCAGCACCGAGGCGTTGTCGGCGCGCGTCAAGGCGTGGTTGAAATAGGGCCGCATCCAGGAGGCAGGTTCGCACTCTCTGCGCCTGCGCAATGGCCACTCCGTGTTGCTGTGGCGTTACAGCGATGTGCAGGTTACCGCGCCCTGCCCTCTTCCACCAGCTCGATCGGCAACCCATCCGGGTCAGCAAAAAAAGTGAACAGTGCGCCCGTGAACGGGTCCGTGCGCACTGGCTCCACGGCCACGCCATGGGCGGCCAAGGCAGCTACGCTGGCCTGCATGTCGGCGACGCGCAGGGCCAGATGGCGCAGACCGCAGGCCTCGGGGTACGACGGGCGTGCAGGAGGGTTCGGAAACGAAAACAGCTCTACCTGTGTGCCATCGGGCAGTTGCAGGTCCAGCTTGTACGACTGCCGCTCGGCGCGGTAGTGCTCGTGCACCACCTGCAGGCCCAGCACCTCGGTGTAGAAGCGGCGGGAGCGGGCGTAGTCGCTGGCAATGACGGCCACATGGTGCACGCCGATGGGCCGCAGCGTGGGCGGTGGTGCGCTGTCGCTGCTCATGCATCCGAGCCCGCAATGTCCAGCGCACGCGATGCGCCAAACAGCGCGGGTGTGGCGCTGGGGTCAATCACCCAGCAGGGAATCGTCGCCAGGTAAGACTGGAACCGCCCCTTGGATTCAAACCGTGCGCGGAACGGCGACTGGTCAAACCACGTGCCCAGGCGCGGCACCATGCCGCCGCCGATGAACACGCCGCCGCGCGCGCCGAGCGTGAGCGCAAGATTGCCCGCCACGCTGCCCAAGAAGCCGCAGAACAGCTCCAGCGCCTCCAGCGCCAACGGGTCGTTGGCTTGCAGGGCCAGCTCGGTCACCTGCGCGGCCGAGCTGACCTCCTTGCCGCCGCGCTGGGCCAGCCGCCGCAGCGCGTGGTACAGGTCCACCAGCCCGGCGCCACACACGGCGCGTTCGGCCGACACGTGGCCGTAGCGCTCTTGCAGGATGCCCAGCACATCGAATTCGCGCTGGGTCTGCGCGGCCAGCGTGACATGGCCGCCCTCGCCCGACAGCGGCACGCCCAGGCTGGAGCCGGGCGGAAACACCAGGCCGGACACGCCCAGGCCCGTGCCCGGGCCCAGCAGCGCAATCGCGGCGCCCGGCACGGCCTCGCCACCGCCCACGGGGCGCAGTTGCGCGGACGTGAGCAGGGGCAGCGCCAGCGCGAGCGCGGTGAAGTCGTTGATAACCACCAGCCGCTCAAACCCAAACGCCTCGCGCACGGCGCGCTGCGAAAAGCTCCAGCTGTGGTTGGTCATGCGGATCGCGTCGCCCGTGACCGGGTTGGCGATGCCAAACGCCGCCTCGCGGGGCGTAGCGATGTTCACCTCGGCCAGGTAGGCCGACAGGGCAGCATCCACTGTGGGGAACTGTGCGCAGGGCAACACACGGGTGTCGTGCAGGGGGCCATCGGGCTGGTCTTGCCAGGCCAGGCGAATGTTGGTGCCGCCGATGTCGGCCAGCAGGCGCAGGGGTGTCATGCGATGTTTTTAAGCAAAAACAGTTGCTAGCGCTAGTAGAACATGCGCTAGCAGCTATTGTTTCAATAGCAACCAGTGTGCTTTCCCGTAAATAGCTGCAAGAAATGAAATCGATGGCATCGCGCCCAGGGCAAGGCGCAAACCGCAGTGATAGCCGTAGCTATCGCGAGGATTTGCAACGCAGCCCTGGGGGTGAGGACGCGATTTCATGTGCAGATATTTGCGGGACAGCACACTACATGCAACGACCGGGCGGCGCATACGCCGCGCGGCTCACGCCAGCCGATTCTCGCTGCTGGCGTCAAACCAGTGGGCGTTGGCGGGTTCTACCGCCAGGCCCACGGCGTCGCCGGGCTGCACGCGGGTCTGGGCGTCGGTGCGCAGCGTGACGCTGCCTGCGGCGGTGTCCACCATCACATAGGTGTCAGGTCCCGTGGGCTCCACCACACTGACGCGGCCGCGCCAGGGAGCGGTCTCCTGAATCACCAGGTGCTCGGGACGCACGCCCAGCAGCACCTCGTTGGCACTGGCGGGAGCGGCCAGGTTCAGCGCCGCACCCTGAATGCCAAACTGCCCGCCCGTGGCCGTACCGCGCAGCAGGTTCATGGTGGGCGAGCCGATGAAGGTGGCCACATAGGTGTTGGCCGGGCGGTTATAGATGTCGTCCGGTGTGCCCAGCTGCTGCACCACGCCGCCCTTCATCACCGCGATGCGCGAGCCCAGCGTCATCGCCTCCACCTGGTCGTGCGTGACGTACACGCTGGTGATACCGCTGGCCTGGTGCAGGCGCTTGATCTCGGCGCGCATCTCTACGCGCAGCTTGGCGTCCAGGTTGGACAGCGGCTCGTCAAACAGGAACAACTGCGGCTGGCGCGCCAGCGCCCGGCCCATGGCCACACGCTGGCGCTGTCCGCCCGAGAGTTGGCTGGGCCGGCGGTCCAGCAGGTGGCTGATCTGCAGCATGGCGGCCACTTCGTCGATGCGCTTTTGGCGCTCGGCCTTGGGCATCTTGCGCATCTCCAGCGCAAAGCCGATGTTGTCGGCCACGCTCAGGGTGGGGTACAGCGCATAGCTCTGGAACACCATGGCGATGTCGCGGTCGCGCGGGGGCATGCCCACCACGTTCTTGCCGCCAATGCGGATCTCGCCCTCGGTGGGCTCGTCCAGCCCCGCAATGATGTTGAGCAGCGTGGACTTGCCGCAGCCCGAGGGGCCGACCAGGATAAGGAACTCACCGGGCGCGACGTGGATGTCCACCTTGCGCAGCACTTCCACGCTCTTGTCGCCCTTGCCAAAGCGCTTGTTGATACCTGCGATATCCAATGAAGAAGCCATGATTTATCCCTTCACTGCGCCAGCCGTTAAGCCACGCACAAAAAACTTGCCTGCGAGAACGTAGATCACCATGGTTGGCAGGCCGGCGATGATGGCGGCCGCCATGTCCACGTTGTAGGCCTTCACGCTGCTGCTGGTGTTGGCCAGGTTGTTCAGCCCCACGGTGATGGGCTTGGACTCCGTGCCCGAGAACACCACGCCGAACAAAAAGTCGTTCCAGATGTTGGTGAACTGCCAGATCAGCGTGACCATCACGATGGGCGTGGACAGCGGCAGCACGATGCGCCAGAAGATCTGCCAGAAGCTGGCGCCGTCCATGCGTGCCGCATTCACCAGCTCCTTGGGGATGGCCGCGTAGTAGTTGCGAAAGAACAGCGTGGTACCCGCCAGCCCGGCCAGGCAGTGCACCAGCACCAGCCCGGTGATGGAGCTGGACAGCCCCAGCCAGCCCAGCACCTGGCTCATGGGCAGCAGTACGACCTGGAAGGGCATGAACACGCCAAACAGCAGCAGGCCAAACAGCGTGTCGCTGCCGCGAAACTTCCACAGGCTCAGAACATAGCCGTTGAGCGCGCCCCACACGGTAGAGATGAGCACCGCTGGCACGGCCATGGCCACCGAGTTCCAGAAGAAGGGGCGCAAGCCGTTGCAGTCCACCCCCGTGCAGGCGCTGGACCATGCCGTGCCCCAGGCCGACCAGTTGAGCGCGGCGGGCAGTGCCAGCAGCGAGGTGCTGCGGATCTCCTCGGCGTCTTTGAACGAGGTGACGAGCATCGCGTACAGCGGCAGCAGAAAGAAGGCGGTGGCCAGGGCCAGCACCGTGTAGACCAGCAGGCGGCCCACAGAAGGGAACAAGGAGGGCTTAGCGGTCATGGGCTTTGGTCCGCAGTTCGCTGTAAAGGTAAGGAATCACCAGGGCCGCGACGGTGGCCAGCATCATGGTGGCGCTGGCCGCGCCCAGACCAATTTGCCCGCGCGAGAACGACATGGTGTACATGAAGGTGGCGGGCACATCGGTGGCAAAACCGGGGCCGCCCGCCGTCAGCGCCATCACCAAATCAAAGCTCTTGATGGCCAGGTGCGACAGCACCATGAGCGTGGAGAAGAACACCGGCCGCAGCGCGGGCAGCACGATGCGCCAGTAGATGCGCGGCAGCGAAGCACCATCGACCTGCGCGGCCTTGATGATGCTGTCGTCAATGCCGCGCAGCCCGGCCAGGAACAGCGCCATGGCAAACCCGGCGCTTTGCCAGATGCCTGCGATGACCACGCAGTAGATGGCCATCTCGGTGTCCACCAGCCAGCCAAACTCAAAGTTCGTGAAGCCCAAGTCGCGCACCATCTTTTCGATGCCCAGACCGGGGTTCAGCAGCCACTTCCAGGCCGTGCCGGTCACCACGAACGACAGCGCCATGGGGTACAGATAGATGGTGCGCAGCGCGCCCTCGGCGCGGATCTTCTGGTCCAGCAACACGGCCAGCACCACACCAATCACCAGCGAGCCACCCACGTAACCCACGCCAAAAATGCCCAGGTTCTTCAGGGCCACCCACCAGCGGTCCATCTCCCACAGGCGCTCGTACTGCGCTAGGCCCGCCCATTCGTAGTTGGGCAGCATGCGCGATGCGGTGAGGCTGAGCACGCCGTTCCACACCATGAGGCCATAGATGAAGGCAAAACCCAGCACAAACGCCGGGGTCACCACCAGCCTGGGCAGCCAGGTTTCAAAGGAATTCTTCATTGCTTGCGAATCTCTCTTGCGTAAGCACTGCACACGCTGCGTGCGCGGTAGGCGCTGTACGCGGTGTCTCGATCAATCACTCAACCACCGTTTCACTCATTCACACATCCACTTTGTGTCACATGAAAAAAGGGGGGTGCGCTCAGAGCACCCCCCAATGAACAAAGTGTTTACCTCAAACTCACTCGCTACTCACTCACTTAGAACCTGTTCAAAATCTGTTCGGGGATCGCATTGGAGTGCAATCGGGATGAGTGGATGCTTCGGGTGCGCCGCATGGGCTCATGCCCATGCAAGCAGCCGGGGCGTCCAATCGCCCGATTTCACTCCAACCCTTCGGGCAAGTGCCTTGCCGGGCGGTCTGCGGCGTTGCGGCGCTTGCCAATAGCACGGGCTATTGGCTGCGCACCGCGCCTTGCACCCCATCCCGGCAAGGTACTTGTGCGACCCCGAAAAGATCTTGAGCAGGTTCTTACCACCACACCTCGTACTGCACGCCCACCAGCGTGCGCGAGGTCTTGCCATTGGCGCCAAAGGTGCCTGCGTTGGCCACCGCCGCCGCCTGGTTCCAGTTGGCCTTGGTCACATACAGACGCAGCTCGGGGCGCGACCAGAAGTCTTCATTCAGTGCCAGGGCACCCGCCAGCGTGACCTTGGACAGGCGCTGGTCCGGACCACTGCCCTTGCGGGTGGTGGTGGACAGTTCCACCAGGCCCTTGAAGTTCTTGGTGAACGCGTACGAGCCACGGCCGCCCAGCGAGAAGTCCTTGGTCTCCACGCCGGTCAGGTCAGCCTTGTTGGTCTGGTAGCCAATGAGGGCCTGGCCGCCAAACGGGCCGCTTTGCCAATTGATGGAGTCGGCGATGCGGGTGGCGCGCTTGCCTGCGCTGGTGCCCTCGATGGCCTCAAACTCCCCGTCGATACGGGCATGGCCACGCGATGTCTGCAGGTACAGCGTGTTGGTGATGCTGGGCAGCAGGAACTCCTTCTGCGTGTGCATCAACGAAATGCCAGAGCCCGAGCCACCGCCCACCTGGTTCTTGCCCCCCACGGCCGTCAGCAGCACCCGCAGCTTGCCGCCGGGGTTGGTGTTGATGTCAGACAGGTCGGCGTTGATGCGGTGTGCCTTCACGTTGTTGGGCAGGCCGCCGTCAAACTTGTCGCCGGAGAACACGCCCACGCCCAGCTTCATGCCGCCCACAGGCACGTCGGTCACGCCGGCGCCGACGTTGTCGCCGTAGTTCAGCAGGAAGTAGTCGACGATGTGCACGTCCTGAATCCGCAGGCGGCGCTGGCCCACCCAGAACTTGGCCTCGGGCGAGAACGAGAAGCCGCTCATTTCCACAAACGCCTGTTCGGTGCTGATGTCGCCACTGCCCCACTTGGCGGGCATGTAGTTCACCTTCCAGTTGATGCCGCCGGCCTCGAAGCCCTTGGCAAAGTTGACTTCGATGCCGTTGTCACCCTCGTTGCCCAGGCGGTACTTCTGCAGCTCGCCGCCCAGCGTCAGGTTGCCCTTGACACCGTCGGAGTGGTTGAACACCGGGCCACCGCGGGAGTAGCCGTTGAACTCAAAGCCTGCTACGTCCATAGCAAAGGCGCCATTCGCGCATGCGGCGGCCAAAGCCACCGCCGTGAGGCGGTTTCTTGTCTTCATGATGGGATCCCTCTGGGGTTGGTTTTAGTGCGTGTAGGTACGTGTGTCGTACACGGCTTACTTGGTCTTCGCGGCGGCCGCGATCTTCTTCATGGCGTCGGCGACGCTCACCTTGTCGTCGTTCCAGAACTGGCTGACGACATCCTTGATCGCCCCTTCGGTGGCAGGCGCAATCGCCATGCCATGGGCCACGCTGGGCACCAGGCCACCGCTCTTGGCAGTGTCGGCAAAGTCTTTGCTGGACAGCTTGGCGCAGTCGTCAAACTTGTCCATCTTCTGTCCGGTGCGCACAGGGATCGAGCCCTTGTTGAGGTTGAACACCTCCTGGAACTCAGGGCTCATGATGGAGCTGGCCAGGTCGCTCTGCGCCTTCTGTGCTGCTGCGTCCTTGAGCTTGAACAGGATGAACGAGTCCACGTTGAAGGTGAACGCGTTGGCCGTGCCCGGTGCCGCTGCGCACTGGAAGTCCTTGCCCGGCGCCTTGTTGGCGGCGATGAACTCGCCCTTGGCCCAGTCGCCCATCAGCTGAAAGCCCGCCTTGCCCTGGATGAGCATGGCCGTGGCCAGGTTCCAGTCGCGGCCGGGAGCGCCGGGGTCGGTATAGGTCTTGATGCGGCGGAAGGTCTCCAGCGACTTCTTCATGGTGTCGCTGTTGATGGCCTTGTCGTCCAGCTTGACCAGCGCGTCCTGGTAGAACTTGGCACCGCCCACGCCCAGCACCACGGATTCAAAGGTCGTGAAGTCCTGCCAGTTCTGGCCACCATGCGCCACCGGGATCAGGCCTGCGGCCTTGAGCTTGTCGGCGGCGGCAAAGAATTCGTCCCAGGTCTTGGGCATGCTGGCCACGCCCGCCTTCTTGAGCGCATCGGAGCTGGCCCACAGCCAGTTCACGCGGTGCACGTTGACGGGGGCGGCCACGTAGCTGCCCTTGTACTTCATCACGTCGGCGACCACCTTGGGCAGCACATCGTCCCACTTCTCGGTCTTGGCCAGCGCATCGACATTGGCCAGCACGCCTTCGGACGCCCATTCCTGGATGGCCGGGCCCTTGACCTGGGCGGCCGAGGGCGGGTTGCCAGAGATCACGCGGCTCTTGAGCACCGTCATGGCGCTGTCGCCACCGCCGCCGGCCACGGCAAAGTCGCGCCAGGTATGGCCCTTGGACTGCATGATCTTCTTGAGCTCGGCGGCCGACTTGGCCTCGCCGCCCGATGTCCAGTAGTGCAGGACCTCGACCTCCCCTGCGCTGGCAGACATCGCGGCCGCCAGGCCCACCGCCAGTGCGGCGATCTTTGTCATCTTCCACATACCCTTGTCTCCTCGACGTTGTTTTCCAGAATCCGTTGCTGCGCCGTGATACCGGTGCCGTTCAGCGCAGTCGGTACTTTAATTACAATAATTAATTTAATTCTCAGGGCTTTCCCTGAGAGTCGCAGCGGCCCCACAGCGGGGCCGTTGCGGGGGCCTTTGTTATGCTCAATCCATGGCCACGATACTGATTGTCGAAGACGACGCCCTCCTGCTCGACGCTCTCACCGGCCAGCTCAAGCAACTCGATTACAGCGTCTGCACCGCCAGCAGCGTGGCGCAGGCCATGGCACTTTTGCAGACGCAGGCAGTGGACGGCATCATCCTGGACCTGGGCCTGCCCGGCGCCGACGGCATGGAACTGCTGACCTGGGCCCGCGCGCACATTGCCGGCCTGCCCGTGCTGATCCTCACCGCCCGCGACGGCGTCGATGACCGCGTGCTGGGCCTGAACGCCGGGGCCGACGACTACATCACCAAGCCCTTCAACATGCAGGAGCTGCAGGCCCGCCTGCAGGCCATGCTGCGCCGCGCACGCCAGCCCGCCTTCACCCAGGCCAGCAGCGCGGCGGGCGTTGCCAACACCACCATCGGCCCGCTGGTGCTGGACCACGCCAGCCATTCCGCCGCGCTGAACGGCGACCTGCTGGAGCTGACCCAGCGCGAGTGGGAGCTGCTGGAGCTGCTGGCCCACCGCTGCGGCGAAGTCGTCACCCGCGACGACGTGCTGGCCGCCTGGCGCGCCAGCCCGCCCGAACCCGGCCAGACCGCCGCCCCGCTGAACTCCAACGCGCTGGAGGTGTATGTGCACCGCCTGCGCAAGAAGCTCGACCAGTCCAACCTGGTGATCCGCAATATCCGGGGGCTGGGGTACATGCTGAATAAGCCATGAAGCCCCCCCTGAGATGCTGCGCATCTTCCCCCCGTGGGGGGGACGCCGCCAGCGCGGCGGGGCGGCCCTTGCGCGGCGGCACTGGCCTTGGTCGCGCCAGTTGCAAGACGCGCGCCGTTTAATTTTTACGGCCATCCATGCGTCACGTCCCGGGTGTTTCTCTTCAACGCAAGCTGCTGCTGTGGCTGCTGCTGCCGCAGCTGGTGCTGTGGCTGTCGGGTGGGTTTCTGGCGTGGCGCATTGCGCTGCAGAACGGCGAGAAGGGCATTGACCAGACGCTGACCCAGTCGGTGCGTGCGCTGGCGCGGCAGATCAAGCCGATTGGCGATGGGCTGCTGGTGGACTTTCCGAAGGCCGCGCAGGACATCCTGGAGCAGGACCCAGCCGACCGCATCACCTACATGGTGTCGTCCCCACCCGGCCGCTTTCTGCTGGGCAACGCGCAGCTGCCAGCACCGCCCGCCCAAGTCGATGTGGCGGTGGGCGAGGCGTTTTTGTACCAGGCGCGGGTGGACGACAAACCGGTGCGCGTGGCCTTGCTGGACGTGGACTACGGCACCGCCTCCACCCGCCAGCGCCTGCGCGTGCAGGTGGCCCAGAGCCTCACGGTGCGCGAGCGCATTGCGCAGGAGCTGCTGGAGCGCATGGTGTTCCCCATGGGCCTGATGGGCCTGGCCCTGAGCGCCGTGGTGTACGCCGGCGTGCTGCGCGGCCTGCAACCCCTCAAGCGCCTGGAGGCGCAAATTGAACGTGCCGGCGCACAGCCGCACACAGGCACCACGCCGCTGCCACCCATCGAGCTCACCTCTGCCCCGCAGGAAGTGCATTCGCTGGCCACCACCATCAACCGCCTGCTGGAGACCGTGGCGCGTGGTCAGCAAAAGGAAAAGCGTTTTCTGAACGACGCCGCCCACCAGCTGCGCACGCCGCTCGCCGGCCTGATCGGCCAGACCGAGCTGGCCCTGCACGAAAGCCACGAACCCGCAGTGCAGGCCCGCCTGCAAAAGGTGCTGTCGGCCGCGCAACGCAGCGCCCACTTGGTGCACCAGCTGCTGCAGCTGGCGCGCTCGGAGTCGAACGTGGAGATGCAGTCCATCGACCTCGCCGCCCTGGCCCGCGAGGTAGCCCGCGAATGGGCCGCCCGCGCCCTGGCCCAGGGCATGGACCTGGGCTACGAAGGCGTGGACCACCTGCCAGCGCAGGGCCACCCGCTGCTGCTGCGCGAGGCGTTGAACAACCTCATCGACAACGCACTGCACTACGCAGGCCCCGGCGCCACGGTGACGGTGCGCGTGGGCCACGAGGAGCCCGGGCACTGGGCACTGTTGGTGGTGGAGGACGACGGGCCGGGCGTACCGGCCGAGCACCTGGGCGATTTGTTTGCGCGGTTTTGGCGCGGGTCGGACAAGGCGGGGGGGTGTGGGCTGGGGCTGTCGATCGTGGAAGAGATCGCGCTGCGGCACGGGGGGCGGACCGTGGCGGAGGGGGTGGTGCCGAAGGGGTTGCGGGTGGGGATGCGGCTGCCTGCGGGGTGAGTTTTGGGTGTTTTTGGCTGGATGCGCTGGTGTTCCATGGCTTGGCAGCTATGATTTTTATAGTGTTTTCCTAGTTACGGGACGGGAGATCGCCGGCGGAAGTTGACGGCTTCATGCATCTGTTGCGCGTGCTGAGTCTGTGGGTTTGCGCGCATCGAATGGCTTGCCTTCTTTGAGGGCGGAGGCCGGGAGTCGCCCGGCAGGCGAGTCCCTTTCTTTCGCGTAGCCGAAAGAAAGGAACCAAAGAAAGGGCGACCCCACTGTCTGCGTCCCCGCCGCTGCGCGCCGGGGCAACCTGCGGTGCTCGGGTTTGGCGGGGTCTCGCTCGAACTCGCTTCGCTCAGACAATCGCGAGCCCTGATCCGCCAAACCCTGCGCTCCTCGGCGCATCC